>JAZDKY010000079.1:0-14720 GCA_043802525.1 bacterium
GTGGCCGGCGCGCGCCACCGTCAGCTTGCGCGTCTCCGTGTTCAGCACCATGTAGAGCATGCTCACGAACATGTCCTCGGCGATGTCCTCGCGCATGAAGCGGTTCACCGCCATCAGGACCTCGCGCGGGCTCGCGCAGCCGCGCGCCTGCGACCGCAGGACGCTGCGGCAGATCGACATCATGATCGCCCCGCTGATGCCCTTGCCCGACACGTCCGCGATCGCAATGCCGACGCGGTGGTCGTCCACCGGAACGAAATCGTAGTAGTCGCCCCCGACCTCGAGCGCCGGGTAGTCGAACGCCGCCAGCTCGCACCCCGGCACGCGCGGGATTTCCTTCGGGAGCAGCGACATCTGGATCTGCCGCGCGACGTCGAGGTCGTGGTCGATACGCTGCTTCTGCTCGAGCGTTTCCCGCAGCCCCGCGAAGTGGAGCGCGACCGACGACTGGTCCGCCAGCGCCTGCACCAGGTTGAGATCGGCCTGGATGAACGGCCGCCCGTCCACCCGGTTCACCACCGCCAGCACGCCCAGCACCCGGTGATGGAACCGCATCGGGACCAGCAGGATCGAGCGCACCTTGAGAAAGTCCTCGTCGTAGTGCGGCACGCGCGGGTCGCGCTCGGCATCTTCGATCAGGATCGCCGCGCCGAGGTCGGCCACCTCGCCGATCAGCCCCGCGCCCTTGCGGATGCGCTGCGACCTGACGATGTTCTCGACGTGCTGCGACTTGCTCACCGCGCGTTCGAGCCCGACGTCCACGCCCTCCTCCAGCGGCGGGAAGATCCCCGAGATCGCGCGTGAACGCAGCGTCTCGCCGCCGGCCTCCGGGAGGAAGATCGCGCCGGCGCCCGCACGCGTCGTCCTGAGCGCGTAGAACAGCACCCGCTTGAGCATCAGGTCCAGGTCGGCGGTCTCCGCATCCGAAAACACCTCGCCCACGTCGTGCACGAAGCCAAAGATCACTTCCTTCTCCTGGACCAGCGCGTCGCGCTCCGCCGCCAGCCGGCGCACGCGGATGATCAGCAGCCAGAGCCCGACGACCAGGGCAAGCTCCAGGAGGTGAGTGAAGATGAAGTAGACGCCGCTCATCGCCAACCGAGATTTGGTTCAGTCCTTCGCCGCCCCGCCGGGGCCGGTTTTCTTGAGGTCGTCCCGCAAAAACGTGATGACATCCTTGAATTTCGGCAGGTTGCCCGGGGCCGCCCGGACCAGGTCCTCGTGGGCCTCCAGCACGGTCTCGGCCCGCTGCCGCTCCGTCGGCGGCGGATACTCGGGCACCTCGAACGGCTCCTTGCCCAGCACGCCTTCCAGGTCCGCCGGCGTCGAGCCCGCCATGAACGGGCGGATGAGCTGGTCCAGCCCCAGCGTCGCGAGCAGCCCGCGGGTCCGGGTGGAGAGGTTGACCATCAGCATCTCGCCGCTGAGCTTCTGCCGCAGGCGGAACGCGATCCCGGCCAGGACGCCCATGAAGGTGCTGTCCATCCCCAGGCAGTGGCGCATGTCGAATACGAACCGGCGGACCTTCTGCTCGATCGCCGCGGCGCCGAACTGCTTCATGTCGGAACTGATCTTGAAAGAGCCCCGCCCCTCGAGCCGCACGAACGCGGTGTCGCCGTGGATGACCACGAGCAGCCTGTCCGCAGCCTGGTCCTGGTCGGGGTTGGGCATCTTGACTACGGCCTCCAGGCGCCGGAAGCCGTCTCGGCCACCATGCGACGTCCCTGCATCAGCCGCACCCGCCACGCCGTCACCCGGCCCGCGGCCAGCACGGCGCGCTCGGAGATGATGAAGGTCGCCTTCCTCTGGCTCCGGACGACAAAGGGATACTGGATCGTCAGCGACTGGACCTGGTCCGCGCGCTCCTGCGCGTAATCGAACACGAGCGCCGCGCCCGCGTCGAGCCCCGCCGGCGGCGGCGCCCAGTGTACGTCATAGATCTCCCGCACCGGCTTGTCGGACGTAGCCGCGAACTTCGGCATGCGCCGGTACATCGGGTTGCGTGATGCCAACTGCTCCTCGCGCCGTTCGACGCCCAGGATCCGCGCCCCGCCGGCAAACTGCGCCGGGACCGCCGGACAATACACGAGGAAAACGAGAACCGCTGCTAACGCCGCGCGCCTAGTGGACATGGTGTGAAGCCTGGTTGCCTGTTCCTTGATACTATGGCGCAACCTAGCACCCGCCTTCCGCCGTGTCAATCATCGCCGGGCGTGCCCGCCGCTCCGCGGGCGCGATCACGACGACCTGTTCGCCCTTGACCGTGCGACCCGCGAACGCCGCGCGCACGTCGGCCGGAGCCCCCTCGATGCACTCCTCGAACTGCTTGGTCAGCTCGCGCCCCAGGAACACGCGCCGCGGCCCCATGACCTCCTCGATCTCGGTCATCAGTTTCAGCAGGCGGTACGGCGACTCGAACAGCACGACCGGCTGTTCCTCCGCGGCCAACTCGCCCAGCCGGCGCTTGCGCGCCCCACTCTTGTGCGGCAGGAACCCCTCGAAATGGTAGCCCCGCCCCCCCATGCCGCTCAGCGCGACCGCCGTCGCCACCGCGGTCGGCCCCGGGATCGCCGTGACGGGAAAACCCGCCGCGCGGCAGGCGGCCACCACCCGCGCGCCGGGGTCGGAAATGCCCGGCATGCCCGAATCCGTCACCAGCGCTACCGCCCGGCCGGCCCGGATCGCCTCGAGCGCCTTCTCCGCGCGCGCCGCCTCGTTGAAACGGTGACAGCTCAACATCGGGGCGTGGATGTCGTAGCGCGCCAGGAGCTTTCGCGTGTGGCGCGTGTCCTCCGCCAGGATCACGTCCGCGGCTTTCAGCGTCTCGACCGCCCGGAACGTGATGTCGCCGAGATTCCCGATCGGCGTGCCGACGATGTAGAGGCCAGGATCCATCTCAGTAACCAGTGATCAGTAAGAAGATAAGCACCAACTGGACACGCAAATCAAACACTGCTTGCTTCCTCTCGACACTCGGCACTTGACACTCGACACCCTTCCTTCCTACCGTCGAGACAGTTCATTGATCCGAACGTGTGCGCGCAGCAAACGGAAGTCCGTGCGAATCGGACGCGGTCGCGCCGCTGTGAATCGGCTGCCGGGCCTCATTACGCCACTCTGACGCGTCAGGGGAAGGCGAGGAGCCGGATCGAATGCCGTAAGCCAGAAGACGTGCTGCACGCTTAACGCTGTTTCTCTTTCGCGAGGGAGGAGAACGGGCATCGAGCCTTCATTCTCCTCACGGGAGAACCGAAGGCTTTTTTGTTGCGGTCCTCCTGCCGCGCCGGGAAACGGCACCGCCCCCGCGTGAGGGGCAGGAGATGACCGTGTCACCGAAGAGACATTTTGCCGTCGCCCTCGCAAGCGCCGCCCTGCTGGCCTGCGTCAATGCGCGCGCATCGTGGATCGAACTCCCGCTGCCCAACCTGTCGCAGGCTTTCGGCAGTACCGCGCTCGCGCACCTGCCCGACGGGCGCTACCTCTTCGCCGAAACCGGCAATCTCTACGTGCAGGATACGTGGGGCGGCGGCGCCTACACCGCGTTCAGCGACGAGCCCGTCGGCATGGATCCCTCCTTCATCGCCGTGCGCCACGCGACCCTCGCCGCCCTCGGCTACGGCGGCTGGGGCGCCAGCGCCGTGTACCAGTTTGACCCTTCCCTCACCGCCTCGCCCGGGTTCACGAATGTCGGCGTCACGCTCCAGAACTTCCACGGTGTCTTCCGCAACGACAACAGCCTCTTCACCGGCGGCGGCGACACCGGCGCCGGCGGCGACCATCACGGCCTGCGCTACCTCACACTCGACGGCAGCGTGAACAAGATCGTCATCGACGACATCTCCGTCTGGAGCTGCGGTTTCACCATCGACGCGGGCGGGGACCTCTACGTCGGCGACAACGACGACGGGCGCGTTTATCGCTTCACGCTGGCGCAGCTCGACGCCGCCATTGCCGGCTCGGCCCTGGCCATTACGGACGGCGAACTCATCCACGACTTCGGCGACGGCGGCGACATCGGCTCGCTCGCGGTGGACGGCCTCGGCCGCATCTGGGCCGCGGGCTGGCAGCACGACGGGCTCAAGGTCTACAACCCCGACCTCGACCAGGAGTTCACGTACATCCCCGGCCTCGCCAACGTCAACTACAAGGTGGCCGCGTTCACGCGTGAGGGCACGCACTACGTGGCGTACCTGAACCAGGCCAACCCGTACTCGGGCGACACGGCGCAGTACTACGGTTACGCCCTCGCCTCCGAGTTCGCCATCCCGGAACCGTCCACGCTCGTTCTCGCCACGCTCGGCCTGGGCGTGCTGCTGTTCAGGAGGGCCGTCTATCAAGTGCCCCGGGCCTTTCCAGCCCGAAGTTTGGCAGGTAATTGACAGGATGGTGGCATGGACACGCAGGTTCTGAAACTCGGCATGAATTTCTCCGGCTTCATCCGGGACTCAGGGGTGGAGATGAAGCCGGAGAAATTCCTTCGGAGTGCGGCAGTCTCACTGCCGCCTTCCAGCGGTGCCGGCCAGACGACGCGCGTCTTGCGATTCTGGCCGGCCCATGCTGCATCCGCCACCCTGCCTAAGCTTCGCTTAGGCCCCCAAGGCGGCACTGCAGTGCCGCACTCCAAAGGAGCCGCTGTCGCGGCTCAGACTATGCGGCGCTTCTCCCGCCTTCTCGCTTTCGCCTTGGCCGCCGGCATCCTGCTGGCCGGATCCGCGGCGGTCGCCGGGCCGTTCGCGTCCGAATCCGACGGCGTCTCGCCGACGGCCACCGTGTTCCGCGGCTGGATCAGCGGCTATCTCGAATTCACGCAGCCCAACCCGTCCAGCGGCGGCTACGCCCACGACGACAACGGCCTGTTCTGCGCGGTCAGCAACGCGATCGTCGGCCGTCCAGGCGTTTTCACGCTGGACGGCGCGACGCGCCACGTGCTTTCCCTCGGCAACGGCGGTTCCATCAAGCTCACCTTCGACATGCCCATCTGGAACGGACCCGGCCCCGACTTCGCCGTCTTCGAAAACGCTTTTCGCGACGCGTCCGACTGGACCGGCACCTCGCGCGAAGGCTCCACCAGCCATTACACCTTCGCGGAACTCGCCTTCGTGGACGTCGCGAGCGAGACTTCGCACTGGGCCCGCTTTCCGGTCCAGTGCCTCAACACCGGCGTCCTCCACGCCTTCAACAATCTCAGCCAGGATCGCTTCACGAGCCAGGACGTGACCCTCCTCGACCGCGTCGCCGGCAAGCACCGCATCGAGTACGGGACGCCGTTCGATCTTTCCGTGCTGACGAACCATCCCGACGTCCTCGCGGGCCAAGTGGACTTGAACGCCATCCATTATGTCCGTCTCACGGACGTCGTCGGCGACGGCAGCACGAGCGACTCCGTCGGCCGCGCGATCCTGGACCCGTACTACGACCACGACCTGGGCTTTCCGAACCCCGCGCCCGTCGCCACCACGGATGGGTTCGACCTGCGCGCGGTCGGAGTGATCAACGCCGCAGGGCTCAGCATCACCGTCGGCAGCGGGTATCCTGAGATGACGTGGTATGCGGCCACCGGCTCGACCTATCAAATCCAGTATGCCGACGGGCTCGGCGGATGGGCGGATCTCGGCCCGCCCATCGCGGGAGACAAAGCCTGGCACAGCCTGGCCGATGCGACCGCAGCCGTACGGATGTATCGCTACATCGAGACTCGCCCGGGAGGACTGTGACGTGAGGATTTCCAAACCTTGCCACGTGAGCCGCGCCGCGTGCGAGTCGCATACCGCGCCTCTACGCGGTCACGCGATAGGCCGCGGCAACGTGGCCTCACGCGCGAAGTTTTCGCGGCGATTTTTCCAAACCTTGGAAAAAACGCGGCCGGTTTTTCCAAGGTTTGGAAATTCTGCGGCACGGAATGCCACGGGCTTGCCCCGTGGAGGCTTACGCTGGGCTCCCACCCACCGGAACCACCCCCTCTCAGAGCGCGCCCTGAGCGAGACCAGACGCCTCGTCTTTGTTCGCTCTGAGCGCGCTCTGGGGTGGAGGGGGACGCTCCCGTATGTTGGCGGATCCAGCGTGAGGACCACGGGGCAAGCCCGTGGCATCTTGCGCCCCTGCCGCCCGGGCTTCACGCTCATCGAGCTGTTGGTGGTGATTGCCATCGTCACGGTCCTCGCGGCGCTGCTCATGCCCGCGCTCACCTCGGCCCGCGCCGCGGCGGACCGGTTGACCTGCGCCAACAACCTGCGCCAGCTTCACACGGTGAATATGCTGTATGCCGCAGAGCACGGGCACTATGTTGCAGCGGCGGAAGACATGCACGGCAGCGCGATGGGCACGGTGAACGTCAAACGGTGGCACGGTGTTCGAACATCGGCTGCCGAACCATTCAACTGGGAATGCAGCCCGCTGGCACCCTACCTCCGGGAGGGAAGGGAAATCCGGCGGTGCCCGACGCTGCGTAACGTCGAGACCAACACGGCGTATGACGCGTTCGAGTCGGCGTGCGGTGGGTATGGCTACAATGACCGCGGTGTGGGGTCCCGCGCCTATGAGTATGGCTTCAATGAAGAAGGCTCGGCGCGAGGAATGCCGCCCGGCAGCATCCGTCACCCCGCGCAAACGGTGATGTTCTGCGACACCGCCTTCCCCAAAAGCAGCGCGGGGAGGAAGTATCTCATCGAATACTCATTCGCTGAAGCGTACCGCCACTTGTCCGACAAGCTGCCTTTGAAGCAGAGCTACGTTGCCGACCCGTCCATCCACTTCCGCCACCGCGGCGGTGCGAACGTTGTGTGGTGCGACGGCCATGTTTCCTGCCAGGACATGACGTTCTCGAAGAGCGCTGGCGGGTTCGAGTCCTGGAACATCGGCTGGTTCGGCGGTGAGAACAACGATCTGTTTGATCCGTTTTGAGGCAGCTATTTGGCAAGCATCAACTTAGCCGATCCCAAGCCCTCAAGTGCGGACTGCCACCTCCGTTTGCCCAACAGACCCCCCACGGTCGTCCGGACCTCTCTCGGAGGAGTTATCGCCGCGTGCCGCTACCTATTGCTTGGTGGGCTGTTGAAGAAGGCTTCAGGGTGCGCTTGCGACTCAGATGGCTCGTCAACCTCGGGCAGTTCCCTGAGGTGTTCAGGAAACTGCCGCGTCATTGTCTCGCGGATCGATTTGGCGGCCGAAGGATACTTGTGGTACGCGCTCTTCAGCATTGCCGCACCATCTTCCGGTCGCCCGAGCACGCGGTAATGATGAGCAGCGTCTGATACGGCGAATAGCACGACATTGTCGAATGGGCAGTTCTGAAGTAACTCCTGGTACAGAACGATCGCTTCTTCCGACTTCCGTCCTGGGGGGTATAACGTAGCGAGTCTGCTCGCTTCTAGCCACCACTTCTCCTCATCGGAAGTGGCGAGCCCGATGGCCTGGTCATAGCATCTGGACACTTCGGCTGGGTTGTCAGTCAGAGACGCGATCTTCTTCAAAGCCTCGATTCGTTCATGATCGTCGGGCGCCTTGCTCAGCTGCTCTCGCGCCTTAGCTAGCTGCGCCTCTGGCGCCAGCCACCAATAGTCATTCGGCCTGTATGTCCCCAGCAGATGTGCCGGTTGCATGAAGTGGAACTGCACAGTTGAATCGCCGGTTCCTTGAGCCAGCGTCCACGACGTCTGGCCCCCGACCTGGGCGCACACCAGATCGAGAAAATCCCTCAGCGTTCCACCGGGGAAAGGCAGATCGATGAAGATTGCATGATAAACGGGCCTGGACCGCCCGCGCCCAACAAGCGAGATTTTGAGGTCGCTGAGGCCTGTCCGAGGGCCGTGGAAGATATCCCTCAGCGAAGCATTGGTGACCGAATACGGCGAAAGTCGATTCATGCAAAGGGCGTTTGTTCTTGGCAAGATGTGAACGAAAGCAGAGTTCTCGGCAATATGCCAAGTATAAGAAGGATAGCTCTGAACGACGCCGTGCAGCACCGCTCCCAATGTGTTGTTGCTTTCAAGAGCAAGAGAAACTTTCTTGCGCGCTTCTGGCGTGTAGTCTCCAAACGGGACGGAAAAGGGATCCACGTCAACCTCCAAGCCTACCAAGATGCCCTGTTTTCTGAGGTCATCGCAAATTTGCTCGAGAGAAGCGCTTTGAGACGAAAAGAGAGAGACTTTCGTGTGAAGAACGTTTTCAGAACCCGATCCCCCTGCAACGGCAAAGGCGGAAAGGGAGAGGGCATATGCCAGACATACCGCTGGGTTTGCCAGATGGCGAGCGAGAGTTCTCATTCTTCCGGTCTCCTATGGTGATGTGAGCGTGACGACGGCGGTCTCGTAGTTGCACTGCCAATCGGCGTAGAGCCCAATCGCGACCTGGCCGGTCGTCGTCCCCGCCGTGATCGTGGCAGAGCAAGGGCTCAGGACCTGGTAGGAACAACCTAGCGGGTCTTGACCCGCGACCCACGACCATTGCTGCGGTGGGGATCGTCCCTGCGGCGAGTCGATCCAGCAGCAGTCCACAGTGACAAGCGCTGTGTTCGTGCCATCCGCAGGGATTGACGCCGGCATGACTGTGGCGTCACCCAAAACAGGAAATGGCGTAGATTGGTATTCGTCCTGATGGTCAGAACCGTTGTTGACAATCACGTACTCTGGATTGTCAAGACTGCCGCACGAACTGAAGTCATAGGCCGCATTGAATCCGCTATGGATATCGTGGGTATCGAATTCGTTGTATTCGAGGCAAAGAAGGCATCTCCAGGCAAAACTCTGGGGAGTGCTCATGACGACAGGCAGGCCAGAGTGGCAGGGCGTGGGCAGCCAGCGATTGAGGTCGCGCAGGTCAGCATTCCAGGCATCCCTGATCTCATCCCATTCATCCATCAGGCCGTCGGAGTCGAGTGTCCAAGGGTCGGTGTCCCCATAGTTGATCGGGAACCCGCTGGATTGGAAAGGATCCTGAGCAATCACAACTCTCTCGAAGATCTCCACGCCGTTCAGACTTCCGCCAGACGAATAGAAACGGTGTTTGTAGTACGCCGTGTATGGCGAGCTGGGGGGCGGCGTCAGATTCTGCATAGTCTGCTGGATTCCGGTGGGGACTGCTCGGACCAAGATCACGGTGTCTGAATGGCAACTGGTGCCGGCAATCTTCGCGCGAACGGTCAGCTGACCTGTGCGTTCCGACCCGGGCCTGACTGTCGCGTAGAAGTCAGCGCCAGGAGGTGGCGTCGGGAAGTTCCCCCCAATAGGATAACCTTCGGTTATGGTTGCACCCAACGAGTCTCCAACGAACGACCACTCGATTGTCTGATTCGGAAGAGCGGGCACAATCCGGGCGCCAATGATGACTCTGGATTGATCGCACGTGCACGGCCAAGTGCTTGTCTTGTCGGGCCCAACAATCTCCACCTTGACGACAAGTGGCTCGACAGTCCCATCCGTCGCGGGCGGATCGATTACGAAAGCTGCGCTGTCAATGTACTGGGTGCTGCCTGATCCAACCATATTCATTGTGCCGATGTCGACGACTTGGGTCGGCCCAACTTCGGGGATAAAACGGTGCGCCCATGACATCCTGTAGATGACACCCTCGTCACCACTGAACCGATACCGATACTGGATTCTTCTCAGGGCCGCGGAGAGTTCGTTCGTGGCCAAATCCCGCAACGCCGCACAAGAGGACCCAAGCTCCGCACACTCAACGCCCAACGGGAATTCATTTGCAACGCCAGTATTCCATTCAATGGCAGCAAGTCCACCGCAACGATCAAGGTCCGCAACGGCATTCGCAAGCAGCGCGGGCGTGTCGTACTCATTCGAAAGAGCGGCGGTCCATGAGTGGTGCGTGTAGTATGTGCCCCAACCGGGTCCCTCGCAGGTGAGGATCGAGAAGGGCTCCGGGTGCGTAAAGTCGAACGAGCAGAAGATCGCTGTCTTCTCCACAACTACGGTGTCCATGTAATTGGTGCTGGGATAGGGGAGTCGGTCTGTGCCCACAGAGTAGTCGATCGCGCAATAGTACTCCTCCGTCTCCGGATCCCATGTTGTGCGTTTCGAGGTATGTGTCCAGTAGGTATCTTCCGCACATGTTGCGGCATCTATCGATGTCTCCATGTGGGTGTGAAACTCTCTGGCCGGCTGTTGGTTCGGCGACGTGGTCTCATAGTCCTCGTGAAATACCTCGTGCAAGTAGAACTTCGGCGGATCGCTCGGATCGGTATACTCCGCAAACCCACACTTGCTTCTCCTGGTTTCTATGCTGCGGCATTCCAAGGTAACGTCGGCGGGGCCGAGCACCTGCACTTCGTTTTCGACCTTCGGATTTGTGCCCAGGTTGCACTCTTCCGCATTCGTGAGGCTATCGCCATCTGGATCACCGTCAGCGCCATCGTTCCCCGCACTGGACAGTGGATCGATTCCATATCCGACCTCCCATCCGTCCGCCAAACCGTCGCCGTCGGTGTCCAGATTCTCCGCATCTGTTCCAAGCTCGAACTCCCGCAGGTTTGACAGGCCATCTGCGTCAAAGTCCTCCTCCGATGACTCGCGCGCCCGGAAGAAGGCCGCGCTGTTGTTCGTCATGGAGAAGACGAACAGCACGCGGCTTGTCTCTCCGAGCCGCACGGCCTCGTCGCCCCAGGCATGGGGGACAAGCGAAGTCGAGAGAACGTAGGTGTAGGCGCTGGTGGGAAAGGCGTCTTGCAGACTCAGCCGGAAATGCGCTTCGTTCGTAGGGTTTATCTCGCCGACAACCCTCAAGCCCTGGGCAAACGTCGCCGACGCCGTCAAAGACTTCACCACAAGCGCAGCGACGGTCAATAATATCCCCCGTCTGATCCTCGTGACTTGATTCACGGCACCCCTCCCTCCTTGCTCCTGCGTCACAGTCGTTCCTCGTAGGAGTGCGCCAAACCCTGCATCAGAGTGCGGACAAAAAAATGAGGCGCGAACTCCAAGCTCATGCCTCTATCGAGGGACCGCGAAGCCCCTTTCCTGAAACACAAGACAAGGAGCCGCGCCCCATATGGGGCGCGTTCCCGTCAGTGCCGTTTCAGGAACGGAAGATTCGCGGTTTTCGATAGAAACGATTACTGCCGTAACGCCAAAATGTTCTTTCAGAGATCACGGTTTCCAACAAACGTGGAAACCACCCTTTGTATGGCAAGACGTGGCAGGCATAGCGAGAGAAAAATGGACGCATTCAACTCAGAGCAATTCGGTAGGCCTGATGGCCATTGGGCAGGGCATTCGGGACGGGCAAGATGTCGGCGGCTACGGTTACAACGCCTACGGGGTCGGGTCGCAGAGCTACCTCTACGGCTCGATCCAGGGCGCCGCGCGCGGCATGTCGCCCGGAAGCATCCGGCAGCCGGCCCGCACCGTCATGTTCGCGGACGCCGCGTTTCCCCAGAGCGAGGACGGCGTCACGCGCCTGATCGAGTACTCCTTCGCCGAGCCGTACCGGCACATCGCGGACCGGCAGCCCCTCGAAACCTACGTCGCCGACCCGTCCATCCACTTCCGGCACGGCGGCGGGGCCAACGTGGTGTGGTGCGACGGCCATGTCTCCGCCGAGCGCATGACGCTGTCGGAGACAGCCGGTGGGTTCGAGTCCTGGAACATCGGCTGGTTCGGCGGCCCGGATAACGAATTGTTCGATCCGTTCTAGGTCCGTTCTTCCAAGGATCGGCAGCTCCGCGCCCTCTCGTTCGCGCAACGCGTCACATTGACAATTATGTTTTCTCTGCCTTGACGATACGTTGACGAACCGTCCTCCCAGCTTGTAGGACCGCCTTCCCCGCGCCCGGCGAGGGGAGGCGGTGCGGGGGGTAATTCACACCGGCTTCCCCCGCGCCGCTGGCGCGCACGGGGGAAGCCGGTCCTACATCCGGCGGGGCGGAACGCGGGCGGGCACCGGAGGTTGTTTGACCTCTCTCGTGCCCAGGGATTCGCCGCAGGTGACACAGCGGTAGTCGTGCAGCTCGCCGTGCGGCAGGATGAGCAGCAGCTTCTCCCGCACCGGCTGCGCGGCGCGGCAGCGCGGGCAGTACAGCTCGCTCGCCCGGAGGTTCTCGAACTGCTTTTGCATGTTGCGGGAGAACATATCCGAGCAACAGGGAATGGCAAGCCTCGGCGATCGCGGCGCCAAAGGATTGGCGCCCTCCAAATGTTGAGTCGACGATGTGGAGGGCCGCAATCCCTTGCGGCCGGTCGGCAACCCAGGATCCGCGTACAATCAAAAGCTTGGCGTCTTCGCGCCTTCTTGTCCCGCCGACTTGTCCGCCATAGCCCGCAGGGCGACGGCGGAAGGCCCGGCGAAGGCGGATGCGCGATCCTTCACGCTTGCGGACACCACCCCGCCCCCTACAATGGCAGCGGAATGGCGCAAACATGAAAGTCTGCATCGATATCCAGGCGGCGATCGCCCAGCGCGCGGGCGTCGGGCGCTACACCAAGGCGCTGGTGGAACACCTCGGCGCGCTCGCGGGCGACGATGAGCTGGCGCTCTTCTACTTCGATTTCCAGCGCAAGGGGACGCCGTTCCCCGTGGCCGGGGCGGGCCAGAAGGCCGTGCGCTGGTGTCCCGGGCGCGTGGTCCAGAAGGCCTGGAAGGAGATCGGCTGGCCGCCGTTCGACTGGCTCGCGGGCCCGGCCGACGTCTACCACTTCCCGAACTTCATCCTGCCCCCGCTCACGCGGGGCAAGTCCGTGGTCACGATCCACGACACCTCGTTCCTGCGCCATCCCGAGACGACCGAGGAGAAAAACCTGCGCTACCTGAACGCAAAGATCCGCGACACGGTGCGGCGCGCCGACGCGATCATCACCGACTCGGTCTTCTCCGCGATGGAGATCGAGACCCTTCTGAAGGCGCCGCGCGAGAAGCTCCACCCGGTCCTGCTCGGCCTGCCCGGCGACCTGCGCCGCCCCGCCGGCGAGGCCGTCCGCGAGGTGCGCTCGCGACACAGCCTGGCCCGCCCCTACCTGCTGCTGGTCGGCACGCTCGAGCCGCGCAAGAACGTACCGTTCCTGGTCGAGGTGTTCGAGAAGCTGGGCGGGTTCGACGGCGATCTCGTCATCGCGGGCATGCGCGGCTGGAAGTACGAGCCGATTCTCCAGCGGATGCAGGTTTCACCGCGGCGCGAGCGGATCCGTTACCTCGAGTACGTGGACGAGGAGGACTTGCCCGCGCTGTACGCCGGGGCCGAGCTGTTCGTGTTCCCGTCGTTCTACGAGGGCTTCGGGTTCACGCCGCTGGAGGCCATGGCCTGCGGCACGCCGGTCATCGCGTCGTCCGCCGGCTCCCTTCCGGAGGTGCTGGGCGGGGCCGCGGAGCTGGTCGAAGCGTTCGATACGGACGAATGGACGGCGCGGGTCGGCGCCCTCCTGGCCGACCGCGGCCGGTGCGAGCAGCTCCGCGTGCGCGGGCTGGAGCACGTGAAGCGGTTTGACTGGAATGAAACGGCACGGAAGACGTGGAACGTTTATAGAGGAGTTGTGTGATGATGACGTGCCGAGTGTGGGAGTGTGGGCGTATGGGAGTGTGGGCGAGCTGCCCCCACACCCCCACACCCCCATACCCCCATACCGGGCAAAGGGGTCTCCCGTGAAGATCGTCATCGACGCGCGCTGGATCTTCGAAGAGCTGACCGGCATCGGCACCTACACCCAGGAGCTGATCCGGCACCTGGCGCTGGCGGACCGCGAGAACAGCTACATGCTGTTGTTCGACCGGCCCGACGCGCTCGAGCATATGCGGCAGTGGGCCGACCTCGAGAAGGCGCCCAACTTCGACGCGCGGCTCGTGCCCTACGGCCCCTTCGCGCTGCGCGGCCAGTGGGAGATGGCCGGGCGGTTGAAGAAGCTGGGCGCCGACGTGTACCACTCGACGAACTACATGATCCCGCTCGCGGCGTTCCCGAAGCACCTGCGCCACAAGACCCGCTGCGTCATCACGATCCACGACCTGATCCCCCTGCTCTTTCCCGAGTACACGCCGCGCGCGAAGAAGACGCGCATGTTCCCGATCTACCGCCGGCTGATGATGCAGGTCGGGGCCCGGGCGGACGTGATCATCTGCCCGAGCGCCAGCACCCGCGCCGACGTCCTCGAGGCCCTTCAGATGCCCGGGTCGCGGCGCGACCGCGTGGTCGTGATCCCGGAGGGCGTCAGCCCCGCCTTCAGGCGGGACCCCGAAGCCCGGAAGGACGGGAAGACGATCCTGTACGTCGGGCGCCAGGACCCGTACAAGAACGTGCCGCGTTTGATCGAGGCGTTCGCCGCCGTACGCGCTCAGCACCTGCCGGACGCGCACCTCAAGATCGTCGGCCCGCACGACGAACGCTATCCCGAGGCCGACCACCGGGCGAAGGAACTGGGCCTGGCGGACGCGATCACCTGGTGCGGCTACCTCGAGGAGGAGGACCTGGTCGAAGCCTACCAGCGCGCGGACGTGTTCGTCCTGCCGTCCGACTACGAGGGCTTCGGCCTGCCCGTCCTCGAGGCCATGGCGTGCGGGACGCCGGTCGTATGCTCCAACGTCACTTCACTGCCCGAGGTCGCAGGCGACGCCGCGCTGATGATCGACCCGGACGACACGCGGGCGCTGGCCGAGGCGATCGCGCGCGTGCTGACCGATGCCGCCCTGGCGGAAGAGCTGGGCCGCAAGGGTCCCGAGCAGGCCGCGAAATTCCAATGGGCGCGCAGCGCGAGAGAAACGATCGAGGCCTACGGGCTGGCAATGGA
>JAZDKY010000080.1:0-45041 GCA_043802525.1 bacterium
GGTTGGTTTCCCCCCCCCCCCGCCGCCCAGGGGGGAAACTCAATGGTTTGGGCACCTATTTGGGTGACCCCCTTTGGGCGGGGGCATGGGGGTTAAACCGACTCTACATCTCAGCGGCAAGCCGGATCGCTACCCCTGCGCAGGATTTGTGGCAAGACCCGTGGCAGTCATGTATAGTGCGCGCGAATGAAACGGACCCTTACAGCATGGATGGCCATGGCCGTCCTCGCGCTCTCGCCAGCTTGGGCCGATGAGACGAACGAGTTAACCGAGACCGCTGCGTCAAACGATGTCGCGGCCGTCGAAACGTCGGTGCCGACAGTCGACCCGCGCGCGGGCGTCGGCCAACTGGTGTACCTCCTCCCGATCAAAGGCCAGATCGAGCCCGCCCTGCTGTACGTGATCCGGCGCGGCGTTCAGGAGGCGGGCACCAAGGGCGCCAGGGCCATCATTTTCGTCATGGACACCCCGGGCGGCCGGCTCGATGCAGCAACCGACATCATCCGGACGATCCAGGACCTCGACGTCCCCACCTACACGTTCGTCGAGAACCACGCGTTTTCGGCCGGAGCCCTGATCTCGCTGGCGACCGACCACATTTTCATGTCGCCCGGCAGCGTGATCGGCGATGCCATGCCGATCATGATGTCGCCTACCGGCAACGTGCAGGACATGCCCGAGGCGCTGCAGGAGAAATCCGTTTCCGCCGTCTCTGCGCTCGCGCGCTCCACTGCGGAACAAAACGGACACAACCCCAAGCTCGCGGAGAAAATGGTCCGGCGCGAACTGGAGCTGAAAATCGGCGACGATGTGATCAGCCCCGCCGGACAACTGCTCACCCTGACCAACGTGGAGGCCGAGAAAATGGTCGGCGAAGAGGGCGCAAAAAAGCCCCTGCTCTCGGAGGGCACGGTCGAAAGCGTGGAGGCGCTGCTGGTCAAGATCGGCCTCGGCGGCGCGGACACGGTCGAACTGGAGGTCACGGCCGCGGAAGAGATCGCGCGCTACATCGCGGCCTTCGCCCCGCTGTTTCTCATGGCCGGGCTGCTGGGCATCTATATCGAGATCAAGACGCCCGGATTCGGGCTGCCGGGCATGCTCGGCGCGCTGTCGCTGGCCATTTTCTTCTGGGGCCATCACATCGCAGGGCTCGCGGGCATGGAGGAGGTCCTGATCTTCATCATCGGCGTGGCGCTCCTTCTCACGGAGCTCTTCGTGTTCCCCGGCACGGGCATCATCGGCATCACCGGCGGATTCCTCATCCTGTGGGCGCTGCTCACGGCAATGATCCACCAGTTTCCGGACGACCCGTGGTACCCCACCCTGCCGCAGTTGAAGCTGCCGCTGGCCAATCTCTCGATAGGCATCATCCTCGCCGCGATCGGCGGGGCGTTCGTGATCCGGTTCCTGCCGCACATCTCGGTCTTCGACCGCATTGCGCTCGGGCAGACGACAAGCCGGGACAAGGGGTATACCGCATCAGCACTCACCACCGAACTGCTCGGCCGCGAGGGCGTCGCGGTGACCCCACTGCACCCCGGCGGGTCGGCGATGTTCGGGGAGCGGCGCATGGATGTCGTCACCCGGGGTGATTTCGTGAGCAGCGGCGCGCGTATCATCGTTGTCGAGGCCCACGGAAACCGCGTCGTCGTGGAACCCGCCAAAGATAAGGCCACCTGAGAACATTGCCATGGAATCTCCGATCTATCTCTTCGCCCTGTTCGTCGTACTCGGCCTCATGTTGATCGGAATCGAAGTATTCGTGCCCGGCGGCATCATCGGCCTCTTCGGAGGACTCTTCCTCTTCGCCGCCGCAGTCACGGCCTTCTACGCGTTCGGACCGCAGGCCGGTTTCTTCGCCGCGATTGCGCTGGTGTTCGGAACCGGCGTCTTCCTTTTTCTGTGGCTCAAGATTTTCCCCGGTACCAGGGTGGGCCGCCTGTTGACGCTCCAGACGGACGGCAAGAGTTTCAAGTCGGCGACCGGCGAGGCCAACCGGTTCCTGGACAAACAGGGCGTTGCGCAGTCGAGTCTGCGCCCGGCCGGGATTGCGGTGATCGACGGGCAACGCATCGACGTGGTCGCCGAGTCCGGCTACATCGCGAGCGGCGCGCAGGTGCGGGTCATCCTGGTCGAAGGCAATCGCATCGTCGTACGCGAAATGAAGCCGTCCTGACCCGTCATCGAAATGCCATGAACACCAGATTGATCCCCATCCTCATCAGTCTCCTGGCGGCAACCTCCGCCTACGCCTTCGAGTTCCAGCGCGTGGACACGTACGCACTGGGCCCGGACGACACCGCGGTGAGCCAGATGGTCATCGCCGCGAACAAGGCGAACATCGAAGGTCGCATCGCGGACGACCTGTTTCTGCTGGCGAACGACGCCTTCCTGAGCGGGTCGCTCGAAAATGACGCATGGCTCGCTGCGAACACCCTGCGCGTGACCGGGCGCGTACACGACCATCTGCGCCTCGTGGCGAACACCGCGACCCTGAGCGGCACGGTGAGCAACAGCCTTTCCGCGGTCGCGAATTCGCTCCAACTGACGAGAGAGAGCCGCGTCGACGGCAGCGTCAATGCCGTCGCGGGCAGCGCAACCCTTGAAGGCGCCATCGGCGGAAACGTACGACTCGTCGGCGAGCAGGTCACTCTCGCAGGCGTCATCGCCGGCAACGCCCGCGTGTACGCCAACGACATCGTCATCATGCCCGGCGCCGTGATCAACGGCGACCTCGTGTACACGTCAGAAAAAGAACTGGTCCTGGATGAGAAGGTCCAGCTTCGCGGACAACTCATCCGCAAAGAAATCACCCAGCCCACTCCCGAGATGCCCCGGATCCCGCCGACACAGGTGGTGATGGTGTACTTCTACCTCTTCGTCGCCGCCCTCATGGTCGGCATCCCCTTCGCGGGCCTGCTGCCGCGCCTGACCGGCAACGCGGTCCGGGTCATCCGCCACTCGAGCCTGAAGTGCGCGTTGACGGGCATGCTGTGCTTCTGCCTGTTTCCGATGGTAAGCACGCTCGTGCTCCTGACGCTCGTCGGCATCCCGCTGGGCATCGCGCTCCTCGTGGTTTACGCGTTCATGCTCTACCTCAGCAAGATCGTCGTCGCTATCGCCGTCGGCGGCACACTCATGCGTTGGCGCGGTCCCCAGCCGTTCGGCCGCGTCATGCTCGCGTTGAGCCTCGGGCTGGTTTTGCTTTACACCGCCACCACATTGCCTATCGTCGGAGTCGGCGTGTGGTTCATCATCACGTTCATCGGCACCGGCGGGCTCGTGCTCGGCGGATTCCAGACGCAAGCGGCCCCGGAACCGCCGCCGTTGGAACACGGGAAGACCGACTGACCTTTCGACAGATAACTGGCTAGCATAAGGAGAAAGACCATGGCATGGACGGCTGTAAATATCGGGTTGATCGTACTCGCGGTTGCCATCCTCATCATCGTCGGGCTGTTTCTTTCGTTCTTTAACATCTGGATACGCGCCGTCGTCGCCAAGGCGCCGGTCAGCTTCCTGAACCTCATCGGTATGAAGCTGCGGCGCGTTCCGCCGAGCTTGATTGTCGACACACGCATTCAGGCGGTGAAGGCCGGCCTCGATCTCGACACGGACGCGCTGGAGGCCCACTACCTCTCCGGCGGACATGTCACGGATGTCGTCAACTCGCTGATCGCGGCCGACAAGGCCAACATCCCGCTCAGCTTCCAGCGCGCCGCCGCGATCGATCTCGCCGGGCGCGACGTCATGGACGCCGTTCGGACCAGCGTCCACCCGAAGGTCATCGACTGCCCGGACGCGGCCAAGGGCACCTCGATGCTCGACGCCGTAGCCAAGGACGGCATCCGCCTTCTCGTCAAGGCCCGCGTGACGGTGCGCACGAACCTCGACCGCCTCGTCGGCGGCGCGACCGAGGACACCATCATCGCCCGTGTCGGCCAGGGCATCGTCAGCGCGATCGGTTCCTCGCCGACCTACAAGGACGTCCTCGAGAACCCCGACGGGATCAGCCGCAAGGTGCTTAACAGCGGACTCGACGCCCAAACCGCCTTTGAGATTGTCTCGATCGATATCGCCGACGTCAGCGTCGCCGGTGTCAGCGGCGCGAGGGAAGTTTCCAACGTTGGCGCGCTGCTGGAGACCGAACGCGCCGAGGCCGACAAGAAGATGCGCCAGGCCGAAGCCGAAGGCCGCCGCGCCATGGCCGTCGCGTGCGAGCAGGAAATGCGCGCGCGCGTACAGGAGATGCAGGCCAAGGTCATCGAGGCCCAGGCCGAGGTCCCGCTCGCCATCGCCCAAGCCTTCAAGGCCGGCAGGCTCGGCGTCATGGATTTCTATCGCATGCAGAACATCATGGCCGATACCTCCATGCGCGAGTCGCTTGCGGGCGGTGAGGAGGAGAAGAAGGACGAAGGGAAGTAGGATGAGTGGAGTGTCGGAGTATTGGAGTATTGGAGTGTTGGGTGACATCCTCCCATTACTCCACCACTCCACCACTCCATCACTCCCTCCCCTCACCCGCGCCGATTCCGGTATCGAGGGCATCATCTACATCGTCATCCTGATCATCTGGGGCATCTCCCAAGCGATCAGGAAAAGCCGGAAGGGCGACCAGCCGATGCCCGGGCCCGCTGTGCCGCGCCCGCCCAACCAGATGCCCGACGATCTGCGGACGATGCTGGAAACGCTGACCGGCCAGAAGTTTGAACCGATCCGCGCCCCACCGCCACCGCCTCCCCTGCCCACCGATGTCGCGCCTTGCAGGGACCGCGTGCCCCGGCGCCGCGCACCGGTGCCGCAGGCTGTGCAGATGCGGTCACCGCCACCGCGATGGCAGCCGGAAGCGACTGCCATTCAGGTGGAACTGTCACATGAAATCCCACGCTCGGTCGTGGCCTCGCTGACTCTGAAGGGCTTGACGTCAGGCATGAAGTCCGTGCGCATACCCACGGCGAACACGGGCATGGCCATGCCCATGGCGTCCCACTTCGGAACCGGCCGCGGCTCGCCCGTCCTCGATCTCCGCGACAGGAACCGGCTGCGCCGGGCGATCATGGGCAGGATTCTCCTCGGGCCGCCGAAGGCGCTGGCCTCTTCGCCGATGCCCGAAGCCTGAAGGTAGGGCGCGGCGTCCCTGCCGCGCCGCTGGTCACCAACCCCGGCGGTCGGGGACCGACCGCCCTACCCTCGACACCCGTCACTTTTTGAATGCCGCATCGAACGCGATGTTCGACGGCTTGAAATCGATCCGCTTCACGAACGCTGCCGCTTCCTTGGCCCCGTGTTCGCGGTCCATTCCGCTGTCTTCCCACTCGACCGATAGCGGGCCCTTGTAGCCGACGCCGTTCAGCGCGCGGATGATCGATTCGAAATCGATGCTGCCACGGCCCGGCGACCGGAAGTCCCAGAAGCGGCGGCGGTCCCCGAAATCGGTGTGCCCGCCAAAGACGCCGACCGGCATCGGGCGCGGCGACCAGTACACGTCCTTCACGTGCACGTGGAAAATCCGGCCGCCGAAGCGGTGGATGAACTCCACGTAGTCGACACCCTGGTACCCGAGATGGCTCGGGTCGTAGTTGAACCCGAAGCACGGATGCCCGGCAACCGCCTCGATCGCGCGTTCCGCCGTCGCTATATCGAATGCGATTTCTGTCGGATGCACTTCGAGCGCGAATTTCACGCCGGCTTTCTGGAACTCGTCCAGGATCGGAGTCCACCGCTTCCCGAAATCCTTGAAACCCTCATCGATCATCTTCGGTGTGACCGGCGGGAAGGAATAGATGAGATGCCAGATCCCACTGCCGGTGAACCCGTTGACGACCCCCACCCCAAGCGCCTTGGCGGCCTGCGCAGTCTTGATCATCTCCACCGCCGCGCGCTGGCGAACCCCCTCCGGCTTCCCGTCGCCCCACACGTGCGGCGGCAAGATGCTCTGATGCCGCTCATCGATCAAGTCGCACACGGCCTGCCCGACCAGGTGGTTGGAAATCGCAAAAACCTTGAGCCCGTTCTCCTTGAGGATCTCGTGGCGCGACGCGCAATAGCTCTTGTCCGACAGCGCCTTCGGCACCTCGAAGTGATCGCCCCAGCACGCCAGCTCCAGGCCATCGAATCCGAATCCCGCGGCCTTCTTCGCCACCTCGGCCAGGGACAGGTCCGCCCATTGCCCCGTAAACAATGTCACCGATCTCGCCATATGCCACCCTCCTTGAGAATGCAGGTAGTTCTAAACCACGAATGGACACGAATAAACACGAATCATGGCACTTGCGTCTTTTGAACTCTCGTTACCGTCAGGTAGGGCGCGTTCGCCGAACGCGCCGCGGCGGGCTCGGCGAGCCCGCCCTACCAGGATGTGACGGATTTTCACAAGACGCCAATACCCGAATCATCGGTTGCTTCCGTAGTCGTGTCCTTTAGTGCTTGCCCTCCGCAGCTCAATCAGCGAAGGAGGGTCCATTCGTGGTTAAGCCTTCTCCATCGAAACGGCTCGCCGTGTTTGCCCTCGTGTGCCTGGTGCCCGCACCGACCCTGGGAGTGCTGTTCGGCATGGTGCTGCTCCCGGGCACGACGCTTGGAGCAGCCCTCTTCTTCTGCGCGAAGGTCTGGATTCTTGTCGCGCCGGCGCTCTGGCATTTCGCCGTCGAGCGACAGGACAGTGCCAGCCTGCGACCCGCGCGATACGGGCTCGGCATGGGGTTGCTGACGGGGCTGATCATCGGCGGAGGCATCCTCGGCGCATACACCGCACTGGGTTCGGCGATGCTGGACCTGGAACTTTTCCGCGCGCGGATGCAGGAGATCGGACTGTCGCATCGCGGCGTATTCATCGGGCTTGCCGCATACTGGATCGTGGTCAATTCCCTGCTGGAGGAATATGTGTGGCGCTGGTTTGTGACGCAACAGTGGCAGAAACTGCTCCGGCCAAAGGCCGCCGTAATTCTGTCCGCGCTCTGTTTTACGCTGCACCACGTGCTGGTGACGAAGGTGTACCTGCCTTGGGCGACTGTGATCGTCGTGAGCTGCGGCGTCTTCACCGGCGGCTTGATCTGGTCATGGCTGTTCGCGCGCTACCGTTCCATCTGGCCCGGCTACATCAGTCACGTCCTGGCCGATGCGGCTATTTTCGCCATCGGCTTTGCGATGCTGGCTCCACGGTAACTGGTCGCCATCAATCGGTTGTCCGGACGCGGAGAAACTGCACAGCGCTCGTCCACGGCCCCTGCCCGAACAGCACGCCGCCCGAACCCGAACTCGTAACGGTCCCCGACACGACCAGTTTTGCCAGCCGGGCCCCAAGGCATCGGAGTAGATTGCCCCCTGCCCACGCGCCACAGAGACCGACGCGAGACATGCGGCCAGGATGAATCGGAAAGGCCTCGTCACAAGCTCCTCATGAGCACGAATCACACCTGATTCGGGCCTGGAGTGCGGCAGTCCAACGGACGCCCTGAGCGTAGCGGCGCTTCTGTGAAGCGCCGGACTGGAGCTATGGAGTAGGCTGGCAGGATCCTCACCGACACGGTCAGGATCGTGGCATGATGAGATGAAAATAGATGCCTATGGCGTCCCGGACTTATCCAACCCGCAAATCTCAACAAGAGATTCGGTGCCTTGCAGGAACGTCAAGGCTTGAGGCAAACTCTTGGAAAGGATTTCACGGAGCTTGGCGTTCGAGGTGTTTCCGCAGGTCAACCAGATGACTTTGGGGGGCGAGCCGTGCTGCGACAGCAAATGTGGGAAATCAGCTGCGGACCCCTTACGCCTCTGGTAATACTCCCTCATGTCGGCAGGCTAAAGTCCTACTCGACAAGTTACGGGTGTAGGACAAAATTGCGCGGGTTTCATTGCAACGGGGAGGACGCAGGGGCGGACCGTGATCGCGATTGTCGACTACAAGGCAGGCAACCTGACGAGCGTCAAGCTGGCGTTTGACGTGCTGGGGGTGGATGCCCGCGTGACGGACCGCCCTGGGGACATCCTGGCCGCCGACCGCGTCGTGTTTCCCGGCGTCGGCGCCGCGGGGGCCTCAATGCGACATCTGGCGGAGTTGAAGCTGGCGGATGTGCTGCGCACAGTGATCGGGCGGGGCACGCCGTTCCTCGGCATTTGTGTGGGGATGCAGATCCTGTTCGACCGGTCCGAGGAGGATGGCGGAACGCGCACGCTGGGCTTCATTTCGGGAGAGGTGCGTTTGTTCCGCCCTTCAAACCCCGCCGACAAGGTGCCGCAGATCGGCTGGAATGCCGTGCGCTTCCGGCGTCCGCACCCGGTGTTTGCCGGGGTGGAAGACGATACCGAGTTTTATTTCGTCCACAGTTACTACCCGACAACGACGAATCTGACGGACATCGTGGGTGTCACGGACTATGCGGGGGTGGAATTTACGTCCCTCGTCGGCCGCGCAAATCTTGTGGCGACGCAGTTCCATATCGAAAAATCAGGCCGGATCGGCTTGAGGGTATTTCAGAATTTCAGCCGGTGGGACGGGCAATGCTGACCAAGCGTATTATTCCCTGTCTTGACGTTCGTGACAAGAAGGTCACCAAGGGCGTCAAGTTCCAGAACAACGTGGTTCTGGGCGATGCCGTGGACATGGCATCCAAGTACTACGAGGACGGCTGCGATGAGCTGGTGTTTTACGACATTACCGCCTCGGCCGAGCGGCGGCCCATCGACATCGACATGGTGCGTGCCGTGGCCCGGGCGATTCACATTCCCTTCGCCGTGGGCGGCGGTATTTCCGACGTGGGCAATATGGGCCAGGTGCTTCTGGCGGGCGCGGAGAAGATATCGGTCAATTCGTTGGCCGTAAAGAATCCCGGCATCATCACCGACGGCGCGCGGGCGTTCGGCTCGCAGTGCATTGTGCTCGCCATGGATCCCGTCAAAGTCGACGACCGCGTGCGGTTTCCGAGCGGTTACGAGATCACCATCCGCGGATTTCGCGAGCGGACCGGGCTCGATGCGCTGGTTTGGGCGAAACGGGCGGAAGAGCTCGGGGCGGGCGAGATCGTTGTCAACTCCGTGGATGCCGACGGCACGCGTGGCGGTTACGAGCTCGAACTGACTCGACTGATTGCCGAGAACGTCAGGATTCCCGTGGTGGCGTCAGGCGGGGCCAGCACGCCGGCGCATCTGGCCGAGGCCTTCACGCGAGGCAAGGCCGATGCCGCCATCATTGCCGGCATGATTCACACGGGCGAGTACACCATTCCGCAGATCAAGCAAGCGCTCATCGCCGACGGCATCCCGATCCGCCGGAAGTGGTAGGCGTTGGTGTTCTCTCCGGCATTTCATCGCCTCGCCAGGATCGGGGTCGCATCTTCGCCAGAATCAAGAATGTGCCGGCTTGTTCTTGTGCCCGTTTGTCCCTGCTCGTTTGCCACGACTTGAATGCGTGTGAGATCTGATCAGGCGGCGGGGAGGGGTCCGGCTGCAACGAGTTTCTTGCGTGCCGGGTCAACGACGAAATTGAGCCCTTCCAACGTACGAGCTCCGAGCAGCATCAAGTCGCCGGGTTCCGCAAAAACAACCTCGTCAATGGTGAAATTGTTGCCTACGCAAAGAATAGCGAAACCAACGCTTCGCGTCACAAGCTGTCCATTGGCCATCACGAAGCGAATGTCCTTCTTCTCACGAGCCACACCGATTTTCCCGAGCTTCTCCTCGGGAAGCCACGTGTATTCACTTCCGGTATCGACAAGGAGCTTCGCCACGCTGAAGAAACGCTTGCGATCGACGTGGTTCTCGACTTTGCAACCTATGTGAAACGTTCCCATGTCTTCACAGTATCACGGCATGGAGCTGATTCAATAACATGATTCGCCGATATCCTGGCGGCCAATGTGCCGGGCTGCCGTGCCTGGCGGCCACCCGCGGCGGCGTAGGGACACGCCGCCCTACCTTATATCCCGCCATGCCGTACAGGCATGGCGCGGTGTCCTCGCCCACAGCGCCATGCGCAGCGTTGCGAGCGGGCTTGCCGCGCTGCACCCTGCGTCGCTCTCCACCAGTCAAACGAACCTGTAACTCAGAACGCGGGTCCTAACTTGATCCACTTCTCCCGGCTCTTGGAACTTCTCACCACCGCCTCAATGAAGGCCATGCCGCGAACGCCGTCGCCGACAGTCGGGAAATCCCACTCGGGCGCCGGTTTGTCGCCGTCCAGTTTCGCCTGCAAGGTCAGCGCGAAATTCCGGTAATGGTTGGCAAAGGCCTCAATAAAGGCTTCGGGATGGCCACACGGCAGGCGGCTGTTGTGCAACGCGGCTTTGGAGAGATGTCCGTAATTTCCGCCTGCTCGCAGAATCTCGGCCGGCTTGTCGAGCCACTTTACCAGCAGCGTGTTCGGCTCCATCTGGTGCCACTCGATGCCCCCCTTTTCACCGTACACGCGGATCGCCAGCGCGTTCTCCTCGCCGCTGGACACCTGGCTCGCATAAAGGACGCCACGGGCCCCACCCTTGAATCGCAGCAGAACACTGCCGTCGTCGTCCAACAACCGGCCTGGAACGAACGTCGTGAGGTCGGCGCAGAGCTCGTCCAGTTCCAGCCCCGTGATGTATTCGGCGAGATTCTCGGCGTGCGTTCCGATGTCGCCCATGCAACAACTCGCGCCCGCCTTCGCGGGATCCGTGCGCCACGACGCCTGCTTCTGCCCGGATTGCTCGATCGGCGTGCTCAGCCAGCCCTGCGGATATTCGACCACGACCTTCCTGATCTTGCCGAGCTTGCCCGAACGCACCATCTCCCGCGCCTCCTTGACGAGCGGGTACCCTGTATAATTATGCGTCAAACCAAACAGCAATCCGGTCGTCTCCACCAACTTCTCGATTTGGCGGGCTTCCGCCAAATCGAGCGTCATCGGCTTGTCGCACATGACATGGAACCCCGACTCGAGCGCGGCCTTCGCGACGGGAAAATGCATGAAGTTCGGCGTGACGATCGACACGAAATCCATTCTCGAATCCGGAGAAAGCGCGCGCTCCTTCCGTAACATTTCTTCGAAGGAACCGTACACGCGGTCATCCGGAAGAAAAAGATCGCGCCCCGAAGCGCGCGCTTTCTCCGGATTCGAGCTGAACGCGCCGCAGACAAGGTCGATCAGTCCGTCGAGCCGCGACGCCATGCGATGGACCGACCCGATAAATGCGTCGCGCCCACCGCCCACCATGCCCATGCGAATTTTGCGCGTCATGGGGACGGATTGTAGCCTGCGTTATCGGCGTGAGAAGGCAAAAAGATGTTCCGCCGCGGCGGATCCGCAAGCGCGGAAGCGTCGGTTTACCTTGAGTCCGCGAGGGGAAACCGGGAAGGCCGAAGACTTTCGTTTCCCGTCCGCGACGGACGGGTAAACGAACGCTACATCGCGGGTCCTTCGTTTCCCGTCCGCGGCGGACGGGTAAACGAACGCTACATATTGCGGCACAGTTACCGCTTGCCTCCCGCACCACGAATGACTGATCGTGCGCAACATGAACGAGGGGCGGAAATCCTGGAAGGCACTGCGCAGCGAGCCGGGGCTTGCGATCATGCAGAAAACCGACTGGACCGGACAGTCGTCGTGGCTCCTGTTCGAGAAGCCGATCGAAGTCCTGGAGGCGCACGACGCCGCGTCGGTCGCCCAAGCTCTCGAGCGCGTCGAAGCCGCTGTCCACGGCGGCCTGAGCGCGGCGGGTTTCATCTCGTACGAAGCCGCTCCCGCATTCGACCCGGCACTGACCACCCGACCTGCCGGCAACCTGCCGCTGCTCTGGTTTGGACTTTACAGGAAGGCGGTGGAACTGGAATCACCCGCCGACAGGCGCGTCTATTCGAGACCGGCAGCCGACTGGACGCCGTCGCTGAAGAAGGTTGAGTACGCGCGTGCCGTCGACTCCATCAAACAGCTCATCGCCGCAGGCGACACCTACCAGGTCAATTATTCGTTCCGGCTCCGGTCTCCGATGCACGGTGACGCGCTGGTCTATTTCCACAGCCTGTGCCTGGCGCAGCGCGCGAAGTACTGCGCCTACGTCGACACCGGCGACGCGGCCGTCTGTTCCGCATCGCCTGAGCTGTTCTTCCACCTCGAGCGCAACGACATCGTCTGCAAACCCATGAAGGGAACCGCGCCGCGCGGCGTGACATGGGCCGACGATTGCCGGCGCGCGAAAGAACTCCGGTTGTCGGCGAAGAATCGCGCGGAGAATGTGATGATCGTCGATATGCTCCGCAATGACCTCGGGCGCATCGCCGGCACGGGCACGGTCCGGGTCCAGAGCCTGTTCGACGTGGAGCGCTACCCCACCCTGTTCCAGCTCACATCCACCGTCAGCGCGCAAACCGATGCGACCATCCCCGAAATCTTCCAGGCCCTTTTCCCCTGCGCGTCCGTCACGGGCGCCCCCAAGATACGAACCATGCAGATCATCCGCGACCTGGAACCGGAACCCCGCGGCGTCTATACCGGGTCGATGGGCTTCGTGTTGCCGGACCGCAAAGCCCAGTTCAATGTCGCCATCCGCACCGTGCAACTCGCCCGGAAGGCGGGCGTCGCGGAATACGGCACGGGCGGCGGCGTGGTTTGGGACTCCATCGCCGGGCACGAATACGAGGAATGCTGCACGAAGGCACTGGTTCTCGCGACCGATCCGCGCCCGTTCGAGCTGCTCGAGACGCTGCTCTGGAAACCCGGCACCGGCTATTTCCTCGAGCCATCCCACCTGGCGCGCCTGGCCGACTCGGCCCAGTACTTCGATTACTCCGTGGACATCGAGGAAATCAGGAAGAGCCTTCATGCGTTCGTGGAAGATCTCCCCCGCACGCCGCACCGCGTGCGGTTGACGGTCAACGAATCGGGCCGCGCGCGCGTGGAAGCGGCGCCCGTCACCCCCCTGCGCGGGGCAGCCCGCACGGTGAGGACGGCCCTGGCGGCCGATCCGGTTCACGCGTCCGACCGGTTCCTGTACCACAAGACAACGCGCCGCGAAGTCTACGACCGGGCCCGGGCCGCGCGGCCGGGGATGGACGATGTGATCCTTTGGAACGAGCGCGGGGAAGTCACCGAATCGACCGTGGCCAACGTCGTCGTGCGATTCGGGAAGAATCTCGTGACGCCGCCCGTCACCAGCGGGCTCCTCGCGGGGACGCTTCGCGCCGCGTTGCTCGCGCGCGGCCGTATCCGCGAGCAGGTCGTCAGCAAAGGGGACTTGGCCCGCGCCGACGCGGTCTACTTCGTCAACTCCGTCCGCGGCTGGATGAGGTGCGTGGTGAATAACCAATAACCAAATCTCAATAACCAAACGATGAGGGACACCCTGGATATTGGTTATTGGTTATTGGATATTGGTTATTGGTTATTGGTTATTCGTCCTTCCCTACGCCTTCCGCTCCCCGGCCGGAAAGAGCATCTCGCCCGTCTCGCTGTGCACGATCGTGAATTCCTCGACGTGCATGTTCGCATTCGCGACGAAGGTGAGGTGGCCGTGGAATTTCCGCTCCATCTCGACGAGCAGTTGTTCGTCCTCGGTACGCAGGCGCTCGAGGACCGACGGGTTGACCGAGATCTTCACCGCGAGCTTCGCATCCGGGCGGGCCTTCTGGCGCCGCATGATTTCCGCGATGCGGCGCTGGATCTCGACACTCATGCTGAGCCCCGATTTCACCTTGCCGCGGCCGTCGCAGTACGGGCAGTTCATGTAGGTCGACGCGCGTACACTCTCCTCCTGCCGCTGGCGGGTCATCTCCAACAGGCCGAGCTGCGAGATCTGGAGCACGTTCGTTCGGGCCTTGTCGCGCCGCAGGGCGTCCTTGAGTGTCCGGTACACCTGATTCTGGTTCTTCTTCTGCTTCATGTCGATGAAGTCGATGACCACCAGCCCGCCGACATTGCGCAAGCGCAATTGGCGCGCGACCTCATCGGCCGACTCGATGTTGACCTGGACAATGGATTCCTCCTGCGAGTTGCCTCCCTTGTGGCGGCCGGTGTTTACGTCGACGGCGACGAGCGCCTCGGTCTCATCGAAAATGATGTAGCCACCGCCCTTCAGCCAGACCTTGCGGCTGAAGGCGTTTTCGAGCTGCCGTTCGACGTCAAAGTGCTCGAAGATCGGCGCCTGGCCGTCGTAGGACTGGATGCGGCTGCGGGCCCGGCGCGAGTACTTCGCGACAATGTCGCGGGTGCGGTCGCACTCTTCCTTTGAGTCGATCACGATCCGGTCGATGTCCTCGGTCAGCGAGTCGCGCACGACGCGCTCGATCAGGTCAGGCTCCTGGTACAGGCGGCACGGCGAGGGCGTTTCGCGCATGCCCCGCTCGATGTCGTTCCATATCTCGATCAGCGCGCGCACGTCGCGGACAAAGCCGACCTTGCGCGTGCCCGCGCCTGCGGTCCGGACAATCAGTCCGTTGTCGCCCGGCACCGGCAGGCGCGCGAGTACCTTCTTGAGGCGTTCGCGTTCCTTCGCGTCTTCGATCTTGCGCGACACGCCCTTGAGGCGCGTGCCGGGCATGAGGACAAGGTAGCGGCCGGGGATGCTGAGGTTCGCGGTGACGCGCGGCCCCTTCGTGCCGATCGGACCCTTGGTGACCTGTACCACGATTTCGGAACCGATCGGGAACTTCTTGGCCATTTCGCCTGGCGAGAAACGGCGGCGGCGGGACGGGCGCCGCGTTTCGATGCCTTCCTCCGCTTCGAGACGCGCCGCGTCCTCCGGGATCATGTCCCAGTAGTGAATAAACGCATTCTTCTTCAGGCCCAGATCGATGAATGCCGCCTGCAGGCCGTCTTCCAGGTTCTGGATCTTCCCCTTGAAGACGCTGCCGACAATGCGGTCTTCGCTGGGTCGCTCAATGAAATAGTCCTCGAGCTTGCCCTCCTCGAGCACCGCCACGCGGGTCTCGAGGCTCTCGGCATTGATGATGATTTCCTTTTTGGTCCGCTTACGTGTGAACATTCGTAAAAACTCCCACATTGTTTATTCTCCCTATCACCGCCTTACGCGGCGCACATACACACTTTGCACGAGGCCCAGACCGACCATCGTGCACACCATGAACGACCCGCCGTAACTGATCAGCGGGAGCGGGATGCCGGTGACCGGCATCAACCCGATGGTCATCGCCATGTTCACGAACAGGTGAAAGAACATGAGCACAACAACCCCCACCACCAGCAGACGGCCGAACTTGTCCCGCGCCCGCAGGGCCGCCCGGAGCCCTCCCACGACGAGCGTCGCAAACAGCGACAACAGCAGCGCCGAACCAACGAAACCCAGTTCCTCGGCGATCACCGAGAAAATGAAATCCGTGGGGGCCACCGTGCGGGGCAAAAACCCCAAGATATTCTGCGTTCCTTTCAGATACCCCTTTCCAGCAATCCCACCCGAGCCGACGGCGATTTCGGACTGGATCTTGTTCCAGCCCGAGCCGAGCGGGTCCCGCGCGGGATCGAAAAACACCATGATGCGCTCCTTCTGATATTCACCGAGGGACAACCAACCGAACGGCAACAGGCACAGACCGACGAGGCCGAGAATCGCCAGGTACCGCATCGGCACGCCGGCCACAAACATCATCGCCACCGCCAGCGGCACCAGCGTCAGCGCGGTGCCGAGGTCGGGCTGCTTGACGATCAGGAGAAACGGCGCGGCAAGGATGAGCAGCACCTGGACGAGGACGCGCGGTTCCGTCATGTCGCGAGACGGCTGGCTCAGGAAGCGCGCGAGGATGAACAGCGTGCCAAGTTTCGCGAATTCGGACGGCTGGACCTGGATACCGAAAAGGTTCAGCCAGCGGTAGGCGCCGTAGACCTTCTTGCCCATCAGCAGGACCATCACCAGCATCACAAGGCACGCGCCGAAGGCCCACCACGCCGCATCGCCAACGCGCTGGTAGTCGGCCAGGGCCACGGCGAGAAAGCAGGCAAAGCCGACCAGCGCCCAGACGACCTGTCGCTGCGAAAGCGAGCCCAGAGACGAACTCTCGTTCCGGTACGACGCGCTGTAGATGAAGAGGATGCCCGTGACCATCAGCGCCACCATGGCCGCGACAAAAATCCAGTCGATGCGCTTCAGGAGGAAGGATATGCGGGCCCAGTTCATCAGCCGGATCCCCCCCCGGGGTACCGAAGTGATGGCGTGGTGGAGTATGGGAGTGTTGATAGTTCTGCTCCATCACTCCGCGCCTTCGAGGCGCTTCCATGGAACAGACCTGTCATGAGCTGCTTCATCCGCGGCGCCGCGGTCTCGGAACCGGAAACGCCCTCGTCCACAAGCATCACCACGGCATATTTCGGGGATTCGTAGGGCGCGAATGCGATCATCCATGCGTGGCGCTTTCGTTCGTCTTTTCGGCCAAACTCCGCCGTGCCCGTCTTGCCCGCGACGGTAATGCCCGGGACCTGGATGGCCCGCCCGGTACCGGTCCTGGCCATGACGACATCGCGCATGCCCTCGCGTACGGCCCGGATGTTCTCCGGCGCCCAGTGCATGTCGTTGACGACTTCAGCGGGCCGCTCGATGAAAACTTCCTCCCCCGGATCGCGGATGCCGAGCACGAGCCGCGGGCGGTACACCAGCCCCCCGTTCGCGAGGGCGGCGGTGACCACGGCCATCTGCATCGGTGTGACCTGCAGCGCGCCCTGCCCGATCGCCACGTTGCACGTGTCGCCGTCGCGCCACCCGTCGTTGAACGTCATGCGCTTCCATCGCGCATCAGGGACGAGGCCCGCGCGCTCGTAATCAAGTTCGATTTCCGTTTTGCGTCCGAGGCCGAGCGCTCCGGCCATGTGCGCGATCGCCTCGTGCCCGCACGCGAGCGCCATGTTGAAGAAATAGACATTGCACGAATGCTGCAACGCTCCGCGCAGGTTGAGTACGCCGTGGCCGGCGTGGAACCAGCAGCGGAACGTGGTCGAGCCGAGCCGGAAATAGCCGGGACAATCGTGCGTCTCGCCCACGCCCGCCTTGCCGCTTTCCAGCGCGGCCATGGCCGTGATGGGCTTGAACGTGCTGCCGGGAGCGTAGAGCCCTGCCACGGCGCGGTTGATGAGCGGCTTGCGCGGGTTCTCGTTGAGCTGCGCCCAGGCGTCCGTCGTAATGAAGGGGATGAACTGGTTCGGGTCGTAGCCCGGCGAACTGGCCAGAGCCAGGACGTCGCCGTTGTTCGGGTCAAGGACGACCACCGCGCCGGGCACGTCACCAAGCGCATCCTCGGCCATGCGCTGGATGCCGGCATCCAGCGCGAGACGAATGTCCGAGCCCGGCCGCGGATCGCGCTGGCCGACGTCGTCGCGGCGGTAGCCGGACACGTCGATACGGACCAAACGGCCCCCCGCCTCGCCACGCAGGTAGGTGTCGAGACTCCGCTCGACACCGCTGCGGCCGGTCATTTCGGGCAGGTAGTAGTCATACGGCTCCTCGTCGTTATCCTCCTGCGCAAGGTCCGCGCGGCCGATGTAGCCGAGGAGGTGGCAGGCCAGCCGTTTCCCGGGATAGAACCGGACCGCCTCGGGATAAATATCCACGCCCGGGAATTCAGACGCGCGTTCGGAGAACCGGGCGAGCGTCTCGTCGTCAATGTCGCGCCAGAGCACGAGGGGGAGCGGCAGCCGCCTGCGGACATGGGCCTGGATATCCCTGCGCGTGACGGCGGGATCGAGCCGCAGTTCCTCCGACAGGGATGCGATCAGTTGCTCGACGCGGTCGATCGTCTTCGACCATGCGCCCGGGCGGCGAAGTTCCTCGAGGTAGACCACAACGCAATAGCTGGGCCGGTTATCCGCGAGGCAGACTTTGTTGCGGTCAAACAGGCGGCCGCGGACGCCTGGCGTGCGGACACGACGTATGCTCTGCATCGCCTGCTTGCTTTCGTAGCGCTGGCCATGCGCGACCTGGATGCGCCACAGGCCGACGCCGAGCAGGCCCAGCCCGAGCAGCATCAGCAGGAACACGAGGCGCACGCGCAAGAACTCGTCATCGAGCGGTTTGTTACGAAATAACGTCATAGCGCATGAATAACGATGAACGATGAACGAAAAACGATGAACACCTTTCTCGTCGTGTTTGCCTCATGTTCATCGCTCATCGTTCCTCGTTCATTGTTTCCTAAGTTTCCTCCGCTTCCACGTTGCCGACCATCCGGTCGAGGAACGCCACAAAACGAAAAACCAGCGGGACGATAATCGCTCCCGCCACGATCGCGACGGCGATTTTTGCCAGGACCCACGCGACGCCGATTTCGCTGACCCGGATCAAGCCCAACATGAGCGACAGCGCGAGTGCGACAAGTCCATTGGCCAGGGCCCCAAACAGCACGTGCGTGGTCCACTGACGCACCAGCACAGTCTCCCGGAAGCGCTGCGCGGCGAGCCCGACGAGTACATAGCAGAACGAGGAATACCCGAGCGGCATGAGGCCCATCGCGTCCTCGATGAGCCCGGCCACGATCGCCGCCGTGAGCATCGCCGCGCGGTCGCGGGTCAACGCATAGTAGATGACGATGCCGACCATGACCGGCGCCTGCACGCCACCGGCCGCCGAGAGCACCGGCAACGTCGCCTGCACCACGGCGCCGAGGACCACCGCCACGAAAAGTACAAGGACCGTCATTCTTCCACGCTTTCCCCGACCGCCTCGAACAGTGATGCCGCCACATCGCCCGTGACCACGAACGCGTACTGCAGCATTCCGAGGTCAGCCTTCACGATCACATCCGCGTACTGGTACAGCCCCGACATATCGGTGAAAACCTGGTCGACGTACCCGATCACCAGACCCTTCGGGAACAACCCGCCCAGGCCCGAGGTCATGACCTCGTCGCCGGGCACGACCGGCGAATTCTTGTTGATAAACTCCATGCGGCAAACGACCTGTCCTTTCCACGACGGACCCCGCCCGGAAACAATGCCGAACGTGCCGGTGCGCAGGATGCGCGCAGACACCTTGCAACCCGGGTCGGACACGAGCAGCACGTCGCACGTGTGCGGCGAGACCTCCACCGTCCGGCCGATCAATCCGTCGACCGACACCACGGCCATGTCCGGCGCAATGCCATCCTCCGCGCCCTTGCTCAACCGCACCGTCTGCCACCAGCCCTCGCGGTCCCGCGCGATGACTTCGCACGGGATCAGCAAGCGCCGGGCACGCTGTGAAAAAGCCAGTTGCACGCGGAGTTGCTCATTTTCCTGTTCGCGCAACTTCAAGTCGCGCACCTCGCCCAGCAGCCGCGCCATCTCGGCCGACATCTGTTGGTTCTCCTTCAGCAGGCGACGGTAGCCGCGGACGGACGACGCGCTTTCCCGCACGCCCCTCCAAAAGTCCGTCATCACCATCTGCAGCGGAGCCATGGCCTCGCGGACGGTCGACTTGATCCCGAGCGTGAACGGGTCCGGCAGGTTCAGCAGCGTGATGAAGAAGGCCCCCAGGACGATCCATAGTATGAGTCTGTTCTCTCGCACGGTTACATCCGTTCGTCCTCGTTCTCGTCCTCGATTTCACACGGCAGTGGCGCGATCGAGGACGAAGACGAGGACGATCAGCGGGGTGATGCGAGGCGCAGCGAAGGGCGGTTTGGATCCGGCAGGGGCCTAGTAGACCCTGTCTGAGCGCGATACCATGCGGAGGAAATTCAGCTCGTGCAAGACGACGCCGGTTCCTTCCGCGACCGCACTCAGGGGGTCATCGGCCACATGAACAGGCAGACCCGTCTGCTCCGCAAGCAACTTATCGATGCCGCGCAGCAGCGCTCCGCCTCCTGCCAAAACCATACCGCGATCCACCAGATCGGCTGCGAGTTCCGGGGGGCAGCGCTCCAACGTGATTCGCACTGCCTCCACAATGGCGGAAACCGGCTCCTGCAACGCCTCACGGACCTCCTCGGAAGTCAACGTGAGCGTCTTGGGCAATCCGGCGACAAGATCTCTTCCTTTGATCTCGATAGTCGTCTCTTCCTCCATCGGATAAGCCGACCCGATGGAGATTTTGATTTCTTCCGCTGTTCTCTCGCCGATCAACAAATTGTACACCCGCTTCACATACTGGACGATCGCCTCGTCCATCTCATCCCCGCCGACGCGCACGCTTCGGCTGAACACGATCCCGGCCAGGGATATCAGCGCCACTTCGGTGGTGCCGCCTCCGATGTCCACGATCATGTTGCCCGCCGGTTCCTGGACCGGAAGGCCCACGCCAATTGCCGCCGCCATCGGTTCCTCAATCAGGTACACTTCGCGCGCGCCGGCATGGACTGCCGAGTCCTTGACGGCCCGCTTCTCGACCTCCGTTATTCCGCTCGGCACGGCTACGATCACGCGCGGCCGGACCAGTTTCCGGCGGTTGTGCACTTTCCGCATGAAATAGCGCAACATCGCTTCAGTGATCTCAAAGTCGGCTATCACGCCTGCCTTGAGAGGCCGTATCGCGACGATACTGCCCGGTGTGCGCCCCAACATCCGCTTGGCTTCCTCGCCTACAGCAAGAACTCGATTGGTACCGGATTGAATGGCAACGACAGAGGGTTCGCGCAGGACAATGCCACGGTCCCGGACGTATACGAGGGTGTTCGCCGTACCCAGATCGATGCCGATATCGTTGGAAAATAGGCCCAGAATACGACTAAACATGAATATTCCTTACGAAAGGGACGATGTAATGTGCTATATACGAAAGTGATACGTCAAGAGGTTTCAGGTTTCAGGTGTCAGGTTTCAGCGTTCCACCCTGACACCTGAAACCTGACACCTGACACCCTATTTCTCCACCAGCTTCTGGGTCAATATCGCGATCGAGTTGATATCCTTGATCTGGCGCTTCACGATCTTGACAGTCAGGTCGCGCACGAACTCGCGCCGTCGGTTTTCCTGTTCGACCGGCGTACACTTGCCCATGTGGACATAACCCGCCGCCATGCGGTGGTGACCGCCCGCAGATCCGCCGCGCCCGATCACGGCGCGCAGCAGGTGGCTGCACCGGGCCCCGCGCTGATTGCTGCGCAACGACACAAAAAGGTCGCCCTTGAGGTCCGCCGTGCAGAACGACCACCGGATGCCTTCCATCCGCAACAGCAGGTCTGCGACTTCGGCGATGATCTCCGGCTGCTCCGTGCCGCTCAAGTGACTCCATGCCAGGTTGCCCAGTTTCCGCGCAGCCGTAATCGCCTCCTGGAGATGGCGGAAATAGGCCCGCGGCAGCGGCGCGTGACGGATCTTGCCGATGATCTTAAGGTCCGCCCGCGCCGCGAGTTCTACATACGCGTCCAGGTCGGCCTTTTCGCTGTCGCGCGACAGATCCAGCGTCTCTGATGAAATGGCATAGGCCATGATCGCCGCGAGCCAGCGGGGCACCGCGATGCCGGCTTCCTTCAGGTACTCGTAGGCGATGGTCGTCGTCGCGCCGGCGCCCGCGCGGATGTCCGCAAACACGCCCTTGAGGTCATGCTTCACGGCATGCTGGTGGTGATCGATGATCATCGCCGGCTTCGCAAAAGGCGGGATCGTCACGTTGCGCGACCACGGCGCCGTATCGATGACAATGCAGGGCACCACACGCCGTGGCGCGCGGACTTCTTCGAGGAGGTGCCATCGACAGCGCATGCGGCGGAGCAGTTCCTTGTTCTCCGCGCGGGAGACCTGTCCGCTGAAAACGATCTGGCTGTGAATGCCGAAGCGCTCCGCGAGCAGCACGTGAATGGCTGACGACGCCGCCAGCGCGTCCGGATCGGGATAGTCGTGCGGAATGATCAGAACCCGCTTCGCCGCAGACAACGCAGATGCCATCTGCTCGAGTTTGCCGGAAAGACCGCTGGTGGGTTTGTCAGTCATCGGGAGTCAAGTGTCGGGTGTCGGGTGTCGAGGGGGGTTTACTCGACACCTGCCACTCGGCACTTCCTCAGACCGCCTTGAAACAAAGCGTCGCGTTGTGGCCACCAAAACCGAGGGAATTGTTGAGGCACGCCTTGACCTTCGCCTCGCGCGCCGTGTTGGGGACATAGTCGAGATCGCACGCGGGATCCGGCGTCTCGTAATTGATCGTAGGGTGAATGACACCGTGCTTGATCGTCAGCGCGCACACGATCGACTCGACCGCGCCGGCCGCTCCGAGCGAATGGCCGGTCATCGACTTCGTGGAGTTGATCAAAACCTTGCGTGCCCGCTCCTCGCCCATCACCAGCTTGATCGCGATCGTTTCGCACTTGTCGTTCAGTTCCGTACTGGTTCCGTGTGCGTTGATGTAGTCAATGTCTTCAGGGCGCAGGCCCGCGTCCTGGATCGCCAGCGCCATGCCGCGCGCGGCGCCGCTTCCGCTGTCATCCGGCGCGGTCATGTGAAAGGCGTCACAGGTGCGGCCATAGCCCGCAAGTTCGCAATAGATGTGTGCGCCGCGCTTCTTCGCGCGCTCGAGATCTTCCAGCACGAGCATCGCGCTGGCCTCGGCAATGATGAATCCGTCGCGGTTCTTGTCGAACGGACGGCAGGCCTTTCCCGGTTCCGCATTGTGGTGCGTGCTCAGCGCGCGCATCGCGCAGAAGCCGCCCACGCCAAGCTCGCACACGGGCGCTTCCGTACCGCCGACGAGCATGACATCCGCCTCTCCCGACTGGATGATGCGCAGCGACTCGCCCAGCCCGTGCGTGGCCGACGCGCAGGCCGACGTCGTGCAGAAGTTGGGGCCTTTCAGGCCGAAATGGATAGCGACCAGGCCGGCCGAGATGTTCGTGATCATCTGGGGAATCATGAACGGCGAAAAGCGCGAAGGCCCCTTCGCCACCAGCACCTTCATCTGGTCCTGAAGGATCTGGAGACCGCCCACGCCTATGCCGATAATGCAGCCCACGCGCGTCGGATCCTCCTTGTCCATCTCGAGGCCGGAATCCTTCATGGCCAGCTTGGAGGCCGCCATCGCATAGACCGTGAACGGATCCATGCGGCGCTGCTCCTTCTTGGAGACATACTCATCCGCACTGAACTCGATCACCTCACCCGCGACCTGGGAGGAATACGCCGACGGATCGAAATGCGATATGCGCCGGATACCCGAGTGGCCCGCCTTGAGACGATCCCAGAACTTCTCCAGATCGGACCCGAGGGGCGATACCAAGCCAAGTCCAGTGACAACTATTCTGCGCTTTTGCATGTGTAGAGTGCCAAGAGTCAGGCGTCGGGTGTCGAATGTCAACGGACGGCATTCTACCGGCGTCCTACGCGCTCACTCGTCAAACGCCACTCGACACCTTGTTGGAAATTGACGGCATTCGGCTTAAGAATGCCGTCGCAATCGGAAAACTGCCGAATCGTTCGAACGCCGGCGATTAGGCGCCGAAGCCCTTTTCCTTCAGGTACTTCGTCACCGCGCCAACCGTAGTCAGCTTCTCGGCATCTTCGTCGGGAATCTCTGCGCCAAATTCCTCTTCGAACGCCATGACGAGTTCCACGGTGTCGAGCGAATCAGCGCCCAGATCCTCAATGAAGGATGCTTCGGCCGTCACCTGTTCAGGGTTCACTCCGAGCTGTTCGACAATGATTTCTTTGACTTTCTCTTCTAACGCCATCTCTGTTCCTCCTTGATTCACTTTTAGTTACATCACCAATCCGCCACATACCGTCAGGACCTGCCCGGTCATGTAGCCCGCGCCATCCCCCGCCAGGAACGCGACGACCGACGCCACGTCCTCCGGCTTCCCATAACGCCCGAGCGGAATGGCATCGAGCATCTTCTTTTGAAGGTCTTCGGGCATTTTCGCCGTCATCGTGGTCTCAATGAAACCCGGCGCCACCGCATTGACGCGCACGCCTCGCGACGCCAGTTCCTTGGCGATCGACTTCGTGAACGCAATAATGCCCGCTTTTGAGGCCGAATAGTTACCTTGTCCGGCATTGCCAATCAAGCCAATGATCGAGGAGATATTGACGATCGATCCGGCCCGTCGTTTCATCATCGACCGGGAGACCGCCTTGGTGAAAAGGAACACACTCTTCAGGTTCACCGTCATCACCTGGTCCCAGTCCTCTTCGGACATCCGCACGACCAGGCCGTCCCTTGTAATGCCGGCGTTGTTGACCAGGATATCAATGGGGCCCAAGTCCTTCTCGGCCCGGCCGACCATGTCCTGAACAGCTTCGCCCTTGGATACGTCAACGGAATAACATTCCGCCCGGCGCCCCTGCGCCTTCACTTTTCCCGCCGCCAGCCCCAGCCGCTCCACGTTCTGGCCGACCAGCGCGATGTCGGCGCCCTGCGCTGCGAGCGTCGAGGCAATGACTTGCCCGATGCCGCCGCTGGCACCCGTCACGATAGCGACTTTGTTTTGCAGATTGGTCATATCTTATTCGTGTCCGAGCGTCCGGAGCGTTTGAGCGTCAGAGCGTACGCGGACCTACGCTCCACGCTCCCACGCTCCCACGCTCCAACGCTCCAACGCTCCAACGCATCCAACCCCAAGCGGTCTTGTATGCTATGGAGCTTGGCCGTCTTGTCAATACGCTTGACCAGGCCGGTCAAGACTTTGCCCGGACCGCATTCCAGGTATTCCGTAACACCCTGCTGCTTAAGCCATTCGACGGACAGCACCCACTGCACGGAGGAATAGACCTGCTCGACCATCTTCCCGCGGATCGACTCCGGCGCCCCGTGCGGACGGCCCACAACGTTGGACAGGACCGGGAACTGCGCCGGCTTGAATTCGATCGATTGGAGGACGCCAGCCAGCCGGTCAGCCGCCGCCTTCATCAACGCGGAATGAAACGCACCCGCCACGTTGAGGCGAATGGCCTTTTTGATGCCGAGTGGAGCTGCGAGCTTCTCCGCGGCGTCGATGCCCTCTTTCGGGCCGCTCAGCACCGTCTGCTCCGGCGAATTCATGTTCGCCATCTGGATGCCCGCCTGCCCGCAGATTTCCTCGAGTGTCGGCCGGTCCGCGCCGATGACGCACAGCATCCCGCCCGGCCGCTCCTCGCACGCCTGCTGCATGAACTTTCCACGCGCGTCCAGGACCTTCAGCGTATCCTCGAAACTCACCACGCCCGCCACGTGCAGCGCGGTCCACTCGCCGGAACTCAGCCCGGCCGCAAAATCGAACGCCGCATCGGGCCGCTGCTCCCGCATCGCGGTCCAACACGCCATGCTCGCCACGAAAATGCCCGGCTGCGCGTGTGCCGAAATCGTCAGCGTCTCGATGGGACCCTCAAAACAGATCTTCGCGAGATCATAACCCAGCACCGATCCCGCGCGGTCAAACAGCGCACGGCATTCCGGGAACGCCTCCGCCATGTCGCGGCCCATGCCCACCGCCTGGGCGCCTTGTCCGGGGAAAAGAATGGCTTTCTTGCTCATATTGAATCCTGTGCCCGTGTAGCCGCGGCTCTGCGAGCCGCGTCGGCTCATGCACGGCTCGCAGAGCCGTGGCTACACTCACATCTCCAGCAACGTCGCCCCCCACGTGAAACCGCCGCCAAACGCGACCAGGAGAACGAGGTCGCCCTTGTTGATCCGCCCGTTGCGGACGCCTTCGTCCATCGCCATGATGACGGAGGCCGCGGAGGTGTTGCCGTAGCGCTCGACATTGATGTAGTACTGCTCCGGCCGCCCACCGAGGCGATCGGCCACCGCGTTGATGATCCGCATGTTGGCCTGGTGCGGGATGATGCAATCCACGTCGTCAATCGTCAACCCGCACCGGACCAGCGCCTCCTTCGCCGCGCTGGTCATGCAGGTGATCGCGTGTTTGAAAACCTCGCGGCCGTCCATCTTCATGAAATGCATTTTCTTCTCGATGGTCTCGAGCGAGGTCGGATGGCGGCTCCCGCCGCCGGGAAGCATGAGCAGCTCGGACAGCGCGCCGTCCGATTTCATCACCGTGGTCAGGATGCCCCGCGAATCGCTGCGGTGCTGGATGACCGCCGCGCCCGCGCCGTCGCCGAAGAGCACGCAGAGCGAGCGGTCGCTCCAGTCGGTGATGGAACTGATCTTTTCCGCGCCGATGACCAGCGCCGTGTTGACCGAACCGGTCGACACGAACTGCCGCCCCACTTCAAGCGCGTAGACAAAGCCCGAGCAGGCCGCCTCGATGTCGTAGCAGAAGGCGCGTTTCGCGCCGATCTGGGCCTGCACGAAACAGGCCGTGTTCGGGAATACCATGTCGGGCGTGATCGTCGCCACGATGATCATGTCGATCTCGTCCGCGGTCACCCCGGCGCGCTGCATCGCGGCCTGCGCGGCGTGCGCGGCCAGGTCCGAGGTCGGCTGGTCGCTCGCGGCGATGCGCCGCTCGCGGATGCCCGTGCGGCTTGTGATCCACTCGTCCGTCGTCTCGACAATCTTCGCGAGGTCGGCGTTGGTCATGATCCGCTCCGGCACATACGATCCGGTGCCGACGATCGACACGGTCCGCACGGTGCGGGAGCTGGCAGCTTTAATCTTCGCCTCTGTTTCTGAATTCACTGTTGAGTGGCCTTGTCTCGCTTGTGTCGTGTGTCGAGGGACGAGTGTCGAGGGGAAGACTCCCACTCGACACCCGCCACTCGACACTTCGTCACGTCCCCGTTTTCTTCACGCCTTCGATAATCTGGTGGTTGATGTCCTGCGACACCGCGGTGACGCATACGCCGATGCCGTTGCTCACGGCCACGGCGTTCGAGGCGCCGTGTGCGATAATGCACACGCCGTTGACGCCGAGCAGCGGCGCGCCGCCGTACGATCCCGGATCCAGTGTTTTCTTCAAAGCCTTCAAAGCGCCTTTCAGGCATAGCGCCCCGAACATGCGGAGCGCGTTCGCCGTAAATTCCTGTTTCAGCCAGACGCCGATCGCGTGCGCCACGCTTTCGCTCGTCTTCAAGATCACGTTCCCGAGGAACCCGTCGCAGACGACCACGTCGATCTCGCCCTCGAACAGGTCATGGCCCTCGATGTTGCCCTTGAAATTCAGGCCGGATTTCTCCAGCAACCCGAACGCTTCCTTCGTCGTCTCGTTCCCCTTGGCATCCTCTTCGCCGATGCTCATCAGCCCGACGACCGGGTTCTTCACCCTCAAAATCTCACGCGAGTACACGCTGCCCATCACCGCGAACTGGACCAGCATCTGCGGCGTGCTGTCCGTGTTCGCGCCCGCATCGATCAGCACGAACGGGCGGGTCGGCGAGGGAAACACTGTCGCGATCGCGGGCCGGAGCACGCCCTCGAGCGTACGCAATTTCAACTGGCTGGCGGCCACCGCCGCGCCCGTGTTGCCCGCGGAGAACACGGCATCCGCCTCGCCGGCCTTGATCATCTCGACCGAGCGGGCAATCGATGAATCTTTCTTCTTCCGCACCGCGCTCGCGGGAGATTCATGCATCTCCACGACTTCGGCGCAGTGCCGCACCTCGATCGTGCCCGGGACATCCTTGCGCCGCGCCAGTTCGGCGCGGATCGCCGCCTCGTCGCCGACGAGGAAAAGTTTGGTGATGCGGTCCTGACCCCGCGCGGCATCGATGGCCCCCGCCACGATTTCACGGGGGGCGAAATCTCCACCCATCGCGTCAACGGCGATTCGCATATTTACTCGTCGACGGCAACGACCATGACCTGCCGTCCGTTGTAGCTCCCGCAGGACGGGCAGACACGGTGTGGCTGCCGCGCGGCGCCGCATTTCGTACATTTCTGCACGGCCGGAAGATCATGCTTGTGCGAAGCCTGCCGTTGCCGGCGCTTCATCTTCGATGTTTTTCGCTTTGGGACGCCCATGTTTTCTCCTCAGACTTAGGTGTCGAGTGTCGGGTGCCGAGTGGGACATTCCCCTCGCCACCCGCCACTCGACACCCGCCACTCGACACTCTTACGGCAATTTCAGCCCGTCCAATCCACCCCACTTACCCGTTTCCTCAGGCGGCTGACAGGAGCACGTCCCCGTGTTCAGATCCATGCCGCAGTGCGGACACAATCCCTTGCAACCCGATGAACAAACCGGATACGTCGGAAGATCAACAAGAATATCCTCGCGAATATCCGGCGTCAGATCAACCACTTCGACGTGTTCGGAAACCTCGTAAGCGCGTAGGAAAGACGAATCGCGAATCGATGTCGAGAAGAAATCCGCACAGCGGCAGCACTGGAGCGATAAGGTGACACTCAGCGTCCCGCGCACAATCAGTTCATGGGAAACGACCTGCGCAAAGAGCACGTAGTGGATCGGCCCCTCGACGCGGACGCGCTTCTCGCCGCCGAGTTCAAGGCAGTCCGCCGGCTCGTCACCCGAATAGGTCGAACCGTCAGGGGATACTTTTGGAACTTCAATGATCATGGAGGCCTTACCTCGCACGGCGGGCGGACGCGCAGCTATGCTGCGGACCGGCCTTTTCTCAGCTTGCGCACCAGGGCGGCCTGAACGTTGGGCGGAACCAGCTCCGACGTGTCACCACCCAGATCCGCGACCTCGCGGACAACGCTGGAGCTGATGTAACTATATGTCTCGGAAGTCATTAAGAATACCGTTTCAACGTCCGACGCCAGCTTTCGATTGCTCAACGCCATCTGGAACTCATACTCGAAATCCGAAAACGCTCGCAACCCGCGGACCAGTACGCCGACCTTGCTCTTGCGCGCGAACTCCACCAGCAAACCGCGAAAGGAAACAACCTGAACGCCCTTCAGATTTTTCACCGCTTCGCGCGCCAGATGAAGTCGTTCTTCCAAGCTGAACAGGGAGGTTTTCTTGGGCGTATCCGTAACCGCCACAATCAAAGGATCAAAAATCTGCGCCGCCCTCTGTATAACATCCAGATGGCCAAGCGTTAACGGATCAAACGTTCCGGGATAGATCGCTGACTTTTTCATAGGTCAATAACCGCGTTTCGCCGTATCGCTTGTCCTTGATGAGAGCCCATCCCGGCCGCTCCACCACATCCTCACCACGGCTGAGCTCAAAAACCAGCAGAACGGAAGCGGGGAACATAGAATGCCCCTCCAGACCGATCAAGGTCTTTTCCAGCCACCGCGCTGTGCCTGACCGGTCGTACGGCGGATCGGCCAAAACCAGGTCGAACGGCCCCGCCCGCCCCGACTCAAGGAACCGGATCGCATCGAACCGCACGAGCGATATGGAAGGATCATCCCCACACAACGCACGGATGTTCTCTTTGAGGATAGGAAAGACCCGACCATCCGATTCGACGAAACAGACCGACTCCGCCCCCCTGCTCCAAGCCTCGATGCCAAGCGCCCCTGATCCCGCAAACAGATCGAGGACCCGGGCCCCACCGATGCGTTCGCCCAGCGACGAGAATAAAGCCTGCCGGACCTTATCCTGCGTAGGCCGAATTCCCGGCGGCACCTTGATCGTCCGCCCGCCAAAAATACCCGATGTGATTCTCATCGGAAATTAACCACGGAGGACACGGAGGTACACGGAGGTTTAGAAGAATTTCCAGGGATTGGAAAAGAGACAAACAAAAGTTCCAATGATTGGAAAATCTCCGTGTCCCTCCGCGCCTGCCGCGCCGTAGCCTCGTGGCGAAGGCGGGTCCTCTGCGGTTCAAATTTCTGCATTCGCCTCTTCATGGCTGCGAGGAGTTCAGCAGCATCAGGACCGGACTCCCCTTCCAACGTTCGCGCAATGCTTTCTCCACGTTGTCCGCTTTCTCTTTCTTCCCGTGAATGCGCAGCAGCAGGAGATAGCGCACCCCGACGCGCAGGGCGGTCTCGGGCGTCTTCGCGTTTTTCACCACGTAATCGTATTGCTCCTCCGCCTCGCCATAGATCTCATTCATCGCATACAGGTCCGCGAGTTTTTCCCGCAAAACCAGACTGTCGAACCCGCGTAGCTTCTGCCGGCAGTAGCCCAAAGCCACGTTGAAACGGCCTTCGCGGATGAGCAGGTTGATCTTCCGGAGGTAAGCCCACTCGCGCTCAGGCATCCGTTCCTTCTCCATCGCGGCGATCTGCTCGTCGAGCGAGCGGGCAAACGGCGTGTACAGCGGATCGCCAACCACCGTCATCTGCCAGGAGAGCGCGGGCATCGCCATGTAGCAACTATCCCCGTATCGCTCGCCACGGCAAAGCCGGTCCGCAAGGATCTGAAGGTTCACCGTGTACGCGAGGTACGGTTCGTCGACGGCGCCGAGCGATGCGGCCGCTCCACGCGCGAGCAACGGCCCAACCCAGTGTGTCGTGGACGACCGCAACGTCTTCGCACTCCCGGAATGCAAATGATATGCCAGCGCTCCGGGCGCGAAGGCAAAACCGTCGCGTGTGAACGGCCCGATGACGTCCTCCACGTACCAGCCCATGTAAACCGCCGCATCCTCCATCGGGTAGGCCGCGCTCCACACGCTCTGGTTCCTGTCGAGCGTGCATTCAAACCCCTCGCGACGGAAGCGCTCGCAGGCCTCGACGATCCAATGATTGCCCGTCGCGTAGTTGTTCGTCTGCGGCGCCTGCGCATCGAAGTACGCGCGCCCGTGCAACCCATACGTCTCCGCACGCAGCGACGCGTCGATCATCCGCTTGACGCCGGCGGGGTCCGGGCCATCCAGCCGCGCAGCGACGAGGACCCTGTACGCCGAATCACCAAGGTCCGCGGAGCGCATCGCGTCGTACATCGGGTTACTCACCCGGCCGTCGATGTCGTACGGCTCATGCAGCAGCAACGCGAGTTCGGAATCCACCGCCGCGCTGTTCTGCACGCCCGGTTCCTGGAGCAGGCGCGCCGCGCGCGCAACCAGGAACGGCTTGGAATCGAGGACGCGGAGCGGCACGCCATAGGTCGACACGAGGTACCGCACCGACGCCTTCACCGTGGTCCAGGACGATTCGTGCGCCCCCACGCCGTTCACGTCGCGCTTGACCTGCTCCGCCAACCCGCGGTCGCGCAGGAACTGCAACAGCGGGTCGCGCAGGCGCAGTTCGTAGAAGGACCGCGTGATCGATTCCCGCGCGGGCAGGTCCGCCACGAACAGGTTCGCGTCCGGAATGCCCCGCGCTTTCATATAGTAGTGCGCTATCTCGAGCGACTCCGGAACGTTCTTGTTCGCGATCACGACGACTTGCTCAAGGGTCTGCGCGCCCGCAAGGGCGCAGAAGAGAAGAAAGGCGAACCACGAATGCACACGAATTGACACGAATGACGGACTTTTTCTCATGCGTTTCCGTTTATCTCTTTCGTAAGTCGATTCGTCCATCTGCGATTTCAAGAAGACAGGCCCTGGCCGTCCACCTGTGATGACTTCTTCAACTCCCTCGGGACACCCTTTGCCCCCGGAGACCCGGCAAACCGCCTTTGCCGCGCAACCCCAAGCTCCTTTTCCCGCGACCCGTGCTGCGCCGTTTCAAGGCGCGCGCGCAACGGGCCATTCGATGGCGGTGAGGGAATGCTTGGGGAATACCGATCTGAGGTCCTGACCGCAGGTGTCCACCTCACGGTCTTCGACAGAAACGGCGTCGTGCGGGGGGGACTCGTTGGTGGCGTCAATGTCATCGGCCCACAACGTGTGGGTACGGACCGGCCCTGCGGGCGGCATGCCGCGCACGGTGATATCGGCCGCGATGCTCTGCTCCATGCTGCGGTTGACGACCATCAGGTACACAGTGCGCCGGTCACGGCTGAGCGACGCATGGGCGGCCAGGTAAGGGAAGGACGGATACGGATCGGCGACGGCAAGCCGAAAGGCGACGTCCTTCACGCTGACCGTGCCGCGCAACGGGGGATGAGAAGCCGGGACGCCGGCAAAGACGCGAACGCCGTGCATGTCCGGGAAGCTTTTGAAATGCGTCTCGATGTAGATCCAAGGCGTCGTGCCTTTCAGCTCGGCGGTCTTCGACACCCAAGGGATCATGTCGTACCCGCGGATGTCGGTCACGTCGAGGCGAAAGCCGGCACTGCTGGCCCACGTGTCCAAGTTGTCCGCTTTTGCCCAGCCGGAAACCACATACCATCTGTTCGTGTCGACCGGACAATCCTTGAAGATCCGGCCATAGTAGAGGTTCGGAGGGTCGGAGAACGTGATCCGGAGCTCCCTGCCCGTCTGCACCTCGACGCCCTCGCCGACCTCCACCGTCCAAGTCCGGTCGGCCAGCAGGTTGGTGCCTACAGTGCGCACGCCACGTTCGTACTGCCCGAGCCAACCGGCGTAGCGCTCCAGGTCGTAGCCAGGACACGTGGTTTGGACCTCCAGCAGGGTGTCGCCAAAGTAACGCCGGTACAGCTCAAGTACGTAGTAGTTCGGTCGCTTCCAGTACACGTCGTAGAGCCGTCCCGGCTCGCCCCAGGTGAATCCGTTGCACGACATGCCGTTGAACCCATTCACGAGGGTGAAATGGTTGGCCGTGAACACGTCCGGATGCGACATGAACGCGCGAATCATCTCCGCGTTCGCCAGCGCGGTGCCCAAGGCATGTTGGTAGTACGACTTGGGGTCCTGCGGGCCGCAGAAGCCGCTGTTGAATTCCGTGATGGCGAGGGGCACGCGCCGCCCAGCGTACTTCCGGAGAATCGCCGCCGCTTCCCCAACACAGCGGCTGCCCTCAAGATCGGCAACCATCACCGTGACCCCCAAGACCGTTTCAGCCGTTTCCTTTGTGACATCGATGTAAGGCGTTGCATAGTAATGTATTGCGCCGAAGTCCACGTTGGTACTGATCGAGCCCAGAACAAAATCGTTCCAAGCGTGTGTGATCCCAAGCGGAGCGAGCACGACCCCGACCTGAAGGCGGGGATCGGCCGCCTTCAGGTCGCGGTAGAACGCCAGGTACTGGGCGATGTAGCGATCAGCGGGAAGGTAAAGGTAAGTCTCGTTGCCGATCTCGATGTACTTGACCTGGTAGGGCTTGGCGTGCCCATTGATCGCCCGCAGGTTGCCCCAACGGTGCTCCCCCTTTTCATCCCGCCCGAAGCGTCCGTACAGATCCGCGCGCCCCTCTTCGTCAAGATTTGTGCCTGCGCACTGCAGTTCCGCTAGAAGTTCATCGTCCGCCTCGTCGTTCAAGTAACGGACCAGATGGACGACCTCGTCGGTGGATTCGTAGATGTAGTCCGTGCCGATGATCGGTTCGGCACCGATGGCCTCGCAGGTCCGCATCCACTCGTCTACGCCGAACGGCAGTTTGTTCGGGTTTCCGCCAGGAATCGCGAGACCCTCTTCCCACTGGTGCCACATCGCGAGCAGCCTGAGCGTCTTCACGCCGGCCTGGCGCGCCAGCGTGATGGGTTCCTCGGGATTCTGCTTTCGATCAGGGTCCCAGAGTCCCCACCCGTACCGGGCGTCGATGCGCGTGACGGGCCACTCGCTCATCCCGGCGCCGAAGAACGCCGGCGGGATGCGACGGCCCGGAGTGGGGTCGATGACAATGCGGGCGACCGTCGTCGAAGCGGTCGCCGCGGCATGTCCGACCTCGGCCGTCAGCAGCAGCGTCACGCCAATCAGTGCAAGACCTGTCCGCATCGAAGACGCTCCCATTGAATGCAGGATCGCTCGTGAGCCTGCCTGACAGGAAGTCGCTTTTCGCGCGGCACGCGCACATCCGCGTCGCGACCGGCCTGAAAGACCGCTTTCATGATGGCAAGTGTGCCAGACGAGAGGGACTGGAACAAGCAGGCGTCAGTGGCACAGACTCCAGAAACAAGATATAATGCCGGCGCAGCAGCGCCGCAACCAAAGCGGCATTCGCCCACGGAACACATGGAAGGCGTGACCAGGAGGATGCGATACTCAATATGAGTAGGACCGAAGTGTGGCCCTTGGCGGCGGCCGGATCGTTCAGGTGTGAAACATGGGCTCGGCGACGGAGCGCCGTGGCTACACGTCCTTGCTCCTGATGTAGCCGCGCCGCTCTGTCGACGCGCTGTCGCCCGGCACGCAGAAGGAAAGCCATGCACAAACAGGCACGAACCAGTACGAATTCCGGCGGTTTTCTCCTTATCCTTCATTCGTGCAAAGTCGTGCGCATTCGTGGTTGAGTTACCGTCTCTTGATAAGGACGGTCACGGGCGTCCCGAGCGGCGGCACGTTGCGCGTATTGACCGATAGAATCTCGTCGTCCGCGCCGACGTCGGACCCGATGTTGATGATCGCCCAAGGATCCCAGTACGAGACGATCAGGCTCTCCTCGACCAGCGCCTTGAACCGGCCGTCCTCGAAGGTCGAACCGGTGAAAATCCATGCCGTCTTCGGCAAGACGCGCTTCGTCTTCGAATTCCGGATCATCGCCTCCGCGCGACGTCGCACCGTCTTGCCGCCATCCTGCCACTCGACGAACACGTCCAGCGGATCGCCGTCGGGCGGCCTCATGCCCATCCCCTCCGCCGGCTTGCCGTGCCGCGCCCCGATCAACAGCAGGCCCGTCTGCAGGTCCACCGGGTACACATCGAGGACGAGCACGCTCTCGTGCGTCTTGCCGCGCGGCCCGCAGGCAAACAGCTCGATCGCGCCCTCGACCTGGTTGACGTGTCCCGTCAACAGAACCGACCGGTCGTGCGCGTCGACAACGACCGTGCCCAACCGTATCGCGTTGCCCGGGTCGACGACCGACGGCACGCGCTCCGTCGCGCAACCGGCAACGAGAAGGGCCGCGACAACATGGATTACGGCAAGCAGATGCAGAGGCGCTTCTGCGAAGCGCCCTTCTGCACATGCACGGCACCTCGCACCTGCCCGCAGTGCTACGCACAGCGTTGCAGGCAAGGAAACGCCTCTACAAAGATACTGGAGCATCATGACCACACATCTATTCCACGAGTGCCAGTGCGCGTAAGGCCTGCCCGCACTTGGTGAGCTGGGCGCGATAGGTGGTCAGACCGTCGCCGGAACGCGGGTCCTGTTCCGCAAGCCGGACCGCCTGCTGCGCAGCGCGCAGGGCCTCGTCGAACTCGCCGTGCGCGTAGAGCGCCTCGGACAGCGTACTCCACACGTGGACATCCGACGGCGCCAGCGCCAGCGCGGCGCGGGCGAGGCGAACCGCCTCGCTCGGATTGAACAGGTCGGGCTCGGTCGCGACGGCCCGCACCCACGCAATGTTGTTCATCAAGACGAAATTGGCCGGCTCCGCCTTCATCACGGGCTCAAGCAGGGCGATGGCGTCGCGGCGCCTCGACATCTGGAGATAGAGCCTGCCCAGCGCCACGGCGGCATCACGGTTCCCGGGATCGCGGTCGAGCGCGGCTTCCAATGTCACGGCGGCGGCCTCGTTGTTCCCGGCCTGCGCCTCCTCGTGCGTGCGCGAGAGAAGGTCATCGATCGCCGCGGCGTTCGTCGACCCGCCGCGGGCCACTGCGGCGATGAGGAGGACCATGGCCGCAACGGGCAGTTTCTTCATGGCGATTCAACCTGCGCGGGCTCGATCTCTGCGCTCACCATCGGCGGGTCAATGGCAACGACGTCCAGACCGGCGCCGACGGGGACCCGCACGGGCAGGCTCACCCGCGACCCCCGCTCCAGCGAGGAGCAGTCGACGAAGGCCAGCAACCGGTCCTTCTGCACATTGCCGATCAATTCCGTCCTGCCCGAGAGCGTAACGCGCACCGTGGGCGGCCAGAATTGAACGCCGTCGCGCGAATTCGGTTTGACCAGCGCGCTCACCCGCACGTTCTCGATGTCCGTGCGCGTCGTGCGCTGGACGATCGACACGCGGACATCCACCGTTTCCGGCTCGACCCGCGCCGACCAGGATGTGCCCAGCGGCGCGATCGACCGCTTGAGGTTGAACGAGCGGAGGCGTCCCTCCAGGTCAATCGGCTCCGTGCGCACCACGTTCACCATCGCGAGCCGCTGCCGCGGCCCGTGCACAACCACGGTCGCCGGCGTGCACACCACCTTGCTGACTTCGTAATCCTCAGGCGGCGTGCCCATCACCTCCGCCTTGACCGGCACTTCCTTGTCGTCCTTGCGGTCGAGGCTCAGCGTGATTTCGTTCGGGTCCACGCGAATCGCGCGCGCACCGGCCGGTGCCTTGACGTGGTCCGGGCTCAACGACACCACGACCGTCCCCTCGCGCGAGCGGCGTCCGCGCATATTCACCTTGACCTCGATCTGGTCACGGTTCAGGTAGCGCAGGTCCTCCTCGGAACCGCGGAACAGCACATCGACATCCGGCACCGACTGGTCAAGCACGGCCCAGCCATCCTCGGTCACGACATTGAGGCGGACGTTCTTGATCATCGCCTCGGAACTGATCGCCTCCCGGATCGCGTACCAGAGGATAATCGCCAGCAGCAGCGCCGCGACCTTGAGCCATCGGTTGTTGCGAAGCACTGCGCGAATGCCGGACATGCTAGAGGGCATCGTCCCTCCCCTCGGTGTTCGTCGCCGCGCGGCTGCGCGTGAGAAAATCCCGGACCCACTCAATGCGCCGCCGGGCACCGGACGAATCGCCCGGCTTCACCACCGAGCCGCGGTACATCACGGACGCAAGGATGCGCTTAAGGCGCTGCTCGTCCAGCCCGCGCCGCAGGCGGCCCTTGAACGCGAGCGAGAGAGATCCGGTTTCCTCGGACACGACAATGACAACGGCATCCGAATCCTCGGTCAGACCGATGGCGGCGCGGTGCCGCGTGCCGAGGGACTTGCTGAGCTCCTCGCGCTGCGACAGCGGGAACAGGCACCCCGCAGCGACCACGCGGTTCTTGCTGATCACCACGCCACCGTCATGGAGGGGCGTGTGCGGGTAGAAAATGCTGGCGAGCAGTTCCGGCGTCACGAGGCTGTCAATCATCGTGCCCGTCTCCTGGACCGCCTTCGTGCCGGTCTCACGCTCGATCGCAATCAGCGCGCCGATCTTGCGTTCCGCGAGCATCGTCGCGGCTTTGACGATGTTGTCCACGACCGACCGTTCCAACGAGCTCACGAAGACATGCTGATTGCCCAGTTCGGCCAGGGCGCGGCGGATCTCGGGCTGGAAGATGATGAGCAGCGCCACGGCGACGTACACCGAAAACCGCTGCAGGATCCACGTCAGCGTATCCAGGCGAAAGACGTACGTCAGCACGAGCAACGCGATAATGAGGAAGAGAAGCCCGGACAAGACCTGCGCGCCGCGCGTGCCGTGGAAGAAGAGCATGACATAGTAGAAGACGATCCCCATCACCAGGATCTCGAGGACGCCCCGCGCGCCGGGCAGCGCAAGACCTAGGATGGGCAGGTATGTCAGCATGAACTCACGTCCTCTGCGCTCAACATATCCAGCACCTTCGCCACATCGCAAGATTCAATTACGTCATGAACCCGAACGACATGCGCACCCCGAAGGACCGCGAACGCGAGTCCGCCAAGACTCGCCGCGCCTCGGTCCCCCACCTCCCGCCCGGTCAACGTGCCCAGAAAGCTCTTGCGCGAAAGTCCGACCATGATCGGCCGCCCGATCGCGCGCAGCGCACCAAGCCCGCGAAGCAACTGCACGTTCTGTTCCACCGTCTTGCCGAACCCGATGCCCGGGTCCACGGCAAGACGCTCTGCCTCCATGCCCGCCGCGACCGCGTGCTCGACCCTGGCGCGGAGAAATTCAACCACCTCGGCGACAACATCGGCGTACACAGGGTCCTGCTGCATCGTGCGCGGCACGCCCTTCATGTGCATCAGGACAGCGCCGGCGCCCGTGTCCGCGACAACGCGGCTCATCTGCGGATCCATGGAAAAGGCGGAAATGTCATTGACGATGTGCGCGCCCTTCTCGATCGCGCGGCGCGCAACCGCGGCTTTCGTCGTATCGATCGACACCAGACACGGGCATTCCGCTGCGACGCGTTCGACGACCGGGATGACACGCCGCATCTCCTCCTCAACGCCGACCGTCGCCGCCCCGGGCCGCGACGACTCGCCGCCAATATCGATGATGTCCGCCCCGTCGCGCGCCATCCGCTGCGCGTGCCCGACCGCGGCGTCGAGGTCGACGAAGCGACCGCCGTCGGAAAAGGAATCGGGCGTGACGTTCAGCACGCCCATGATCGCGGTGCGAGCGCCAAGTTCAATCGTGCGATCACGACACCGCCAGCGGAGCGTTGCTCGTTGTTGGTTCATGGTTGATGGTTTGCAGCCAACGGACAACGAACAACCCTCCTTCGCCAAAGCTTCGGAGGGCAAGCCGGCAACGAAGAACGTCACGCCGGAGACGGATTCGCGGAAGGACCGATGACGGGCGGCGGTACGGCCTGGGCCGCGGGCACGTCGGCCAGCGGGGCTGTCACCTCGGCGACGGCGGGCGGATTCGGATCGGAATCGCCACGCTCGCCCTGTGTGAGCATGCGGCCGTGCTTGATGATTTCTTCCACGTCACGCCCGTCCAGCGTCTCGCGATCCAGGAGCGCCTGCGCGAGGATGTCCAGCTTCTCCCGGTGCTGCTTGAGAATCTCCACCGCGCGGTCGTGCGCCTCGCGCAGCAGCCGGTTGACCTCGGCATCTATTTTTTCCGCCGTGTGCTCGCTGTACTCCTGTGCCCGCGTGACTTCGCGTCCCAGGAAGACAAACTCGTCGCGGTCGCCGAACGACTGCGGGCCCAGTTCGTCGCTCATGCCCCAATCGCACACCATCATGTGCGCGATTCGCGTCGCCTGCTTCAAATCGCTCTGCGCCCCGGTCGTGACGTCGGTGCAGGCCAGTTCTTCCGCCGCCCGCCCGCCCATGAGGCCGATGAGCATGCTGGTGAGCCGCGTGCGGCCCTGCGTGTAGCGGTCCCTCTCGGGCAGCTGCATGGTCGAGCCGAGCGCCTGCCCGCGCGGGATGATGGTGACCTTGTGGAGCGGCTCGGATTCCTCGACGAGCGCGAGGACAATCGCGTGGCCCGCCTCGTGGTACGCGGTGAGCCGCTTTTCCTTGTCGTCCATGATCCGGCTGCGCCGCTCGCGACCCCAGCGCACCTTGTCGCGCGCCTCCTCCATGTCCGGGATCTCGACCGCGTCCGCGTTGCGGCGCGCGGCCAGGAGCGCCGCCTCGTTGACGAGGTTCGCGAGATCCGCGCCGGAAAACCCGGGTGTGCCGCGCGCGACGCGCTTGAGGTCCGCGCCCTTCGAAAGCTTGATGCGGCGCGAGTGGATCTTGAGGATGCCCTCGCGGCCGTCGAGCGTGGGGAGATCGACGACGATCTGCCGGTCGAAACGGCCCGGGCGCAGGAGCGCCGTGTCGAGCACGTCCGGGCGGTTGGTCGCCGCAATGATGATGATCCCCTCCTGCGTATCGAACCCGTCCATCTCGACAAGCAGCGCGTTCAGCGTCTGTTCCCGCTCGTCGTGGCCGCCGCCGATGCCGCTGAACCGGCTCCGCCCCACGGCGTCGATTTCGTCGATGAAGATGATGCACGGCGCGCTCTTCTTGCCCTGTTCGAACATGTCGCGCACGCGCGAAGCGCCGACACCCACGAACATTTCCACGAAGTCGGAACCGCTGATGCTGAAGAACGGCACGTTGGCCTCGCCCGCAATGGCCTTGGCGAGCAACGTCTTGCCCGAGCCGGGAGGGCCGACGAGCAGCACGCCTTTCGGGATGCGGCCGCCGAGTTTCTGGAAACGTTTCGGGTCCTTGAGGAACTCGACGATCTCCTGCACTTCCTCGCGCGCCTCGTCGATGCCGGCCACGTCCTCAAACGTGATACGGTTCTTGCCGCGGGTCAGCAGCTTGGCGCGGCTTTTGCCGAAACTCATCGCGCCCTTCCCCGCGATCCGCATCTGGCGCACAAACAGGAAGTAGAGCAACCCGAGGATCAGCATGACCGGGATCGCCGCGGAGAGCGCCTGCCACACGTACGGGTTCTGCGGGCTGACCTCGAACTGGACGCCCTTTGCGCTCAGCCACTTCTGGAGCTCGTCCGTCTCCGCCACGTTGACGCGGAACTTGCGGTGGCGGCCGGTCTTCTCATCGACGTCGACCAGTTCGCCCTTGATGTACCGGACACCGGACACCTCAAGAATGATCTCGCACTTGCGGATCTTGTTCTGCTCGACGAGCTGGACGAAATCCGGGCTGTACGCAATCTTGGTATAGCGTTCCTGGCCCTGCGAAAATATCTGAAGCATGGTCAGAAACAGCGCCAGCAACAGCAACCAGACCGCCATGCCACGCACCGGCAACTTCTGGTTGCCCTGACCGGAATCCTGACGCCCGCCTGAAGATAAATCCATGATGTGACTCTTGTTCTACGCGATTTCCGCCAAGCGGAGGAATTTAGCACCGCTTATGCTCATTTCAAAGGAATTGATTGGGAATCGACCGGTGTAGCCGCGGCTCTGCGAGCCGCGCATCCTCTAGCCTTGCCCGTCTTTGGTCCAGGTCCAACGCGGCTCAAGAGAGCCGCGGCTACACCACCACTCAAGAGACGAGTGGCTACCTAAACGGTTACCAGTCGTCGCACTCGAAGTCTTCCCTCGCCTTTTCGCACGCTTTTCGCTGCTGCTCTCTCCGTCGGAACGCCTCCGCCTCCCGCTGCGGCGCTTCGCTGGCGTACTTCTCCTCCACTGCGATGCGTTCCCGCTCGGCGCGCGCGTCGGCTTCCTTATTGGCCACGTCCTTCTCATGCTCCTGCCGCGCGGCCTTCAAGTAGGCCTCAACGTCCACTTCGGGGTATTTCTTCCGGAAGTCACGCCAGTACGTAAAGCGATGCCACGCGGGCGAACGTATGAAGACGGAATCGCGCAGCTTCCCGTCGCGGACCCGTGTTCCCGCTTCGACCCGCGCGGCGCTGGCTTTCTCCGTCTCGATGCGTGCCTGTTCCACGCTCTCCTTGTAGGCCAGGAATTCCTCAGCCGTCATGACATCCGCCTTGACCACCACGTTGCTCTTCAACTCGATCTTGCCCTGCTCGTAGTCGAGGAAGAGGTGCGATCCGGCGCGCACCTCGCCGCGCGGCTTGCCCAAGGCGGCCAGAACCTTCTCGAGCCTGTCGCCGGGCCGGATATCCGCGCCGAATGAAGTCGCAGCCAATGCAATGACCAGCAGCGCCAAGAACAGAAGTCTCATACCCGCCATGGTACCCCGCATCTCTACGCAAATGAATCGCGGCCGTGATGGATGCGGCTGTGCCGCATCCAAACGGGGCTGCCACGTTTGCAACGCGGTGCGACACCGCGTTGCATCACGTCTTTGCCTGCGGGCGCGTCCGCCCATGAGGGGACGTTGTCCCCAATCGCGTGACCGCATTGGCGCGGTACGCGACTCACGCGGCGGGAACTCACGTCCGTGCCCGCAAGCAAAGCGGCTTATTCATGAACGCTTTTTCGTTCATGAATAAGCCGGGCCAGGCGGCTGTGTTCAGGATGGGGGGGATCGATAACATCCATTTGATCAAGGTAACAGGTGATGACTCTGCGGTGATCTTCCGGAAGTTCTCGCAGGCGGCCGCCTTCAACGAGACGCCGCGCAAACACGCGGCTCATGGACCCTGCGCGATTCAAATACTTCGACGTATAGAACGGTCCGTTGATTTCAAAAAGACGCCATACATAGGGAGAATGGCTGAGTAGAAGATGTTCGAGTTGGTCGCGTGCCTCCGGCCAGTACCCAAATTCAAAGCACCATGCGGCATGGAACGCGCGACACTCTTCAGCGAGGTCGGAGGCTTGGGGAACTGGGTTCTCAAACCCCTCTTTAAGAATCGCCAGGCGTTGATCTCGAAAGGCCTTGGTTTCGACAGGCAGGCATACCGCATAGACTCGATACGGAGAGCAGATGCGATTTGATTCGCATCGATCGCGCCGAAAGTGGGCACCAAATCGCTCGATGATATTCTCATTTGAATAGACAATCATGCGTGGAACAAACAGGTATGCGCTAAGGACAGCAATGTAGAGCATAAGACGGGGCGAGTGCGGTAAACCGAGGTACAGAAAAACGGCAGCGCCAAGGATCAATGTCCCCATAATCGAGTATATGAACTCATCTTTCAGTCCGTAACCCAGCCAGAGCGTGAAACATAGAGACACCGTTGAGACCAGCAACACGATGGCCAAAGCTTGAATTGGATTCGGTTTTCGCAGGGTGCGCCGGTTTGCCCAAAGAACCGGGACGGCCAGCCATAGCGCGGGAAGGCTCACCTGTAAACCCGACATCACTCGCTCATGCAGCAACCAAGGCAGGATGCCGGTGTTTGAAGATCGGATGAGATCCAGATTCGCGCGCCCGGCCAGAAGCGGCAGGAAGCTGTAGGCCAGACCAAGAATCAAAAGCGCCGCCGGATGAACAAATCGTCCGCGCGCATGCAACAAAACAAACGCCGCGAAGAAAACGGTGTGGCCAAGCAACCAGCCAAGAATCGGGTGCGCCCAGATTCCACACATGAGAATGGGGGCCAGGGCAAACCACGCAGCCCTATGTCCCTGATGGGCGGCAAAAAGGCAAGAAAGCCATAACATGGTCATAACGACGGGAATAATGTAGGAGTCGAAATGGCCATAGGCATTTAAGAAGGGAGCGGAGCAAAGCAGCGTCACCTGCAGCCCAATCGAGGAACGGCCATCAAGACGCGAGCGAAACAAAAGCGTGGTTATGAACCAAATGGTAAAGACCCCCGAAAGCAGGGTTAAGAGTATCCAGACGTTGTCCCTGTGCAGGTTTTCGCTGAAGCCACAATCAAAGTAGACAAAGCGGATGTGATCGGGCACGACCTTGCATAGCCCGTATGCGAGAAACGACTGCAGGCGCTCCACGTCCCACCAATGCTCGCCCATGCCGGATCCCTCCAATGTCCAACCTCCTCGAAAACCATCGCCTTGCATAACGGGAAAGCGGGTGCGAAAGACCATCAGCGATGTTGTGAGGACGAGTCCCACGAAAATCATCCACGGTCGTGATGGATGCGCTTGTTCGGGAGAACGGGCAATCAGCGTAATTGCGCCCAAAGCAGCCAGACAAAAGAGGATCTGTCCGCTGACGGGCAGGTAGGAGACGTGATCTATCGCAAAAAATAGATAGTTGTGAGGAAATAGCAGGTTCAAACCAGCAATGAATAGGATCAGAACGACCAAGCCCAGAGGGAACACTCGACACATCGTTGACGTATCGCTGGCATTCTCCGTTGGATTCATTTGCTAATTGTCGTAGCGATGCTTCGCCAACACCCTGCGCCGGGTGCATACGGCAGCCCCCGCCGTCAACCCCAGCCGCTTCGCCGCAGCGCCCTTGGTCAGCCCACCGTCCCAACACAGCATCTCCGCCGCCACAGCATCTCCTGCAGTTCCGCCAGATACTCCGCGCTCCCCACCGCACATCCCTCCGCTTCTACGGCACCGCATGTTGAAATAGCCCACATCCCTGCACCTGACTCAAGCCCTTCGTCATGACAAGCTGTTTTACTTTTCATGGGTATCCCCAAGTCCCCATCGACACAAATCAGCCTGAGGCGGCGCTTTGGCCGCCGACAGGGTGGATTTGATTGTTGGCCGACTTTTTTCGCTTTTCAAGAAATCGGTACAGTTTTCCACATGTGGCATCGAATGAACGCTGTTCGCCTTCCGAATTAAGGTGGCGGCAATAGGAGCCTTCGTCGGGACCAATGGACTCCCACACTTTGTCGGCGGGAGTCACCGTCTCGTATTCTTCATTCATACTGACATCCCGGATAATTTCCCCGCCGAGAAGCCAGAGGTTTCCTGCGTGTTTCTGAAGGGTTCGGTCCGACTGGCCCTCTGCAATAAGGGCTTCGATGAATGGGCGCATCGCGTTGACGATCCCCTCGCCGTATGGGACATCTTCGTTCATGCCCATCCATTGCCTCGGCCACTTGAGGCAATCCCGCAGAATATCTCGATTGCTTTTCATCAATCTCTTTCCGGCCACCGCTCAATATCCGTGTGCCAGAATCAAGCCGGTGGTTTTCAATTTCTCCAACAATGCCGGGTTCCTCTGGGCGATGAACTTCAGCCGCCTCGTCTTGAACGGCTTCATTCGGGCGACCTCCAATACGATGGCGGCCAGTTCCGCAGTTCGCCGGTTCTCCGACTTGCTCAGTTCTCCCAATCGAACCACGTTCTTTGGAGAAATGTGCGACTGTGCCATGAAGTCAAATATCTCCTGATCCTGTTCGATGGCTTCACGCTCCTGCCTGGGCATCGCCTGACACCGTTTGCAGACATGGGTCGTGTGTCCCTTGCCGGAAAATTGTTCGTTCGGACGCTCAAGGCCACAGATTCTGCAATAGTGTCCCATCTGTGCTCTATTTCTCCTGAGGTAGAAACGGTCACGTCTCCAGATTCAAGATTTGCATCACCCGCTTCTGTGCGACGCGCACGGCCGGCGCGGAGCGACGCACGTTGCCGCCGGTTGTTGGCCAGTCCTAGACTTGAGCCAGAATCGCTACGTAGTTCTTGCCGTACTTCTTGGCGCACTTCGGACATGTTGTGTAGAAGAAGTACAGCGTGTGAATGGTCTTTCCTTTGCCGCGTACGTAGTTCTTCATCTCCGTGATCCATTGCCGCATATTCCGATAGGGTCCCTCGAACACTTTGGAGAGGAACGACCCCGAGATGGTCGCCATGTTCGCGCCGGGAATTTCCCGAGTTACCTCGATGTACACGTCGGCGCCCCACAGCGAATTCTCGTCCGAGAGGATAACCACGGTCTCAGGGAACGCGCCGGCCGAATGAATAGGACCGACGTTACGCTTCATCACCGCACCGAAGTTCAAGGGGATGTGCAGGAAACTCGTCACGCGGTCCTTCACGAAACGTCGGTTGTTCCAAGTGAATTCGGTCTCGTCCCAAGGTTGAGGATCGAATCGAGGACAGCACTCATGTTGATCATAGGGGCTCATAGTCATTCCTCCATCGGTTTTGCGACCAACGTAGTTTGGTTGAAATTATTTCCGCAACTGCAGCAAAAGATAAAACAAAGTGGACTTTTCAGCCCGGATTATTCGCGATCCATCGCATAATCCGCCCTTCCGTGAATTCCGTGGTTGAGAATCGGGTCCGCAAAGGCAGATTCGCAGAGTAGCAAGCGGCGCGGCTACATCTGAATTCAGAATTTGCCATTACGAATGCCCCTCGGGGTCGGACCTTGCTAACTTCTTGTTCACTAACAAGTTGACTGTGATTTGACATCTGAAAAGTGCCCTATGGCTCGATTTTTGGCACCGTTTTCCTGCCCATACGCTTCCGCCACCTCGCGGAGTATCCACGCA
>JAZDKY010000081.1:0-2371 GCA_043802525.1 bacterium
CCGGAGAGTCAAGAGATTTGGGCCGGGTGCGAAAGAGAACGCCAGCGGACCTTTGCGCTTTCAGGTGGACGGCTCGCGGCTGAACGCGGCCGGTCGCCCGGGAGATGGATGGTTTCTTCGATCCGGCCCGCCACTTCGGGCTGGTCGTCGCCCGCCAGGGCTGGCATCCCGGTGTCGTCGGCATCGTCGCTTCCCGGCTCGTGACCAGTTACCGCAGGCCGGCGATCGTGATCGCAATCGACGAGGAGGGCGAGGGACGCGGCTCCTGTCGCAGTCTCGAGGAATTCGACATGATGGACGGTCTGGAAAAGTGCTCTGGTTTGCTCACAAAGTGGGGCGGCCACAGCATGGCGGCGGGGATCGAGGTGCCGGAGAAGGGCATCAAGGCGTTTGCCGAGAAGTTCAACGAGGCCGCGAAGTCTGTGCTTGAGGGACTGGATTTGCGTCCGGTGGTCAAGATGGACGCCTGGATTGAGGCGCGGGAGGCCGGCGAGGATCTATTTGAGGCGATGGGGCGCATGCGTCCGTTCGGCTTGGGCAATCCGCGCCCGGTCTGGGGCCTGCGCGGTGTGAAGGTGGTCGGCCGTCCGCGCGTCGTCGGCGGGAAGCACCTGCGCCTGACGCTCGCATCCGGAGGAAAGACCTGGGACGCCATCGCCTTCGGCATGGGCGACCGCGCCATTCCGCCCGGCCCGCTCGACATCGCCTTCCATCTTCAGAAGAACACCTACGGCGGGCGCAACGACCTGGAATTCAACGTGCAGGACTTCCGGGCGGCTGAGTGTGTGTAGCTGGCGCCGGATTTCCAAACCTTGGAAACCCACGGATGGCGAGGCAATACCACGGATAGGACATCTGGAAAGTACGGGTCCTCAGCCACTCGTCACTTCCTCAACCTATCCAGCGGGCTCGTCGCCGGTGCCTGCAGATCGTCCAGCGGACTCAGCACGCCGTGCCCGCACTGCTGCAGCACGTGGGTGTAGATCATCGTTGTGGACAGGTCGTTGTGACCCAGCAGGGCCTGGATGGTACGGATGTCCGTGCCGCGCTGGAGCAGGCCTGGCCCGCCGTAGTTGCCGGCTGTACAGCAGGGCAGAACGAAGGCGGCTGCGTCGCGAACCGCGTAAAGGGCTGCAACCCACGCGGTTGGCGTGGTTGATCATGTCACAGTGCGCAAGGGATGTTGCGCGAAGAAGTGACGCAACTGCTTCTTGAGGTATGTGCGCCCCGACCCGCTCTTGAGGAATCGCTCGCGTCCCTCTGCGTCTTCACGCATCGCGTAGGCCTCGTAGTAGACGAGTACAAGGGGTCGCCGATATGCCGTGGAACGAGATGCCCCTTCTTGGTGCTCCCCGAACCGACGTTGCAGATCGGTTGTGAAACCGATGTAGAGGCCCGCATCCTTTTCTGAGTAGAGCACGTACACGTAGTACACGGGTTAATCCTGTCCGGAGTAGCCGCGTGAGGCGAAGCCTTCTACGCGGGAGAAGCCGCGTGGGGCGCAGCCCTTTACGCGGCCTGGTTCTGGGTGGAGGGCGCGACCTCGCCGCGGACGGCCAGGTCGGAGAGGAAGGCCTCGATCTTGGCTTCCGGCTGTTCGGTGAGCTGCTCCCGGGCGGTCAGCTTGTGGAACAGGATGAAGCGGCGGATCCAGTCGCAGTAGGTGCGCTCGGTGCGGATCGAGTAGTGCTTGAGCCGCATCCGCCGGCGGACTTCGCTCAACAGGTCGCTTTCGCCTTGCTTCGCCATCGCCATGCGTCAGAATCCCCTTGACGGGCTTGCTAATGGACACCCGACGGAATTCGGAAAAACATGCCCATTAACCTGATATCACGGAAACCCGTCGGGTCAATCAAATAGTTCGACAAGAGATGATGTGCCGAATGAGGCTGGACATCACATCGGGGGCGTCGCCACGGATTGAGTGTCGCTCTGGTCGGGTTCCCGCACAGTCGGAAATCCGTCAGGGCTTTCCGGATCCACAGAGGATGATCTGCGCGCGAGTCGCCGCTCACGCTTCTCCTGGGCCTTTCGCATCCTATCCATTTCCTTGCGGCGCTTTTCAAATGTGTTTTTGTTCTTTGCCATGCTAGTCCTTTTGGGGATCCTCGAGTATCGCGAAACAAGGAGCCGATGTCCGCCAAGTTAACGTCAACAGAGCGGAGAGTATCACAACTGCGAGACGATTGCTGGTTCTCAACAGTGGTATATTCACCGGCCGCACAGTTCGCTGGACGATCGGACGCCGGCTGAGTTCGCGCGGTCCCTTTCCGGGGTACCCCGGAAAGGGATGGATCAGGAGAACAACAACATGCTACCTGTACCGGCTGGACTCACTCCTTAACCTGTCCAGTCAAGGGGGGCAGGTCAG
>JAZDKY010000082.1:0-85278 GCA_043802525.1 bacterium
GACGGCCACCGTCGGCGAGATCGTCGAGAAACTCGCCCGCGCGCGCACGAAACTGGAGGCGATTCAGCCAGGATGCTCGCAGCCCCGACGCCGGAAAAGCAGGCAGAAAACGAATGTCTAGTTATTTATGGGACACTACACTAGACGTTCCGGCATCAAAGACACTCCGCACGTACTTCGTCATGTTTGGGGTCTGTTGATTGTGCAGTAGGAAAAGATACGCCCACGTGAATTTGACGTCCGGATGCTGGATCGCGTCGAAGTGATTGCGAACGTAATCGCGGCATTCCGTGTGTTCATACAAGACGGCACTGAGTGCGAACAGTGGATAGATGTCACAGTCCTTTGGGTCAAGCCCATCTTGCACGGCCAGCGCGTCCATGTTTGACTGCGTGATGGAGAGCATTAACGGAAGTTCCGAAGCCAGGCCCATTGCAGCCTCGTCCGTCGGGAACTCGCCGCCGTCGCTTCTTTCCATCTTCTCCAGTGTGTGTATGAACTCCTCCACAGTCATCGTGCTCTGACATTGAGTGCTTGTGCATCCGGAGATCGAAAGCACAGAGAGCATGATCATCAGAGGTGTTTTTATCTTCATGGTCGAACGTCGGAACTATGATTCCGAGCGGGACGCGAGGTAATCTGGAGTTTCTTGTTGGTTGCTTCTCCCTGTCTTCATTACTCAGCCACGATGGCAAATCGTTCAGTTCCGCATCTAACTATCCGCACACCGTTGAAGGGCCTAGCTGACCTAAAACATTCCTGCTTGGTTCCATCTGCGGCGATACTAATAAGTACTCGCTCCGGGAGGTTCTGTTTTCCAAGGCTCACCAACGTCAGATCTTCTGTCGCTGTCACGCCATACACGACTTCATTGCTTGAAAGATTGAGGTTCAAGTCGTTTGCGCTCTTGCCTCTGTCTGCTGCCACTTCAGATTTTGGTGCGTCGGTCCCGTTACTCACGGCAAAGGTCTGCTTACCGACATCAAAACGGTAGACAATGTCGCCGACATAGTCACCAGTTGCCTTGCCGCATTGCACAAGATAGCCACCTTTGCATGGGATGATCCGTGAAGGCCAAAAGTCTCGGGGAATGCTGTTGCTGTGGTATGTGTGTCCTCCCTTGTCATCGTAAATATGGAGGCCATTTGTGTCGTGATACATGTAAAGGTTGTTCTTGATCTCATAGTGCTCCGCACCGTCGATACCGTTGGATCTCCCAACTCCCACACGATGTGTTTTGACCGACCACTTGTCGAGGGACACGACTTTGATTGCAGATTGATAAGCTCCCCACTCAATGACAGCGAAGCGACCGGTTTCATCATCCGTGCTGAGGACCATGTCTCGAAATGTGCCGAACGTGCTGGGCCGCAAAGTGCCAACCACCTTGTTGTCGCTTAGGCTGATGGCCCAGACGTCCTCCCTTGGACTGTTACAACCGAGTGACAGGAGGACCACTGCAAGTATCATGGTTGTCAGAAATGTTCTCATTATCCCTATCTAGGCTTACTGCAACAAGTGATCGTGCAGTTTCTGCCTATCCCCACGCGAAGAACACCACGCTGGCGTGTTCCGTCCGATTTCCAACAAGCTACGTCAATTCCCTTCTGGTCTTCCTTACTCTGGTGGTGATGGAAAGTTTTCTGCCTTTCAGCATGAATCTCGTTGCCCAAGCGCTGCAAGAGGTTATTTCAGACCGGATGTGGGATCGCTCCATCGTGCCTGCACTGTGCGCGGCGGGCATGAGGTAGGGCGGCTTCGACGAAGCCGCCGAATACGTGGTTACCGCGGCGCTTTCGGCGAAAGCGCCCTCCCTTTTCCCGCGCGCCGTCGGTCACGACGCGTCAAACCCCGCGCGCCGCCATCCCATGGCGCGCATCTTCTGGAACACCTGCTCCCGATTGCCGCCGTAGATCAGCCTGGCTTGCCGGACCGGGGCGACATCAGGTCACAGAACCGCTGCACGCCCGCGAAGAAGTCCGGGTGCAGTGTGGCGGACGACTTGATCTCGACCGGATGCAGACTGCAACCACAAGAATGGCCCGTCACGCCTCACCCTCGTTTTGACCGCTGCGGTCAAAACATAGGGTTCAGGCGATGGTTCGCCCGTCTTGCAGTGTTTGGCGGATCGTGTCTGGGTGACGTCGGAGGTCCAAGACTCTCCATACGACGACCACTTCCTCATCAAGAGTGTAGTACACGGCATAGGGAAAGCGCTTGGACAATAGGCGGTGGTAGCCGAAGGTTTTCTGATGAATCCCGGCATAGAGCACAAGGGAGTCAATGTCGGAGAATAGGGAGTCGAAGAAGTACTCGCCAAGCCCCTCACCCTGTCTCTCGTAAAAGAGGCGCCCAGCGTGGAGATCGTCGACGCCTGAAGAGAGGATCTTAATCCTCATTCAAACCGTTTCCGGAGTTCCCGCTTCGCCGTCTCCCAGTTGGCAACTCGTTCCTGACCGGCAGCGATTCTGGCCTCGGTTTGTTTCAGGACGTCTTCATGCCATGCGGGAGACTCAACCTCCATCTCAGCCTTTGACAATTCCACCCATATGGCTTCCATTGTCTGGAGTTTCTCTTCGCGTGACATCTTTTCTATCTGGATTGTGCTTACCATGACACTTTTACTTTACACCTTGTGGCCAGATCGCTCAATCTCTCTTTTGCTGGGCGAACATACGAAGGCCGTAGGGGTCAGTCCGCACATACGTGCAACTGCGGTTCCTCCGTTGAGTTCTGCACACATGTGCGGCCCCCTTCTTCCTCTACGTGGTTACCGCGGCGCTTTCATCGAAGACGCCCTACCTTCAAAACAACAAACGTGCGGCTGGACTGAACACGCGGGATCGTTTCCCGCTTCGGCATTGGCCTGGAAATCTGCGGGATTCCAACCACGAATGAACACGAATGGGCACGAAGTCAACTGCTGCTACTGTGCTGTCTCCCCCCATTCGTGGTTGCCGATTGCCCTCTGAACCAGCTTCGGTCTCCGGCGTACGTTAATGCTTCATGACCACGACGTTTGTGATCTATCCGACGACACCGGTGGCGAGTGTCGGGCGCAAGATGCGGGCAGCGTTCACGATCCGGGCCTACGCAGTCCTGTTCGTGGCGCTGCTGGCGTTCATGTTGATCCAGCTTGTTTTTCTGCAGATGAAATGGGGCTCGATCCTGGCGGGCTATGCCGCACGGTTCCCGTGGTATGCGACGCTGGGCGCCTTCGTGGCCGGGGGCTGGATGGCGGTCAAGGCGGCACGGCATGCAACCTCGTTTGGAGCCCAGTATGCATCGCTCCTGCTCTTCGTGATCGTCGAATCCATTCTCTTCGCGCCCCTCGTGCATTGGGCCCTGGGCGCCGCACCGGGGGTCGGCCTCAGCGCGACCGCCGCGGGCGTCATCGCCACGCTCGGCGTCATGTTCATCGCGTTCACGCAGCGGGAGGAATTCAAGTTCGGCAAGGCATGTCTCATGTGGATCGCGATGGCCGCGCTCGCGGTGGGGCTGGCCGGACTGCTCCAGGGTTTCAACGTCACGGCCTGCGTGACCGCGGGCCTGGTCGTCCTCGCGGCGCTTATCATCCTGCACACGAACATCGAGGTGTTGCAGGAATACTCGCGCGACCGCTACATCGCCGCCGCGCTGGAACTTTTCGCCTGCATCCCCCTCCTCCCCGTTCTGGTCCTGCGGAAGCTGTTCTCGTCCGGGAGATAGTTGGTCCGGCCTGGTGCATCTTGTTGGGTGGACGCCGACGTCTATACCGTTCCGTTCGTGCGCATCGGCGCGGGACAGCAGGACACGCTTAGTGCTCCGTGTATGGAAACCGAGATCCGTCACAAACGCCTTCGTTTCCCCGGCGCGGCTCCGGGGTAAACGAACGCTACATCCTGTCGCGGTTGTAGCGTCGGTTTACCGCGGGCGCACCCGCCTTCGATGCTCAGGGTGGCCCGTAGAGGTGTTGGAGACCGACCGATATGCACACGAGGCCCGCGACCAGGCCTGCCAGGAAGATGCCGGCCTTCGCATGCTTCACGTAGTGAGATGGCAGGTGTTTGCGTCCGCCGGTGAGACACCATGCGGCAAGCGCGAGGCCGGTGATCAGCGTCGAAAGCGCCGTGACATCGAAGCCTATCTGGTGGTCCCGCGCATAAGCGGGGATGTGCCGGGCGAACATCGTGGTGTCGCCCGCGAAGGCCAGGGTGACGAGGGAGGTCAGGGGCAGGATCCATGCCGCGACAGCCATCCGCTTGTGCAGAAGCAGCATGGTGACCGTGTCTTTCATAGGTCGATGCGCCTGTCGGGATCGAGTGCTGGTACACATGTGGACTCCGGCAAGCTTGCCCGGCAAGGGTCGTTCACATTCGTCTGTCTGCGGAACCCGTCAATTTGTTGTAGAGCCATGCGAATACGACGCCGCCGATCAGGCCATCGAAAAACGCCCATATCAGCCCTATTACGCTGCCGACAGGCGAGATGGTGTAACCACGGTACAGCCTGCCGATGAGCGTAGGTTCCCCTGTAGCTCCGTCAAATGCGATGATCCACCACGTAAGGAAAAATAGTCCCAGCCCCCAGATGATGCCGCACGTCAGCGCAAATGCCTTGAGATCGAGCTTCATGTGTAACTTCTCCTTTTCCTGTTTCGAGCCGAACGACCCGCTTCACCGCCGGCGAAGACGCGAACAATCCGCCACTCCGCGGCCGTGATGGATGCGGCTGTGCCGCATCCGGACGGGGCTGCCACGTTTGCAACGCGGTGCGACACCGCGTTGCATCACGTCTTTGCCGGCGGGCGCGCCCGCCCTCCGGCAACGCGGTTTATTCATGAACGCGTCGACGTTCATGAATAAACCGGGCTAAACGGAAATTCCGACAATCTTCCCTACGACGGCTGTTAACGCCATGGCGAGTGAGCCCCAAAAGCAGACCCTCCATGCACCTCTTAATGGCGGCGCGCCTCCGGCGGCGGCCAGTCCTCCCAAGGCACCCAACAAGACAATCGCGATGAGGGGCACGACCCATAGAATGACATGCGCCGGGGCCAATGAGGCGGCAATGACAGGCACCGCCGCGCCCACAGCAAACGTCCCAGCCGACGTGAAAGCAGCCTGTAGGGGACGCGCGCTCAGCTCCTCTGTGATTCCGATCTCATCTCTGGCGTGAGCAGCGAGGGCGTCATGCTGCATCATTTGCCTCGCCACCTCCGCAGCGAGCTTCTCGTCGAGTCCACGATCACGATAAATGGACGCCAACTCTTGCTGTTCGTGTTCTGGGTTTTCTTCGAGCTCTCGCCCCTCTATTTCAAGGTCTGCCTCTTCCGTGTCAGCTTGAGACTTGACCGATACGTATTCTCCGGCAGCCATGGACATGGCGCCTGCCACCAGGCCTGCAGTACCTGCCAACATGATAGTACTTCGAGTAGCTTCTGCCGCCGCGACACCCACGATTAAACTGGCGGTAGAGACAATGCCGTCGTTTGCTCCCAGGACGGCCGCTCGCAGCCAACCGGAGCGGTGAATGCGGTGATGTTCTTGATGTCGCATCTTCAGAATCCCCATATGAACCTGTTATGCCGAACCTGACTATTAAGCCCGCCGGCTTCCTTAATACAAAAGACGGGCTTGAACGAGGTTTTTTGCTTCGGTTCTCTATCTGCAACAGCAACACGAAGGTCGTCAGCGACCGTTCGGCCGCCTGACTATTTCCGTTCTCGCGCACAGGACAGCAGGCCTCGCCGGATGTTTGCCGCGCGCAAAGCTTGCCTTGCGCGGGAGCAGCACCTACGACCCTTCCGCGACCTGTGGCGGGCGGAACTGTTTCAGGCCCTGCCGGATGGCGAAAAGCGCCACGGCCAGCAGGGAGAGCGCCATGACGACGCGGCCGGCGAGGAGCACGTCGCGAGAGAGGTGGATGTCGAGGTTCAGCAGGCCCAGCCGGTCCAGAATGAAGTTCCAGTCGTGGCCTTCGACGTCCATGCCGGTCTGGCCGCCGAGCAGCGTCAACTGCATCTTTCGCGCGTCGTTGATGTACGGGGCGACGTCAACCAGGCTGTGGCCGAACCACCACCCGCACACAGCCGCGCCGAATCCGTCGCGGTTCTTCACAATGAACGCGATGGTGATCGCCAGCGGCACCGCGAGCTGGCCCAGCGTGCCCCCGAACGAATGCCAGAGCGGCGACGCCCACGCCAGAAGGACATGCCCCGCTTCATGGAACACGAGGTGCACGTTGTGCATGAAGGACGGATGGTCCCCAAGCTCCATCATACGGGCCGTGAAGTAGAACCGGCTGTACGCCGCAAGGCCTGCGACGAGTCCCAACCGGAGCAGCACGGGCAGGAACGGAAACGCATTCACACGCGCAGCATAACAACCGGGAGGAAAAGTGGCGAGAGCCGCGCCACGATTCCATCTGCCGCGCCGGGCACTGCATCCATCATGGAGACAGCACCATGCAGGGCCCAAGCTTCGGGTCCGGGTTTGACCCACGCCCGGCCGGGTGGACTGGCAGCCCGTACTTGGGCAGGATCATCGGCCAATACTGGCACGAAGCCGCCTGGCACTGTCGTGCGCGTCCGCAATGGTCAACTTGGCACCCTCCGCTTCTCTGTGGTTGCCAAGTTTAAGTGCACGCATCCTGCGCACTTCAGCGCGCTTGGCCATGGCATCAAAGAGTTTGGCGCGCTTGGCAAAGACTTCATCCATACGGACTGGTGTTGTTCTCATGGTCCTCCAACGCTGAAACAGCGGCGCTACATGGCAGATGTCTCGAATGCACGCGGATACGTCTGCGCTACATACGGGCGCTCTTCGCCAATTGATCAGCACTCTAGCACATCAGGCGTACGATGACCGATGCAAAAGATGAGTTTTTGATAAAAAAGGCAAATCATGCCCAGATCGTTGACCGAGATGCCCCCCGCCATCCCAACCCGCATAGTGCATCGCAAACATGAGAGCGATGCAATATCCGCTTTGGCAGCAACGGTTTCTGCCGCCAAAGGCCTCGACGCGAACACGGTCTAGCGTTTCGGCGCGTCGAAGCACGGAGGGCGCCGGCAGGTCCCGGTCCGCCGCGGCGCGCGGGGACTGCACGCCCTACCGGTTCGTGACGAAATTCAAAACCGGACACCACCGAGGGGGCCCCCGGTTCGCCCGGCCGGAGCGGATATGCTATGACGTACCCCCCCCATGTTTTCCGAAACCGTCATACGCGGAGTGTCCTTCAAACCCGGCCTTTTCTGCGCGCCGCTCGCCGAGGTGACGCATAGCGCGTTCCGGCGACTGGTGACCGACTTCGGGGGCTGCGGTGCGCTCTGCACGGAGATGCTCGCGGGGCGCCAGATCCTGAAGGATGACCTCCACTCCCCGTACCTGCGGCGCAACCCCGGCGAGAAACGACTCATCTACCAGCTCATGCTCCGGCGCGATGACCCGATCGACCGCATCATCGGCCGCCTCTCCGAAATCGGCCCGGACGGCATCGACCTGAACCTCGCCTGCTACGCACCCGTCGTCCGCAAGGTCGATGCCTGCAGCCGCCTGTTCGAGAACATCCCCGCGCTCACCGAGGTGCTCCAGGCCGCGCGCCGCTGCTGGGCCGGGCCGCTGACGGTGAAGATCCGCCTCGGCCACGACGTGTTCGACGCGCGCGAGCAGTTCGCCGAACGGCTGCGCGTCATCGAAGAGAGTGGCGTCGACGCGGTCACCCTCCACCCGCGCTTCTTCGAGGACAAGCTCAAGCGCCGCGCCCGCCACGAGCTCTTCGCCTGGGTCGCATCCATCACGCGCCTCCCGCTCATCGCCAACGGCGACATCCTCGGAGCCCGAACCCTTCGCGAGAACCCCGCCCTCTTTGAGAAGATGTCCGGCGTGATGATCGGCCGCATGGCGATCGCGCGGCCCTGGATCTTCGCCGCGTGGGAGCAACCGATGCAGGTTGACTACGCCGGGGTGTGGCGCCGCCTGCACGCGTACATCCGCGAGGACTTTCCACCGGTCACTGCGCTGAAGCGCATCAAACTCTTCACAAAATACTACGCCCGGAATTTCCTGTTCGGGCACAACTTCGATTGCGCCGTCCAGAACGCGCCCTCCCTCGACGCCGCACTCGAACGCGCCAACGCCTTCTTCAGTGTGTCCATGGACCTTCACGACGAACCGTCGTTGATGGGGTTGTAGCTGCCAGCAATCGTGCGCGTCGTCGGAGCCCGGCAACGTTTGAGTCTTGCAGATAGTGGCAGTCCTGCCGGGTAGGGCGCGCTGGCCCAGCGCGCCATGGACGGCTGGGCCAGCCGTCCCTACCAACGCAAGAGCAGGTCAAACTCTGTTCACCAGCACCCCGCGCGGATGTCCTGCCCGCCGCTCTAGAGCGCGCCAACGCCTTCTTCAGTGTGTCCATGGACCTTCACGACGAACCGTCGTTGATGGGGTTGTAGCTGCCAGCAATCGTGCTCGTCGTCGGAGCCCGGCAACGTTTGAGTCTTGCAGATAGTGGCAGTCCTACCGGGTAGGGCGCGATGGCCCAGCGCGCCATGGACGGCTGGGCCAGCCGTCCCTACCAACGCAAGAGCAGGTCAAACTCTGTTCACCAGCATCCCGCACCCCGCGCGGATGTCCTGGCCCCCGCTGTACCGTCGCGCCACGGGCATACCTACGTGTTTCCGCAACGCGTCGCGAAACGCGTCAAGTTCCTCGCGTGATGGCGGCCGGAACCGGCCATCGGCATCGTTGACATCTATAAGGTCCAGCCGTATCGGCAGCCCGCGCGTCAGCTCAGCGAGTTGCCGCGCATCCTCTTCACGCACGTTCACGCCGGAGATCATGACCCACGCGAGCGTGACCCGGCGGCCTGTCGCAGCATGATACGCGCGAATCGCCTCCATCAAGTCCGGCGTCGGACAGGCCTCCTCGATCGGCAACAGCTCGCGGCGCCGCGCGGGATCGGCCGACGTGAGCGAGACGACGAGCCGGAACGGATGCCCCTCCCGCGTGAAGCGGCGGATGCCGGGAATGATGCCGACGGTCGAAATGGTGATCGCCTTGCCCGAGATCGCCACGCCGCTCGGCTCCGAGAGAATGCGCGCGGCGCGGATAACGTCCTCGTAGTTGAGCATCGGCTCGCCCATGCCCATGAACACCACGCCGCCGACCGGGTGCTCCGATTCCTCGCGGATCCGCACGACCTGGTCGACCATCTCCCACGCCGCGAGATTACGGCGTAGTCCCAGCTTCGCCGCTGCGCAGAACACGCAGCCCATCGAGCAGCCGACCTGCGAGCTGATGCAGATGATGTACTTCCGGTCCGCCGGCCGGTGCAGCAGCGGGATGCGGACCGCTTCAAACAGGTCCGGGCCTGTGCCGCGGAACAGGTACTTGGTGAATCCGTCCGTCGGCGACGTGGTCTTTTCGACGATCTCCAGCCGCGGAATCGAGGCGCGCGACCGGACCTGCTCGAGCACGGCTGACGAAATCCCGGGCCCCACATCCGGAAAAGCTCCGCGCCGCACCGCCGCCATCTGCAGCAGCCGCGCCGCGCGCGGCGTCACGCCCGCATGCGAAAGGCTCGCGTGCAGTTCATCACTGGTAAGACCGTTAAGAATTGTAAGCATCGGGTTTACTAACCGCAGAGGACGCAGAGCTTCGCAGAGGACAAAACGGATTGTTTCTTTCTTCCCTCCGCGCACCTCCGCGTCCTCTGCGGTTAAAAGTCCGCTCCTTAGAACAAGTGAAGCTGAGCCGGAGGTGCAGCCGGGATCGGCTTCTCATAGCCCTCGTCCGTGGGGAGGTTCGCGACCTGCCGGGCCGCAACGGCGATTTCATCGCAGCGCGTGTTTTCAGGATGCTCGGCGTGACCGCGCACCCAGATGAATTCGACATCGTGTTCCCCGCACAGGTCGAGCAGGTCGCCCCACAGGTCCGGATTCAGCGCGGGCTCCTTGCCCTTGTTGCGCGTCCACCCGTCCAGCCGCCACCGCTGCGCGTAGCCACCGCTGTACATCCGCACAACGTACTGCGCATCGCTGTAGATCGTGACCTTGCAGCCCTTCAAGGGCAGCGCGCGGAGGGCGCTGATCACGGAAAACAGTTCCATGCGGTTGTTCGTCGTCTTGCGGAACCCGCCCGAGAGCTCCCGCCGCTGCCCGTCCGCCACCAGGATCACGCCGTAGCCGCCCGGCCCGGGATTCGGATGGCAGGCCCCATCGGTATAAATCACGCATTCCTTCATCGCGCGGAACCATACCACGCCCCCGGCGAGCTTGTCCCGCCAGAGCGTTTCAATTTGCCACCGAGATGTAGAGTCGGTTTACCCCGCACCCGCGGGGAAACCGAAAGGGGTGGAGACCATTCGCTTCCCCCGATGCGCTTCGCGATCGGGGGTAAGCGAACGCTACATCGGCGGAACATTGAAACTCCCCGGCCCGGATTATTCGCGAAGCGCGAACAATCCGCCGCTCCGCAGCCGTGATGGATGCGGCTGTGCCGCATCCAAACGGGGCTGCCACGTTTGCAACGCGGTGCGACACCGCGTTGCATCACGTCTTTGCCTGCGGGCGCGTCCGCCCATGAGGGGACGTTGTTCCCAATCGCGTGACCGCGTTGGCGCGGTACGCGACTCACGCGGCGGGGACTCACGTCCGTCCCGCAGGCAAAGCGGTTCATTCATGAACGCGTCGACGTTTATGAATAAACCGGGCTGGAAGTTGATTGTCGCTGTTTCGCCGCTGATCTTGATAGAGTTCCCGGTTCGATGCTGACCATTTCCAACATGTCCAAGTCCTTCGGGGAACGCGTGCTCTTCGAGGACGTGTCAATCCAGGTCAACCGCGGGGACCGCGTTGCCGTGGTCGGGCCGAACGGCGCGGGCAAGTCGACCCTCTTCTCGCTGGTCCTCGGCCATGACACGCCGGACACGGGCAGCGTGTCGCTCGAACGCAAGACCACCATCGGCCACCTGCCGCAGGAAACCGCGCCGATCGGCGACGAGACCGTGCTGCAACTCGCCACCGCGATCACGCCGGAGGCCGCCGAATTGCAGCGCCGCATCAAGCTCTTCGAGGCGGGCCACGACACGGACTCGCACGATTTCCACGAGGTGCAGGCAAAGTTTGACGAGATCGGCGGCTACCAGTTGGAGCCGAAGGCGAAGACGATCCTGCGCGGGCTCGCGTTCCGCGAGCGCGATTTCGACCGGCCGCTGAAGGCGATGAGCGGCGGCTGGATCATGCGCGCGCACCTCGCGCGGTTGCTCGTCCAGCAACCGGACCTGCTGATGCTCGACGAGCCGACGAACCACCTCGACCTGGAAGCCCTTCAGTGGTTCCAGGAATACCTCAAGGCCTACCCAGGCGGCATCCTATTGATCTCGCATGACCGCGAATTCCTGAACAATCTGATCGGAAGCATTCTCGAAATCAGGCAGCGCAAGGTCCAGCGCTACCGCGGCAATTACGACGAGTACCTCGTGCAGCGCGAGGCGCAGGCCGAACAGTTGATGTCGGCCTACAAGAACCAGCAGAAGGAAATCCAGAAGCTGCAGGAATTCGCCGACCGGTTCCGCGCCAAGAACACCAAGGCCTCGCAGGCCCAGTCGAAACTCAAGCAGATCGAGCGCATGGACAAGATCGAGGCGCCGGTGCGGGACCAGCGGTCGATCCGGTTCCGCTTCCCGCAGCCGCCGCGGAGCGGGCGGGTGGTCATCAAGCTCCACGACATTCACCAGGCGTACGGCGAGACCGTCGTCTACCGCGGGATGAAGTTCGAAGTTGAGCGCGGGCAACGGATCGTGCTTGTCGGCCCGAACGGCGCGGGCAAATCGACCCTGCTGAAAATCCTCGCGGGGGTCCTGCCTTTCCAGTCCGGCTCGCGCGAGCTCGGGTTGCACGTGCGGACCGGCTACTACGCACAGCACCGCGTCGAGATGCTGAACCCCGCGCACACCGTGCTCGAGGAGGCGAGCGACACGCGCGAGCCGCTCGCGGAACAGTTCATCCGCACCGTGCTCGGGTCGTTCCTGTTCACCGGCGACGATGTGTTCAAACGCATATCCGTATTGAGTGGCGGCGAAAAGAGCCGCCTCGCACTGGTGAAACTGCTCCTGGACCCGCCGAACCTGCTGCTGATGGATGAACCGACGACGCATCTCGACATGCCGAGCATCGACGCGCTCATCGGCGCACTGGAGCATTACGAAGGCACGCTGATTTTCATCAGCCACGACGTCTACTTCATCCGCAAGCTCGCGCGGCTGGTCCTGCACGTCGACGCCGGGCATCTCAAGATGTACCACGGCGACTACCAGTACTACCTCGACAAGACCGCCGCCACGTCCGCGCGCGATGCGCTGACCTCGGGTTCGGGCCCGGGCAACGCGCAACCTGCCACCGGGGCAGACCGCCCGTCCGTCCGCACCAAGCAGCAGAAGCGGATGGAAGCCGAGGCGCGGCAGGCCCTCTCCCGCGAGCGCCGCGAAATGCAACAGCTTGTGGACAAGCTCGAAAAGGAAATCGCGCGGCTGGAAGAGCTGCAGAAGAACCTGGCCGCCGAACTGGAAAAGCCCGAGACCTACGAAAAGCCCGGCCGCGCCGTGGCCGCCAACCGGGAACTCAGTCACCTCGTCGACGACCTGGCCCGCGCCACTGCGGAATGGGAACAGGCCGCGTCGCAGCTGAGTGATCCAATCCAACCCGCTTGACGCTGTTGTAGCGTCGGCGGGTTGACCGAGAGGTACCGCGCACGCCTTCGTTTCCCCGGCGCAGCTCCGGGGTAAACGAACGCTACATCCTGTTGCTGATGTAGCGTCGGTTTCCCCCGATCCGTTTCGCGATCGGGGGAAACCGAGAGGCGCCGCGCACGTCTTCGTTTCCCCGGTGCTGCTCCGGGGTAAACGAACACTACATCCTGTTGCTGATGTAGCGTCGGTTTCCCCCGATGCGTTTCGCGATCGGGGGAAACCGATCACACGCCAAACCACCGCAGCAGGACAAAGAGGCCGACCGCGCCGATCATGAGCGACGCGATGCACGGCCGCAGGTGCCGGTAGATGAACGCCATCGGCGCGTCGAAGTAATTCCGCGTCAGGATCAGGCACAGGTGCACGGGCGACAGCATCATGCCGGCATAGCCGAACCCGAACGCCAACGCCAGCGTCGCCAGCGGCGTGAGCCCGGAACCGCTCGTGTTCATCAAGCCCACGACCAGCGGGAATGCCACCCCCGCGAAGCCCGCGGCGACACCCGTGACAAATCCCGCAACCAGCGGCAACAGCGCAACCACGACGGGAAGCGGGAAACCGCCGCCGACCAGTTCCGATCCGGCCCGCGGCAGGAGACCGGATGAGTCGAGCAGTGACTGGAAAACCATGACGCCGCCCAGGGTCGACAACTGGTTGATCGACTTGCCCTCGCGCAGCGTTTCAAAGAGGCGGATCGATTCGCGGCCGCGATCCGACCAGACGAGCCACGCGAGTCCGGCCGCCATGCCCACGGCCATCGCCATCATTTTGTTCGTCTGCGAAGACACGCGGGGCAGGCAGGCATTCACGAGGGAAGGCAGGACCAACGTGCCCGCGACGACAATGCCCAGGGCGATGGCAAGCGTCCGCAGCCGCGCGGGCTCGGCCTTGTCCGCCGTCGCGCCCCCGGCGAGCCGTTCAAGGTGAGGCCGGACGAGGAACACATAACCCGCGGCGATGGACATAACGCTGTAGGGAATCAACGTCGCCATGTACTGCCATGTCGGGACGTGGAAGATCGATAACGTGACGATGACAACGGGAAAGAGCGGCCACCAGTATTCCCACACGTGGCGAAACCAGTAGTTCACGGCCGCCTTCCATTCGGATGACCAGTCCTCTTCCGGAACGGCCCGGTCGACCAGCGGCGCGGAAACCAGCGCGCCGCCCGGCATGGGTACGAGCCCGATCGCGGCAGGCATGACCATCAGGCTGATCGCGCGCCCGTGCCGCCCACCCCACTGGCGCGCGGCAACGAGGATAGCCTTCGCGTTCGCTTCCGCGCCCAGAAACCGCCCGAACTCGAGCAGCAGCACGCAGATCAGCAACAGCAACCAGACGTCCGACTGCGCGAGCGCGGTCGCGAGGTCGCGGACCAGCCGGCCCGGAGATGGATTCGCCCAAGCGTCCAGCCCAATGCCGCCGGCGATGAGTGCGATGCCAAGCGGCATCCTGAACCTGCTCAAGAACAGGATGCCGGCGAATGCGGAAAGGATGACCAGCGTCGTCTGCACGAATGACCAATGCCCAATGAGCAAGGCTCAATCAACGATGAAGTTCGATGGCGACGTATCAACTTGCCGCTGATGTAGAGTTCGCTTACCCCCGATCGCGAAGCGCATCGGGGGAAGCGAAGTATATCCGGGCCCTCTCGGCTTCCCCGGCGAACCGGGGTAAGCCGACGCTACATCTCAGCAGCAAGTTGGTCATTGGTCTTTCTTGCCCAGCAACGCCGCGTAGGTGCCATCTGTCCCGCTTTCGGGCGGAAAAAGCCTGCGCTCGCGACGCAGTGCGAATCCCGGCCGGTCCTTCAGCCATGCAGCCACCAACTCTTCGTTCTCTTCCGGCTCCAGGCTGCACGTGCTGTACACGAGCGAGCCACCGGGTTTCAACAGTGTTGCCGCGTGGTCCAGCAAGGCGCGCTGCGTTTCAACGAGCGATGCCAGCCTGTCCTCCGCGAACCGCCAGCGTGCGTCCGCCCGCCGCCGCAGGACGCCGGTATTGCTGCACGGCACGTCGAGCAGGATGCGGTCGAAACGCCCTTCGGCGCGGGTCGCGTCCTCGCATACGATCTTCACCCAGGGCTGGCGCATGCGCTTGCAGTTTTCACGCAACGGCTCGAGCCGGTCTTCGTGCCGGTCCATCGCCATCAGGACGCCTTTGCCCTGCATCTGCTCCGCAATGACAAGGGTCTTGCCGCCGGGCGCGGCGCACGCGTCGAGCACGACGTCGTCCGGTTGCGCGTCGAGCAGTTCCGGCGCGAGGAGCGTCGACGGATCCTGGGCGGCGAACCAGCCCTCCTTGTATCCCGGCACGTCGGGAACGCGCACGCCGCGCTGGAGCACAAAACAATCCCCGGGCCGGAACGTATGCGGCGTGGCTTCCACACCGGCCTCGCGAAGGCTCCCAAGAAACCGGTCCGCCTCAACCCGCCCGCGGTTGATGCGCAGCACGGTCTCGGGCGGGCTGTTGTTCCACGCACACAGCTTCCGCGACGGCTCCTCACCATACTGTTTGAACCATCGTTGCAGGAGCGTGTCAGGATGCGAGAAGCGGATGCCGTCGGGTTGCCGGTCGATCACGGCCCGGATGTCGTCGCGCTCGCGAATAGCCCTGCGAAGGACCGCGTTGATGAAATCGGCCGTGTTGCGGCCCAGGTCCTGTTTCGCGGCTTCGACGGTTTCGTTCACCGCGGCGTGATCGGCCATGCCCTGCGCGACGATAAGCTGGTAGACGCCGACAAGCAGGAAGCCCTCCACCTCGGCGCGCGGCTTCCGCTGCACGAGGGCGCCGCAGACAAATTCCAGCAGGCGGATCCAGCGCACCACGCCCAGCGAAAGGTCCATGACCATCGCATGGTCGGCGCGCACGCGGTCGACCATCCTGTCGGGGAAGTCGCCGGTCTCCCGCCAGGCAGTGACAATACGGGCGGCGACGGCGCGGGGGCTGGGAGAAGAATCCATGCGTAAAAGGTATTAGCCCGGATATTGCGAAGTCGATGCAATATCCGGCAGGGCGTCGCTTTTGTTCATTCGATAAAACATGCGGGTTAGATGCGGACAGGGACAGGAATACGAACGTGCGGCCGGCCTGTGCTCATTCCACGGCGTCGCCGTGGACGCGGCGGGGAAATCCGTGTTTCCGGGCAGGGACGTGGTAGATATCCGTAACCACGCCGGAAGGCGGTTTCTCGCGCCGGGGCTTGGCCGTCTTGATATTCCGAACCTGCTTCAGCCTTTTCACGCCGGGCGCGGTCTGGTTGGATTTGGAATCGCCCGGTTCGCTCTGTGCTGCGCTCATAAGATAGTCACTTAGTTAGAAGGGATCATAGCGACTGAATACCCTCTGATGCAAGAACGGTATAGTCGCGGTGCCGCTCAGCCCGGATTGTTCATGAAGACCTGAGCAATCCGCCCGTTCGGCTGAGCTCAGGGCTGATGTGAAACTTCAAGCAGGGCTTGGTGGATCAGCCGCCAGGCCGTGTGTCGGTTTGCCGCGGGATTGCAGCGTTCGTCTTTCACCGAAGAATCCGCCTGTGGCGGAACCCCGGAGCTGCGCCGGGGAAACAAAGACGTGCGCGGCACTTCTCGGTTTCCCCCGATCGCGAAGCGCATCGGGGGGAAACCGACGCTACATCAGCGTCAAGATGTAGCGTTCGTTTACCCCGGCGCCGCCGGGGAAACGAATAGGCGCGAACGTCTCGGCTTCCCCGCTCAGCTTCTCACCTGAACGATCCGGCCGCGGCCGGGGGCACGGCCTGTCGGGTTAGCGGCCGCCGTCAAGATCAGCGCGCATCGGCTCCCCGAAAGGGCCTGAGCCAGAGAGGAATGGACGCAACTGCCACACGCCGGGGTCTGTACCGGCCCACTTCACCCATGTGCGCCCGCCCGGTGCGACCGCGGGAAGTTGGAGAAGCTCCCTTCGCGAACCGGCACCCGTGACTTCCACCCACACCGTGCCATCCGTACGAGCCGCTGAGGCCGACCACGTGGCGTCACCCGTGTTGATCAACTCGAGCCGGATCTCCTGCCGGACCACCGCGCGCACGGTTTCGCCCGATTTGCCGCGCACTTCGCGCCCGTCGATCTGAATGCGGCCCCATTCCGCGTTGATGCCGGCCATCGGCGCGGGCGCAGAATAGGCGACATCGCCCACGGACCGGACCTCGATGTCCCTCGTTTCACGCGCATAGCTGACGGGCCGCACTTCCTCCATGCGATTCTGCAAGAACTCCTCGCGGTATGCGTCGCGCCAGTGATCCCACAAGCCGGACAACCCGCGCGCATTCGCGTCGCGGTCCACCTCGCGGCCCCGCCACGGCGGTGCGTTCTTGTTCGACTGGCGCAGTTTGTAGGTCAGGTCGCTGAAGGCATCGACGACGGGCCGCCAGGTCCCGTCCGGGTTCACAATGCCGTAGTCGCTGTTATCGTCAACGCGCAGCCCGCCCGGGTACCACCACGCGAAGCACGCGGAACTCCGACTGCGGATCATGAGGTCGAAGAGACGTTTGTACGCCGTCGCCTGCTTGCGAAGATCCATCAGCGTGGGCCGCTCGCCGACCAACGACCCGAATTCGAGCCAGGCCACCGGTTTGCCGCCGGCCGCGCCGCGGCAATACGCGACCAGGAAAGACGCCTCCTGCACCGCTCGCTCGTCGTCACCCAGGCCCCAGCCTTCCGGAGAAATGAAGTCGAAGTGTGTGGCGCCCGTCGCGGGATCGATGGGGAAATGCGGTTCGGACCACGTACTCCCCGTGCCGCCGTAGCCGCTGCGCGCGCTGATCAGCTGACGCAGCCCGAGCCCGCGCAGAAACCGCGCGACCTCGCCATACTGTCGCCCCATGTGGTCGTCGACAAACCGGCGGTATACCGCGATCGCAACGCGGTGGCCGCCGTCGGCCGTCAATTCACCGTCCGGCGGCCCGGTGAGCTGCCCGTCGCGACGCCACAGCGGACGGCCGATGACGCTCTCCGCGTGCGCGGCGCTGCCGTATTGCTCGTCGATCCACGCGGCCCACGCCGCGTCCAACCGGCAGCGGTCGTCGTATTGACCGAGGTGCGGTTCCCGGGCGATGTCGATCGCGAAGACGCGCGGCAGGTTGGCGAGGTCGGCCGCCTTGATCAAACGTTCCGCCTTCGCAAAATCATGGTCCGGGGGCTGCAGATGGGAAACGAAAAGATGCACCCACATCCTGTGCATCCGAGCCTCCTCGATGACATACCTGAGTTGCGGGGCTTCCCCCTCATGGAGGTACTGGATCGACAGCGCGTTCACGCCCGCCTCGCGCAGCCTTTCGAAGTCGCGCACGACCTGGCCGGGATCGAACAGCGCAGGGTCGAGCCAGTGCGGGTGAAACTCGCCGGGCGCGAAACCGGTCGAGTTCAGCGGCCAGTAATGCACGCCGAGAAAGGAGAGCGGCCTTCCGGCAATCGCGAAAAGCGGGCCGCTGGTCGTGACCCAATCCTCGTTGATCCGTGCGAGCGGCGGAAGGATGCGAACGGGCTGGTCGACGCTGTCGTAAACGCGGTTGCCCGTACGGTCGATGAGCGAGATGCGAACGATGTAGTTGCGCGTGTCGTGTGCGACATCCGGGGCGAGGCCCAGGTTGAGCTGTTCAAATTCCTGCCCACGCGCCAACGGCTCCGTGCGCGGCGCGGAGACCACGCGGCGCAGCGTTGTTCCGCCGCGGTCGATGAGCTCCGCCTGCACCCGCGAGCCCATCTCCGCGCTCAGGCCGCTGATCCAGCGCGCCGAGACGTTCATGGATTCGCCCGGTTGGAATGTGAACGGTACGCTTCCCGCGTGGTGCAGGAACTGGCCCGCCAGGAGCCTGCGCACCACGGTGCGCAGGCATTCCCCAACGATCTTCCTGTTCTGCGCGTCGGGATCGATGCCCACCCACGCCCACTGGCGCGGCGGCGCTTTGCCGCGCGGCTCGATATAAATCGACACCGGCGACCCCCGGTCCTCGCGCATCTCGCCCAGCCCCTTCGCCAGGGGGATCCACCGGTACGGCGCAGCCTGTTCGCCTCCCATCCCAAGCGCCCGCCGAACCGGGCACTGGACGGTCAAGGGTCCCGCCGTAGCGATGGCATTGGATGCGCCCGCGAGTTGGATCGCTGTGATCGTCGTCGCGTAGTGACGGTACGTGGGCGAAAGCATCGGCAGATCCGGCGACTCCTTCTCCGTACCGTCGCCTTCCAGCGGATGCATGCCCCAGAACACCGCCACACCGCCCGCGTCGAGGAACTTGAGGAGCGGGGCCCGGGCCGCGGCGGGCAGGTTGCGCACGTCGGGAATGAGAACCACCATCCGGAAGGTGAGGCTGTCCGCCAGCGCGGACTCGATATCGCGCAGCGCGATGACCGGGGCATCCGGACAAAGCTCGGCCAGCAGGGCCCGCGATGCCGCCGTGAATGCGTTACTTGCGGACGGCTGGATCACGCACACCGACCCGCGCGGCAGCGTGTTCGACCGGTCCGGCGCCGGCGCTTTCGAACAAGCAGCGAAGGCCAACGCCACAACCAGCATCAGACTGTTTGATAAGCGCCTCACGAAGAGACCGTTTGCCACGACGACGCGGTTTGGCGTATGTTCAATCGACCGGAACATAACATGAACCTGCACCGTGCCGATAGGGATTCTGCAGCGCGACGAATCGGATTCACCCTGGTGGAAATGCTGGTCGTCATCACGATCATCGCCATCCTCATCGCCATCCTCCTGCCGATGATGACCTCGTCCAGGGAATCTGCCCGGGTGGCCTACTGCGCGAACAACCTGAGCCAGATCGGCAAGGCCCTGTTCATGTTCACGGATGACAACAACGACACGCTGCCCTCCGTCTGGTACCAGAACGTCTCGTGGGATACACAGCTACGCCCCTACCTCGCGGACTCGAAGGCCGTATTCGCGTGCCCTAGCGATCCGTATCGGACTGCGTCGAATCGCACCTACTCGGCCAATGCCGCGCCCTCTCCTTCGGGTGATTTCCCCATCAACAACAAGTATCCCTTCGGCCGCTACGACAACAATCCGCAGGGACCGCTGCGGCTCGGCGACATGGACAACCGGAATTACCAGACCGGGGACATCATTTACATCGGCGAGCGACCATATGATATCGGGGACGACCCGACCGTCGACCGCGGCTATCTTGGGGGGTTTTCATACTCCGGAATGAACCAGGAGCCGGGTTGGATCCACAAGAAGAACACGGGCGGAAACTATTTCATGGGCAGTGGCGCGGTCCGGTATTTCACGATCGAAGAGGCCAGGCTGGCCGGAACGACGAACTACTGGCTCGCCAGCGAGCAGTAGCCCCAGGAATTCCTGCCGCTTTGAGATGAGCGCGTTGGCGTCGTCTTTCCCAGAAGATCCATATCGTCGGCGCACACCTTCGTTTCCCCGGCGCTGCCGGGGTAAACGAACGCTACATCCTGACTTAGTTGCAACGTCGGTTTACTCGCGCTCCACCTATTTCGCAAGCGCGTCCTTCAGGCCGCGCTCCAGCCGGCCAAGGCGCCAACCCATCAGGAACCGCGCGCCGTCGACGAAGTCGCTCGCGTAATCGTTCAGGCGCGCGTTCCAGTCCTGTTTTCGCCCGCCGGCAAGTTGTCCAACGAGCTTCCGCATCTTGTAGATGCGCCACGGCCATGTGTTGTCGTCCGTGTCGACCCTGCGCCCCGTGAGGCGGCCCACGTATTTCTCGGTCAGGTCCACAAAGGTGAACTTGTATTCCTCGGTCGGCTCGATGGTCGTGCCTTCCTCGAAATCGTTCCAGGTCACAATCTGCACGCCGTCGGGCTTGAATTTCAGGTTGTCGCCCCACGTATCGTCATATTCCTGCGTCCCGCGCCGGTCCGCGATGCGCGGACCGGCGCCCCACCCGTTCACGCCCGAGTCGTTAAACCCCGGGTTCGCCATGCCGAGCCAGTAGTCGATGCGCCCCTCCGCCTTCGCCGACTGCACGGTCGGGTAGTACCATGCGCGGTATTTTGGATCAAAACTGCACCATGCGTAATTGCCGCGCGCGATGCCGGCAAAAGGCGCGTCGAAATGCGCGCGCATCAGGAGCACCTTCTCCTTGGGCACGCGGGCGAGCACCTCCGCGACTTCCTGCGTCGAAAGCTGGTTCGACCCGAGCGGACCCTCGCCCCAGAAGGGGAACACCAGGAACACGGGATCACCGTTGCGCCGCAGGTAGGCCTCCGAGCGTCCGTGCGTGGCGAGCGCGTGTGTGATGTGGCGCAGCATCACGTCCTTCAGGTCGCCACGCGATTTCGCCTGCGAGTACGGGGGGGGGAACGCCTTTTCCTCGAGGCAGATCGCGACCTTCATCCCGCACCGCGACGCGGCTTTGACCAGTTCGCCAAAGACCGTGTCCGAATAGGTCCCAGGCCCGTACCAGTCCGCAATGAACCCGTCGATCCCCGCCGCCTTCGCGGTCAGCAGGTGGTATTCGAGCACCGCCGGATCGCGCCCGTCGTAGGGTCCGATCAGCGGATAGCTGACGGCCGCGATATCGCGGCGCCCGTTCTCGAGGATCTCGTCCGGATCGTGCTTCGTCCCCTTGCCATACCACTGCCAGTGCTCCCAGATCATCTGCCCGTCCGCCGTCTTCTCCGCACGGAACCACGGCATGTAATGCGCGAATACCTGCGGCTCGCGCGGCGCGTCACCGCCACCGTACGGGAACCACGCAGCCAGCGTCACAATCGCAACGCAGATTGGGGGGAAGAAAAAAGATTTCACAACGACAGAGTACTTAATAGACGTGCTCATGCAATTGATAAGGGTAATCAAGCCCTGTCTGATGCGATATTCTAGCGGGGGGGGTCGCTGTTGTCTCGCTTGAGTTCGCGTTCTCTGGTAGGAAAGGAAACGTTTCATGAATTTCCACGCACCGGCCAGCAATAACCGACCGCTGGAACTGCCGCTGATGTTCGGCCATTTCGTCCCGTGGTACACCATCCACGGTTCGGACTTCCCGGCGCACCCGGACGACGCGGCGACCATCGCGCACCTCCCGCCTATCGAGGACATGCGCCACTGGAACGACCCGCGCGCAGGCTACCTCCGTACGCATCACCACACGCCCACCATCGGCGTTTACGACTCGCGCAGCCCCGCCGTCATCACGTGGCAGATCGAGACCGCCCTCGAGTTCGGCCTCACCGGGTTCAGTATCAACTGGTACGGCCGCAACTCCGTCGAAAACGTCATCACGCTCCACTGGCTCCGTGGGCTCCGCGACTGGAACGTGCAGAACCCCGACCGGCCCTTCCATTACTTCCTGTCCTTCGATTCGCAGGCCCACCAGGCCGGCGAGGGCCGCATCCCCTGCACCATGCAGGAGGACTTTCAATATATTAAGGACCATCTCGTCAACGACGCCTACCTGCACCGCGACGGGCGGCCCGTCTTCAGCACCTTCGCCTACCAGGACAACTGCGCCGAAGGGCGCGCCGCGATGGATGCCGTGTTCGGACCCGGCGGCGCGGACCTGATCTGGATGAACCATCCCCGCAACGCCGGCGAGAACGCCTGCTTCGCGTGGGTCCGCCCCGACGACGAGGTCCTGGACGACTCGTCCATCTACCCGTGGAAGGATCCCAACAATCCGGGCGACGGCTTCCTCAGGAAGTTCTATCGCGCGCCGAACACCGCGGAAAAGGGCGTCGAGTACCTGATGGCCGGCGTCTGGCCCGGCTTCAACGACGAGCTTGTGGCATGGGCGTGGAAGCCCGACCCCAACGACCCGCGCATCCGCCCGCGCGTCATCGTCCGCGAAAGCCGCCGCGGCAACACGCTTGGCCTCACGTGGCAGGCCTACATTGATTACCTGCGCGACTGGGTCGCGGGCTCCAACGAGGCCCGCATACCCGCGCCGCTGATCCAACTCGTCACGTGGAACGACTACGCGGAAACGACGACCGTCGAACCGACGCGCGACTACGGCACCGCGCCGCTCGATCTTTGCCGTCAGCGGATCAAGGAAGCGCGCAACCTCTGGCGCCAGCGATTGTTGTCGTAAGAAGTGTCGGGTGTCGAGTGACGGCTATTTCCAGTCATTGGAAGATATGAGGTCGCGAAATCCAATGATTGGAAAAGGTACCCACCCGACACTCGACACCCGACACTCGCCGCCATGCGGCGCTACCCCTGCTCCACCTTGAACCCGAGCGCCGCAGCCTTGATGGCGAGGCGGGCGCTGGCATGGGCGAGGCGCACATGGACGCTCGGGAATTCGCGCCGCGTTGGATACTGCGCGCGCAGGCGCTCGAAGTGCGCCGCGCGTCCTTCCTCCCGCCCGCGCATGCCGGCGCGCAAGGCGAAGTCGTCGCTCTCGATGTCATACGCGTGCTGGACCATCTCCCATAACACGTCCACGTCCGACTGCTCGCGCGCATCGATACGGATGTCCTGCGGAGCGATGTCGGGTTCCGGTGCCCACGTCGATTGCACCTCGAAGAAGTTGCAGGCCTCGCGGTAGACCCGGGCCGTGCCGTTCAGCTTGCCCTCGTACGAGTAACCCGCGATGTGCGGCGTGCCGATATCCATGCGGTTCAACAAGTCGGCCGAAATGGACGGCTCGCCGTCCCACACGTCAAGAAGGCCGTGCATCACCACGCCGTGGTCGTAGGCATGAAGGAGGGCGGGCTCGTCGACCACCTCCCCGCGTGATGCGTTGACGAAGACGCAGCCCGGTTTCACCTTCGCAAAGAAACGCGAATCCACCATCTTCTTTGTCGCATGGGGTCCCTGCTCCGTCAGTGGCAGGTGCAACGTGACGATATCGGCCTGCGGCAGCACCTCGTCGAGCGGCCGGAACACCGGGTCGTTTGTCGCGGCAAAAAGCGGCGGATCGTTCTGCAGCACGTTCAGCCCCAGCCCCCGTCCGATTTCCACCACGCGCCGGCCGACGTGGCCGACGCCGATCACCGCGAGCGTCTTTTCGGCCAGCGGCATGCCGTACCGGCTCGCAAGGCTCAACAATGCGGCGACAAGATATTCAGCGACGCTGTTCGCGTTGCAGCCCGGCGCGGAACACCAGTGGATCTGATGTTCTTCCAGATAAGGAATGTCGAGGTGGTCCGTGCCCGCCGTGGCGGTGCCGACGAAACTGACATGGCTGTCCTTCATCAGCTCGCCGTCGACGCGTACTTTCGAGCGCGTGATCAGCGCGTCCGCGTCACGCACGACCTCGCGCGTGATCGCCTTCTCCGGCACAACAATGACTTCGCCAAGCGTACTGAACGCTTCCTTGCCGAGGAGAACACTGGAGGCACAGATAATCTTCACGCATGGATACTGGTGCGGACGACCTGAAGCGAACAAGCACGAAGTGAACCGCAAGATGCACAAGAAGAGGTGGAGTTTTATTCCGCATTTTCTTGCGCTCTTTGCGCCTTTTTTTGCGGTTAATGATCGGGGCGGTGTGACACCGCGTTGCAAACGTGGCAGCCCCGTTTCGGCCTGCCGTAGCAGGCCGATCACCGCGTGAGGCCACGTTGCTGCGGCCTACGCGACTCGCACGCGGCGGGCGGATTATTCGCGTTTCGCGAATAATCCGGGTTAGTCCGGCCCCCGGCCGCTGCCGGATCGTTCAGGGAGAAACATCAATCCCAGCTTGAAGTTTCACATCAGTGCTCGGAACGTTTGATGATGATCTTGCGCTGGGGCGTGGGTGGCACACCCAGGTTCGGCGGGAGGTTGAGGGGAATCGTCGAACTCTTTTCGTTCTCGGTCGCTTTCGCCTGCGGCGTCGGTTCGGGACGCGGAGGTTGTTTTCGCTGCGGTAACGCGGACGCCTTCTGCTGCGCAGAAGGACTCGGCACTTTGATGATTTTCTCGCACCCCGGACATTCAATGAAGAGTCCGATCATGTCATCGGGAGCGTCCAGATTCTGTCCGCACAGCGGGCAATCGAAGTTAATGTCAGTCGTGTCGGCCATGTTCAGTACCGGGTTTTGACAGCATCATACCGTATTTGCCACTGTCATGTTAAATATATGTCATCACACGGGTTGCGTACACGAAATAAATGGCCGCAGGCTGAAGAACGGCGCGTTCGGCGAACGCGCCCTACCCGTCGATCTGCGGGGCATCGAGGTACTGAAGCATGCCGTCCAACGACAGCGCCGCGTTGCCGATAACCGTCCAAATTTGCAGGCCGGTGTAGGCCCGGTCACCTGACCGGGCGTCGTCTCCATGTCCTGTCGGTGTAGGCCCGGTCACCCGACCGGGCGTCGTCTCAATGTCCTGCCGGTGTAGGCCCGGTCACCAGACCGGGCGCAGTCGACCGGCTCGAACTGCGGAGCAGTTGAGCGTCGAGGCACTTTGGGCCGCAATACGGACAATCGAGCCCTGCTGGAGGAATTGCCCACGAAATGCAAGACATCCGAATTTTATCGGCGTACTTGTCCGCATTCATCCGCGACTTCTTTTTGTGCCTTTTCGTGCCTCTTCGTGGCCAATCCGTCTGCATCGTTCCGTCTGAGCCTTATCGCGGTCCTCCCTGGATCCACGTCGGCCGGAGAACCGGCACGGTTTCGTTCCAGCCCCACTTCTGGAGCTGATACCGTGCCGTGCTGCGTTGAAGGTACCAGTCGCCCGTGGCCGCGTCATACACGGCCAGGTCCATGCGCCCGTCCCCATCGTAGTCCGCCGGCACGGCTTCGGCGCCGGACCACCCGAACTGTTGCTTCCTCAACGTCGAACCCACGCTCTCCAGGATGTACCACCAGCCGCCCGACTGATGGTAAACGGCCAGGTCCGCCACACGATCGCCGTCGTAATCGCCCTGCACCGGGAACGCCTCAATCCAGCCGAAATTCTGCACACGCATGGCGCCGTTCGAACTCTCCAGCACGTACCAGTTGCCCGCATCCGGGTGGTAGACGGCCACGTCATCCTTGTGGTCACCGTCAAAATCGGCCGGTACGGGCCGTACCTCACTCCAGCCCCAGTTGCGAAGCCACAACTGGCCGTCACTGCTCTTCAGGATGTACCAATTCCCGCCTCCAGGGTGGTAAACCGCAATGTCCGTCTGCCCATCGCCGTCGTAGTCACCAGGCACGGGCACCGCTTCCTGCCAGCCCCAGTTCTGCAACCGGAACGAACGGTCGCTGCTCCGCAGGATGTACCAGTTGCCGCTCCCCGGATGATAAACGGCAATATCCGTTGTGCCGTCACCGTCGTAGTCGCCGGGAACCGGCGCCGCCTCCGACCAGCCCCAATGCTCCTGCCACGCCGCGCCGCTGCCGGGCAGCCGGATGTACCACGCGCCGCCCTCCGGATGGTACACGGCGACATCGCTGATGCCGTCGCCCGTGAAATCCGCGATCGCGCGCGGGAAGGAAGCAGGCTCGAACGGATCGGTCCCCTGCATGACTTCCACGAAATCGTTCCGCCCGTCATGATCCCAGTCCGGGTCCGCAAGCGCCGTGCCGGTATTCGTGCGGCTCACGTAGACGCCCGTGCCCGTCTCCACCCAGTCGGGCAACCCGTCCCCATCCGTGTCGCTCTCCGGATCCTCGGGGTCCGGTCCAGGTCCGCCCAGCGGGGTCAGATACGTCGCACCCAGATCGATCGTCGTGTTCGGCGTCGGGTTCACCAGGGCATCGTCTTCGACGAGGGTCTCGTAGCCGGACTTGCTCAAGACCAGATGCAACGTCTCGGCCGGCAGCCACACGTTCGCCGGGAACGCCCCGTCGTTCTCGGTCGACCAACTGTTCTTCCAATTGCAGTAGAACGGATCCCCGTTCATCACGAAGTTGGTCAGGTACCCACCCGCCGCCTTGAACAGAATCTCCGCGCCGGGCACCTTTTCGTGCGTGTACACGTTCTGCGCCTCTCCCTCCGCACGGACTCTCCCGATGAACGAGAACAACACCGTTCCCGCGATCTCCTCGACCTGTAACCGCTGTGCATGGACATACCTCGGGTTGCCGAACAACGCGTTCCGCGGGTTGGCCACCTGGCCCGGCCGGTTCGGATCCTCCGCAGGCACATACCCCGGGTCCGACGAGTACACCGCCACCAGATGCGTCCCCGCCGACACCTCCGGATAACCCACCGCCACGCTCCCGTTGAAGTACTTCACGTCCCCGTCCAGGCTCGCGAACGATCCTGCCGGCAACGCATTCGTCGTCGGCCACTCCCCCCCATACACGATCAGCATCCCGTCCCCCGCGGGAATATCCACGATCAGTTCGTAGCTGCCCGGCCCCGAGCCGTTGGTCACGTACTGGCTCACCTGCACGAAGTACATCCCCTCGGCGGGGAAGTTCAACCCTGTCAATTCTCCCTCATCAAACCCGAAGTCATCGATGTGGTCGACCAGGTTCAGTTGTCCATCCCCGCCGAGATAGTACACGTCCAGTACCGTATCCACGTTCGTGCTCAAATGAATCGTCTCGATGTCGTACGCGTAGTTGGTCTGCGCGTAGAACCAGACCCAGTCCTGGTCGTTGAGCGTGTGGAGCGTGTGCTGCTCGAACGTCCCCACGTTGAACGGATGGGCCTGGATATGCTCGTCATCCACCTCGTACTGGTCCGGTCTCACGACCTCGCTCTGCACGGCAGGCGACACATCGCCCACGTTGTCTTCCGCGTAGAACGTGAGCGTGTAACTGCCCGCGTTGGTGAAGTCAGAGTACAGGGCCTCGTGGCGGTTGCTCGCGGCATTGTAGGTCAGATCGACTCGCACCAAGTCCCCCGTCTCCTCGTACTCCGGCGGCGTGATGACGCACCACACATTCGAGAGCCCGTCCGCGTCCGTGATCTGAGCCGCCCAGATGGTCAGGCTCGTCTCATTGGTTAGCGCCATCGATGGAATCACTTCGCCGATGTTCGGCGCTTCGCCACCCGTCGCGAACGCCGCACCGAGGTATCGCGTGCCGGCGATCAGCCCGTCCTGATTCTTCTCGTTCAAAATCCCGTCGCCGTCATCGTCGAGTCCGGAACGCTGACGCAAAAGTCCTGAAGCTCTCCGAATAGCTTTCCGGGCCTTGGTCTCTGCCTGCCCGATCGTCTTGCCTCCGAAGATTTCCGTCAGGAAATATTCGGAGAAGCTCACCAGCCCGTTCGCCTCCATCAGACACGGATACCCCGACCGCGTGCCCGCCACCACGATCCGCTCCCACGCCACCGGTGGAGCGAGGTACGGAACAAACGCCCCCGAGCCCGCAAAGTCCAGCACCACGTTCACAGGCCCATTGCTGCTCTGGTAATCGTTGAGCCACGCTGATAGCTGTGATGCCGACAGCGATTCCACGTCGTTCATCCGGAATAGCTCGTTACTCCCTTCGCCCACCAGGTACACCGTCAGCTTCGCGGAATTGGTGGCCCAGTTTGTGATCGCATATGCGAGGTTCGGCAGCGTGGATGCTGCGTTCACATGGGTTTCCGCCGTCTCGCTTAAGTAGTAGATCCGATCGGTCGCAATACCTCGCGCCCTCACCGTCCGGTACGCCAGGTCCGCCAGATGCTCGATCGCCACACGCTTCACCGACTGTGTCGGCCCCCCCGCCACCACGATCACCCGTTCGTCATACCCCACCTGCTCCACGTAGCTCTGCTTCGGCAGCGATACGCTGTTCCACACGTCCTGCGCGTAGTAGATGATCTTGTACGCGCCTTCCTCCGCGAACCCAGCGTGGCTCCCCTCATACCGCCCGTTCTCCGCCGAGTACGTCAGCTCGATCGCCGGTATGTTCTGCACCGGGTCCGCCCCGTTCGTCGGGTTGTGCCCCGGCGGCACCACCAGGCACCACACCCGCTCGATCGGATACGCCGACACGACATCCCGCGCCCACAACTCCGCCGTCGTCCCTCCGATCAGCGCCTGCCGCCCGCACACCAGCCCAATCTGCGGAAGATCCTTGCCCGCCACGAAGCTCGACCCCAGCAGCACATTCGTCCCTTCCTCCCCGCTCCCGTTGTCCGCGTATCCCGCCTGCTGGTACGTCCCCATCGCCTCCTGCGCCTGCCCGTAGGCCGTGTACACATCCTGGCCCATCAGCACCCCGCCGAAGAACGCATCCGAGAAGCTCACCAGCCCGTTCGCCAGAAAATACGCCGGCTCGTTCGTCCCCGACGACGCGATCACGATCCGTTGGGCTATCCCGGTATACGTCAGTTCATTCGCCAGCACCTGCGCGTTGCAGAAGTCCAGCACCACCGTCACTTCCGTCGTGTACGCGTTCTGGATCGCGTCCAGCCAGCCGTCCAGCACCGGCCCCGTCAACGTTTCCCCACCGTTCAGCCGGAAGTATCCGTTCGTCTCCGCGTCCCCGCCGTGGTCCACCAGGTACACGAACAACTTGTTCGCGTTGCCCACCCAGTTCGTGAACGTCGTCTGCGCATTCGCCATTGTCGCAGTCAGGTCGATGTCATCGGCAGCGCCGTCCCCGTCGATGTCGCGGGACGGGTCCTGGCTCAGGTACTGCACGTTCTCCTTCCCGTAGCCGCGGTAGAGAAGAATGTTGTACGCGTTATTGGCGAGGTAATCGGTGGAGGGCCACAGCGGATCTTCGCCTCCCTTCGTCCCTGCGATCATCACGGCCTTGCCCGCTTTCGCGATCTCCGCCGGACTGATCACGTTCATGTACGCCCGTCCGAACCGCGCATCGCCGTCCCATGCCTCCATTACGTCCACGCAGTCCGACGTCGTCCCCGCCTGGTACAGCACCGACGTGGCGTTGAGCGTCGTCGAGGTCGCTCCGCTCGGAATCTCCAGTTCCAGCCATGTGATCGTGTTGGTCGATCCGGAAGCGCCCAAGGTCACCGTGTTCTCCGCCACTACCGTCTTCCGCGACGGCCTCACCACCAGTTGCGGGCACAGCGCCACAGCGCCGTTTGTCGCGGCGGTCACGCGCCCCAGCCGATTCGTCACCAGCGCTTCATCGTTCGTGTCGACCGTTCCATCGAGGTTCATGTCCCCGGGCAGGTAGTTGGTCCGACCACTCTGCTGCTGCACGATCGTGACATCGGCGTTTTTGACGCGCCCATCCCCGTCCGCGTCACCGGCCGGGAGCCCCCACACGCCGGGTTCCAGTTCCACCGCTCCATTCGTCCCGCCCTGGTACTGAGTCGAGTCCGTCGTGAAGTCATAGGTGACCACCGTGTCCGCATAGGCCACCGGCGCCGCCGACATCGCCGAGAGGTGGTTCCGGTGTTTGACCACCACGTAGTAGGAATGGTTGGGTGTGCACTCCAGGCGCACGCCCGGCATTCCTTCATCGGTCAGAAGTATGCCGTCTTCGCGAACGAATACGCTGCGTGAGGCCGCCACGGCCAGACCGTTGGTCTCCAGGAGCTGGGCCAGGACCCAGTCCACCGCGTTGGTCGGAATCGCCGAAGCCAGCCGTGAATCCTCGCAGTAGGGAGACAGGCTCGGGATGGACAGCGCCGATCTCATCGCATTGCTCGCCGTATCGTACGGTCCTTCGAGCAACGCGCGCGCCTCCGTGGACATGGTGAATTCGTACGCCCCCATGTCCACGCGGCCGTTGAAGATGCGCGGATTGCCGTCCAGGTCCGACGCCCCCGTCATCCACGCCTCATTGCGCCCGGCATCGATGCACGGCGAGTTGGCCCGCAGCCGCAGGTTCGTCGACGTCAAATCCACGAACGACGGCGCGTTGGTGATGTTGCCCGCCCCGCCCGGATCGGGGGTGGTGCAGGAGTTTGTGAATGTTCCGCCGTCGTAATTCGGTCCACTGGGCGCCGTGTTGTAATAGACGATGCAATTGAACTGCTCACCGTCAATGACTCCGCCGACGAAGCCGTCGGCGCTGTTGCGAACTACGGTGCAATCAAAGAGCTTGCCTCCGTAGACGCCGCCGCCAACCTGATCCGATGAGTTGTCGACCACAAGACAGTTGTACAAGATGCTGCCGAAGGCTCCTCCCCCGCCGACGCATGCCCAGTTGGCTTGGAGAGTGCAATGGTACAACTTGCCACCGAACGCGCCGCCGCCGTCGGACCACGCCGAGTTCCGCGCGATAACGCAATTGGAAACCATCGCATTGATCCCCTGGCACAAGACGCCACCACCATCGCTGTCCTCGTAGACCCAGCCGGCGGTTCTTGTCTTGCCGTCAGTAAGCAGAAATCCAATCAGCGATGCGCCGTCTATCATGTAAACGCAACGTACGGCAGCATCACCAAATGGACCTTGCCCTTCGATTACCGTTACCTCCGGGCCGTTGACGCTACGCACTGTGATCAACTTGTGGATCGCCACGCGGTTCGTCAGCAGATTCTCCGAGGCCGGATAACCCGCCACACCGCCGGTCCGGTACACCCCGTTGCTTACCCACACCGTGTCGCCGTCCGAGGACACATCAACCGCCGACTGGATGTCGCTCGCTGCGGTTAACCAATTCGTGAACGGCGCCACATGTCCGCCCCCTGGTGCCACGTAGTGCGCCGGGGATTCCAACGGCGCCACCCGCACCGTTACCGTTGCCGCAACACGGCCCGTGTAGTTTGAAACCTCCAGGACGATCTCATACACCCCCGCGGTCGTAAACGTATGCTGCACCAGACAATTATTCGCCTCATACGCCCCGTCGCCAAATGCCCATGTATATCCCCGAGCCCGCCCTCCAATACTCGCCAGAAACTCCAGCGCTTGGCCTACGACAACATTGGTAAAGCTCGCTGTCATCGCCGCGGTCAAAATCCCCGTGACTCCCGATGACCAGTACTCGTCGCTACCGATGTCTACCGCCACGCCGTTGGTGCGCGGCTCGCCATCCCAGTCCAAGGCCCACGACACCGAAGCATTGTTCCCCGCGTTCCGACAGACGGATGCCTCCGTGAGACGTGGATTTCCTATGCTTACGATGCCCGGCTGATTCGTTATGTTTCCCGGACCACCCGGATGTGGAACGGTGCAAGAATCGGCAAACGAACCATTCCAGTAATTTGGGCCTGTGTTCTGCGCGACGTTGTAGTACACAGGACAGTTATACATGGAGCAGATAGCCGCCCCACCACCGAAGTAGTCCGACGAGTTGCCGGTGAGTGTGCAATGGTACAAGGTGCCATAGAACGCCCCACCGCCATATCCACCCGTCCGGTTTCCGGATAGCGTGCAGCTGTACAACGTGCTGTGACTAGCCCCTCCGCCAGCCGAAAGCGTCGCGTTGGAGGACAGCATGCACTCGTACAGCGTGGCATAGGACGCCCCACCGCCATTGTCCGCCGAGTTGCCGCAAATCGTGCAATTGTACAGCGTGCCGTTGTACGCCCCGCCGCCAAAGTCCACAGACGAGTTGCCCGAGATGATGCACTGGTACAGTGTGCTTTCAGACGCTCCGCCGCCGCAGTGACCCGCCGAGTTGCCGATGAGCGTGCAATTTTGCAGTGTGCCGCCATACGCTCCGCCACCAAAGTCCACAGACGAGTTGCCCGAGATGATGCAGTTGGACACCGCGGCATTTGTGCTCTCGCACCACATCCCCCCGCCGCTGCGTTCTCGATTAGAATCCCCTGACGAGCGCGTCGCACCATTCGTGAGTGTGAACCCGATCAGGCTGGCGCCGTTCGCCATGTAGACACAGCGCACCGCCGCATTGCCGTTGGTCGTGGCCGGATCCCATGACCCCTTGATCACCGTGAAATCCGGACCATTAACACTCCTCACCGTGATCGGCTTGTGGATCGCGACCCGGTTCGTCAGCAGATCCGTGACCGTCGGATACCCCGCCACGCCACCCGTGTCGTACACGCCGTTGGTCACCCACACCGTGTCACCGTCCGACGACACATCGATCGCCGCCTGGATGTTCGTCGCCGCCGTCACCCAGTTCGTATACGGCGCCGCATGGCCGCCCGAAAGGGAGACATATCTCATTTCCGCCGACGCCGTGGCAGCGCCGAGCACAATGCAGGAACAGCACGATAGAACCGCGCGATGAAACAAGGAGCGACAACCGCCACGCTGATCACGATGCGTCAACATGCTCCTCCACCTTTCTGAAAGACCCCGCGTCATTCCGCTCTTTTCGCACTTCACATATTGGATTTCTTGTTTTCCTGAGAAGATTCTTCGGAATGGCCATGAAGAGGCATAAGAGGGATGGCCACAAGAAACACCATAGCCTCAACCCCTATAGCCCTTCGGAATCGGGAGTATAGGGGGTGGAGCGATTTCGTGTTTTTCGTGGCCATCACGTCTTTCACTTCTGCGGTCGACTCCGATTTGCCCGCGGGCTTGCCACACTGCGTAATGTCCCGCTCGGCCATACACATTCTCGTACCGGTCGTTCACGCAACCCGTTCATGCCTCCGCGTCTCCCATGAAACCCCGGCTGTGGCCGGCGGTCAAATAACGTCAAGCTGTTCGTACGAAAAGCGCCGCGCATCCTGCGCGGCACAAGGGCTTCGACGCCCGAAGCTGTCTCCAGCAAGCCTGGTCACGAGGTCGAGCAACTCGCGCGTGGCATAGGGCTTTGCAATGAACGCATCCGCGCCCAAGGCAAGAAAAGAGTCGCGGTCCACGGAAAGAAAGGAACCCGTCATCACCACCATGCGCACGTCTGGATCGAGCTTCCGTATTTCCCGCAGGCCCTGGATTCCGTTCTTCCCGGGCATATCGACGTCCATCAGGATGACATCCGGCTTGAAAACCCCGAGACGGCTCAAGCCGTCGTCCACGCCGCACGCACACGACACCTCAAAATCCCGCGAGAGCAGTTGGGTGAGCAGAAAACGGATCGACGCCTGATCATCGATGACCAACACCCGCGGCTTTGTAGGGTTGTCGTGCATGTCTCCCATTTTAGTTAAGTCGTACCCGGAAGAATAAATCTTCCCGAAAAAGCGCATGTTTCGGGCGAACCCTACCAGCCACGACCGGCTTGAGCTTCTTGCTGAAAGAACTTTGCCGTAACCATGCAGAAGAGAACCACGAATAAACACGCATTCGCACGAATAACAAGGGAACCCTTAGCGCGGCTGTGCGTGATCTTTTTTGCGCATCTTGCGCTTTTTGCGGTTTCCTCTTCCGTGCCTCCCGTGGTTGAGAATCAGGCTAGTACGGCCCCCGGCGGTAGCCGGATCGTTCAGGAATGAAACCTCAATCCCAGCTTGATGTTTCAGGTCCGCGAAGATTTCCGGATTGACCGCAAAAAGGAATCACGCAAAGAACGCCGAGGCGCCGGATCAGCCATGACTATTCAACCTGAAAAGAGCAGTTGAAACCGCAGATTCCGCCGGAGGCCATTGGCATCAACCCAAGCCGTATCCATGCCGCTGCAATAGCCAGGAAAACGCACCCGCCTTCGTCCCGCCTCGAAGGCGGGACTTCGGCGCGGCAGGCAAGATGCACAAAGAAACCAGGTTGCGGAACGACCCCATCGAGAAAGATATTCACCGATCAGCGCTCCAAACCCGGCGCGCCTGATTATTGATCCGCGATTCCTTCTTGTGCCTTTTCGTGCCTCTTCGTGGCCAATCCGTCTGCATCGTTAAGGCTTTCGAACTGCCGGATTCAGAATTGACGCTGTGGAAAACAAGGTTGCAACCGCAACAGGTCGCGGGCCTCGCCCGGCCCGCGACCTGCGGATGACACCTGAACGCGCACTCCACGGGCCGGACATCTTTTCCGGCCGGTACCGTCCCGGTTCCGGCCCTACTCAGACCCGATGGTTATTCTTTCCGCGCTTTGCAATCCGTAATTACCCTCAAGGACTTTCACGGCCCCGGTGACGGCGACATCCCAGACCGCCGTCAACCGCGTCGGGGAATCGACCGTAAAGGTTGGCTGAAATATCGGCTGCTCTGGTGTGCTGACAAAATAGGGCGTCCCATTATAGCTGTAGAACATGCCTCCTATTGCAACACCGCGCACGTTGAATAGATTCGCGCCCCGAATCGTGATGGGCGCCCCCACCGGCGCCTGAACCGGCGAGACGCTGGTCACCATCGGCAACGGCGCGATGGAGAAGGTGCCCAGATTGACTCCATAGCTGATTCCGTACCAAGTCCCCACCGACTTGACCCACAAGCGCACGGTGTGATGGCCGGCGCTCAGATAGCCCATGTTGATGTAACCCACCCCGCCGAACGTGCTCCAGTTCTGCGAACCATTGTTGCCCGGTGTCGTATCCCATGTTTGGAATTCGGCCCTGTAATCGCCATCGACATCGATGGCGATTACGTTACCGCCTACATCGTCGGCATAGGTGAAATAGATACCCGCATTGACTATGGACCTATCGAAATCCATCTCATAGTAGAGTGCTCCAGAATAACCCACATGCACGGCGCCATATTCGAGGTAGTAGCCGCCACTGTAGGCGTTGAAGCTAGTGCAGCTCCGGGAGACTTCATAGTAGTTCGTGCATTCCTTCTCGATGTAATCGATGAACGCATCCTTGATTTCGAGAGGCCGCAGCGCCCGGTTGACGATCTTCAACTCGTCCAGGGTCCCGCGTCCGCAATGGCCATAGATATCTTGCCCGAAACGTAGCGGCGCATTGCCGCGGGTTAGATTTCCCGTGACATTCGTCGATGCCTTCTCGTCTCCAAACAGGAATATCTTCGCCGTCGCGCCGTCATAGGCCGCGACGATATGGTACCATTGGCTCGTCGACAGCACGCTGTTCGCGGGGGTCCCGAAGTCGCCCATGTCCGTTCCATAGACCTTGAAGCAGATCCGCTTGTCCACGCCGTCGAAGTACAACTCGAAATCGTCCTGCCCGGTCCCATCGCCCTTGGACGCGATGTACAGATCGTCGTCAACCACCTTGATCCATGCCTGTATGGCAATCTCGTTCTCGTAGGCCAGGCCGGTCCCCACGGTGCCGTAGTCGTCGCCGTCGAACGTAAGCGCTTTGCCGGCTTTCCCATTTACCCACGCAGGCGCGTTCACCAGGGTGGCGTGGGCCGCGAGGGCCGAGGCATCGTGGGCAATGGTCCCCGAGCCTTCATCAAAGGCCCAGTGATACGTCCGGGTCACCGTGGCCGTGTTGTCCTGCTCGTACGCGCCCATATCCATCATCCCGTTCCAAGCCAGGACGCGCGGTCTGCCGTCCAGGTCGAGGCTCCCGACCATCCAGTCCATGTCCATGCCGGCATCGACACACGGAGAGCCATCCACCCCGTACGTTCGCTTCGACACGAGGTGGAAATCGCCGGCGTTTGGATTCGCGAAACGGGGGTCGGCGACGATGTTGCCCTCTCCCGCCAAGCCGAGCGTGCTGCAACTGAAACTGAATTCGCCGGAGTAGAGTCTGCAGTTGGAGTCCGGAGGTCCGCCAGAGGTGGCATTCCCGTAGATGATCGAGTTCTGTACCTTGCCACCGCCACAGTACACGCCGCCACCACCCCCGTAGTACGTGCCGCCACTGCTGGTGTATGCGCTGGCGGAGTTGCCGACGACCGTGCAATTCTGGACGGCGCCGCCCCCACAATAGATTCCCCCGCCGTCGCTATAGCCATAGTACGCAGTGCCAACGGCGACATTGCCCCGGATCAAACAGCTCCGAAGGATTCCGCCGCCTATGGTGACTCCGCCACCTCTGCTCGATCCGTAATACTGCGCACTTTGCGAGATATTGCTCACAATGACACATCGGTCCACCAACCCTTGCGAAAGCAGCACACCGCCGCCGTCGGCAAGTCCCTCCGACGCTCGCCCCCGCGTAATCGTGAAGCCTTCGACGACCGCGTTGCTGTGGTTCACCCAGAAGCAGCGAACAGACTGGTTGCCGTCGACCATCGTGGCGGACGATCCACCGGCCCCGCGAACCGTGACGCCCTTGGCGATCTCGATCTGCGAAGCAAGGACATACCGGCCCTGCGCCACCAGAACAACGCCACCGTCCACGGCCACGGCGATCGCCTCCTGGATCGTGTTGTACGGATGCGCCGCACTGCCGTCTTCGATGCCGCTCGTGTTCGCGACATTCACGTAGAGTGCGGACGATCCCGCCTCCACCGTGATCGATACGGTGGCCGCGACGCTGAGCGCCACACCGTCAGAAACCCGGAAGGTGAAGCTGTCGGCGCCGGAGTAGCCGTTCGCCGGCGTGTACGTCACGTTCGGCAGCGTGCCGCTCAACGCGCCGTGCGACGGACTGACAACGATGCTGTACGTCAGCGGACTGTTCTCGACATCCGACGCCGTGAGCGTAATCGATTTGGCCGTGTTCTGAGGGGTCATCACGCTCTGGCTGTTCGCCACAGGCGCGTCGTTCACCGCGGTGATCGTGATCGACACCGTCGCCGCCGCGCTCGCCAGCAGTCCGTCGGAGACGCGGAACGTGAAGCTGTCCGCTCCGTTCACGTTCAGATTCGGCGTGTACGTCAGGTTCGGGGCCGTCCCGCTCAGCGTCCCCTTCGTCGGACTCGTCACGACCGTGTACGTCAGCGCGTTCATCTCCGGGTCGCTGCCCGTCAGCGTGATCGCCTTCGCCACGTCTTCCGTCACCGTCACCGACTGGTTCGACGCCACCGGTGCGTTGTTTAGCGGCGCTTGGTTGCCGGTGTGGAACTGCCACACCCCGCCGGTGCTGGAGGCCCCGTGGTTGTCCGAGGCAGCGACTTGCCACGTGTACAGAGTATTCTCATTCAGGATCCCCGGATCGTAGGTTGTGGTCGTCTGATTGTCGGACACAAGAACCAGTTGGCCTCCGACCACAGAGGCTGCCACGCCGGAGACGCGAACAGGGCTGTATCGAGTGGACCTTGTCCCATCCCCCAGTTGACCGTAGCTATTGTACCCCCAGGCCCATACGCTGCCGTCCGACTTCACCGCCATCGAGTAATTCTCGCCGCAGGCGATGGCCACCACGTCCACCAGGTTCGACACCTGCATGGGCATGTTCGTATTCTTCAGGTTGCCGAACCCCAACTGCCCGTAGTTGTTGCGGCCCCACGCCCACACCGTTCCATCCGATTTCAGAGCCAGCGAGTGGTAGTAACCGCCCGCCACGCTCACAGCACTCACCAGGTTCGACACCTGGTACGCTGCGTTCGTGTTCTTGGTCGTTCGATTCCCCAACTGCCCGTAGTTGTTGTATCCCCACGCCCAGACCGTTCCGTCCGCCTTCACCGCCAGCGAGTGGTAGTAGCCCGCGCCCACGCTCGCGACACCCGTCAGGTTGGAGACCAGTACCGGTACATAGCGGCTCAACACGGTCTTGTCGCCGAGTTGCCCATAGTTGTTGCGACCCCACGCCCACGCCGTCCCGTCCGACTTCACCGCCAACGAGTGGTACATGCCGCCCGCCACGCTCGCGACGCCCGCCAGGTTTGACACCTGCGTCGGCACGTTCGTGTTCGTGGTCCGCCCGTTCCCCAACTGCCCGTAGTAGTTGTATCCCCAGCCCCATACGGTTCCATTCGCCCTCACCGCCAGCGAGTGGTAGTAGCCGGCGCTCACACTCACGGCATCCACCAGGTTCGACGTGCGCACCGGCTTGGTGCGCGTTGTGGTTGAGCGGTCGCCCACTTGGCCGTAGTTGTTGCGACCCCAACCCCACACGGTCCCGTCCGCCTTCACCGCCAGGGAGTGCAAATAACCGCCGGCCATCGACACCACCGCGGCCCCGTTCGACACCTGAACCGGCAGATACCTGGTCGACGTCGTCCCGTCGCCGAGCTGTCCGTAATTGTTGTATCCCCACGCAGCGGCCTTGTCGTCGCTCTTCAGCACCATCGAGTGATTGCCACCGGCCGCCAGCGAAACCCGCGGGACCGGGGCGCGCCCAGGTACACATCGTAGGTCACCGTGTCGCCGGGGGCCGGAGTCACGCCAACCCAGGACAGATTCACGTCCACCGGCTGGTTGGTCGCCCCGTTCGCAGGCGAAGGCGACGACGGCGAATTCGTGAGCGAGACCGCGTGTCCGGGCGCGGCAGCGAACAGCAGGATGGAAGAACAACACACTACGAGTCGGCAAACGAGTTGGAACGTACGCATGGAATATTTCCTTTCCGGGCTATTTCCTCGATGAACACATCCTTGGAGTACACAGTGCACAACTTCCCGCAACAACATCATGAGCGCCTGTGCTATTCAGTGCGTGTTAGATGACACATCGCTCATTGACAAAGAAAAGGTCGACGGAACGTTCCTCTTTCTTCCCGGAACACTTCAGCAGGCGCGGAAAATGTTTCAGTTGAGCGCCCGACTGCGGAGAATAAGGTTGCCGCGAGCGAGCCAGACTGGGATACATCAGCAGAGTCAAAAGGGTTGTCATGTCGGCCGACACGCCGTCGGTGGCCGGCAACAGGCGTTTCGCTTCCGTGGCATGCTCGATGCCCGGCTCGTTTGACGCACGAGCAGGTCACCCCTGCCACCCTCGCCCCGGGGACACCCGGCAACAACGCCATCCATAACCAGAAGTCCATGCCACCCCCACCGTGAAACCCCTGACTGTAACCGCTTACATCACTATCGCCACGTTAGTACGGTGCGCGCCATCGGTCAGGCAAAAGATGCAGGGCCGACGCATCTTAACCCTCCCTGTACCCGCCCCGCTCAGCTTGCCGCGCCGAAGCCGGCGAAGGCCATGTGCGTCAACCTAAGGCGGAAGCAGCCCCTTAGGCGCGAGGCCCTACGGATATCCAGGTCCATCTTGCGGTAGGGCGCTTTCGATGAAAGCGCCGCCGTCAAAACGTATTTGGCGGCTTCATCGAAGCCGCCCTACCTATGAAGGCCCATGGTCATCTCGCTGTTGGACGCTGCATTCTGGCGGCTTCCCGCCACGAGCCAACGCACGTTGCGTTGGCAAAGATCGCCATAATACGCCGTATTTCGAGCCGATCATGCTTAGGTTGACGCACATGGGCGAGCGGGTCGGGGCGCCTCCAAGAAGCGGCGACAGACCTGCCCGCAATGCTACGCGCATAGCATTGCAGGCGTGGGCGCCGCTGCTACAGCAAGACAATACAGCGTGGCGGGCCGATTTAGATGCGTCTGCCCTGCAAAAAGATGTGGCGGGCCGGGTTGCGCTCAACCATGAGTCTCCAAATCACGAGGGTCGCGCTCCGCCCGCCAACGTGTAGCGCGGCGAAGACTGGTCGCGACCGTTCTTTTCCGAACTCTTGTTAGAGCCCCGTAGGTCTAATAATTGCCGCCGTAGACCCCCATGTCATTCCGGCTCCCGTCCGCGTCGTTGTAGAACGGGTCGGGATGGCCCGCATCGATGCACGGCGAGTTGGTCTGCAGGCGCAGGTCCAGCACGTCCAGATTCACGAAGAGCGGGTCGCTGGTGATATTGCCCGTTCCCTCCGGCGTGTTGTAGTTGCCCCAGTAGTAGGGATACTTGTCGTTGTAATCGTACTGCACCGCATCCGATACCGACAGGTTGTAGACGGCGTAGTAGGACGCGGCGACGATGTTGTTCGCGAAATACACCTTGCCCGTGTTCACATAGATCGCGCATTGTGGGCCCCACGCGGACACCGGGTTGTAGAATGTGTTGTTCACGATCTGGATCGCCTGCGTCGCGGCCCCCTGATACCACCACACCCTGATCGCCCCGCCGTAGTTGTAGTCCGATCCGCTGTGGTAGATCGTGTTGTGATCCAGCACCGTATTTTCGTGCCCGTACCCGGTAACCTCGATCGCGCTAAAGTCGGACACGCATGACTCGATGTAGTTGTTCTTCACCCGGTTTGTGTAGCCCGCGCCGCTGGTATAGAGCCGGATCGCTGCACCGCTATTCCAAGCGCTGCAACCGATGAAGTCGTTGCTCTCGACCATGCAACTACAGTTGGCCAGACCCAATGCACCGAGTTGTCCACCCACGATCGATCGGAAGACGTTATCTATGATCCTGACGGTCGTGGCGACGACCCACATGGGCTGGGCCCAGTCGTTCAGGTCGTTCGTGATCCCCGTCATCGTATTACGAGTAAACGTGACATCCTTCGAGTTCCTGATGGACACGCCCCTCGTGCCGCCGGTGAACGTGAAGCCCTCTATCCAACAGTTTTCACTGTTGTCCACGTAGAGCTTCATGCCGGGATAGGTCAGTGTCGCCTGCTCGCTTGCGCCCTTGAGCGTGATGTCGGTCCTGTTCGTCAGGACCACGGCCTCGTCATAGATGCCCGCATTGACCATGATCGTGTCGCCCGGCAGGGCAACGTTCACGCCCTCCATGATCGTGTTGTACGGATTGGCCTGCGACCCATCCCCGGGGCCCGCATTGGAGTCGTCGACGTAGATCGTCACTGCCGAATTGGTCACCGTGATCGTCACCGTTGCCACGCCACTCGTCGCGAACCCGTCGCTCGCCAGGAACGTGAAACTGTCGCTACCGTAATAGTTGTTCGACGGCGTGTAAGTCATGTAGGGCGGCGTACCCGAGAGCTCGCCCCGGAGCGGACTGGAAACGACCGTGAAAGTCAGCGAAGCGCCGTCCGAGGCGCTTGCCGTCAACGTGATAGCCACAGGCGTATCCTCGGCCGTGGTCACGACTTGATCGTACGCCACCGGCACGGCGGCCGACGCCTCGTAGGCGCCCATGTCCACGACCCCGCCGATAATCCGGGCGCGGCCATCCAAGTCGACGGCCGCGGCCATCCAGTCCTGGTTCTCGCCGGCGTTGATACAGGGCGACCCATCCGGCCCTCCGGTCAGACGGTAGTTTTCGTTGCCGGAATCGATAAACAGGGGGTCATTGGTCGTATTGCCGACCCCCGGCAACGCCACCGCAGCACACGTGTGCGAGTACTCCATCCCGTTGCCCGAGTTCTCGAACTCAACGCCGTCGTTGAAGTAGACGATCGTGTTTCGCACGCGGCCTCCGCTCATGGAAGAGATTCCGCTGCCGGCGTAGTAAAGTCCGGCCGAGTTATAGGCAATGGTACAGTTCTCCACCGTTCCACCCATATCGCACATCACACCACCGCCATAGCCTTCGCACGTGTTGTGCGTGATCAGGCAATTCCGCGCGCATCCGGCGAACTCGAAATATACGCCGCCGCCAGAGCTTGCCGAGTTGCTGTAGATGATGCAGTTCTGCACGGTTCCGCCGAAGTTGCAGAACACCCCCGCGCCGGCCTGGGCACGTCCGCGCGTGATCGTGAACCCGTCCACCACGGCGGCGGCGTTATCGAGGAAAAAGCAGCGCACCGCCTCATTGCCGTCCACGATCGTTACCGCGGGTCCGTTCACGCTGCGGACCGTCACGCCGCGGCTGAGCACCGTCTGCGAGGACAGCCCATACGTTCCGTTGGTCACAAGGACCACCGTTCCATTCACGCCGGCATCCGCGGCGGCCTGGATGTTCGTCGCGGCCATGGCCCAATTCGTGTACGGATACGTGTGTGACCCCGCCTGCGAGACGTAGACCGTCGCGTGGCCCACATTGATGTAGCCGGTCCGTGTCGCCGTCGCGACCTCTCCACCGGTATTGCTTACGGTGAGCGAGACCGAGTATGAACCCACCGTGGAGTAGATGTTCGTCACCACGCTCAACCCCCAGCCGGACAAGTCCACGATCCCATCGTTGTCGAGATCCCATCGGTAATACAGGCTCGGGGGTTGCGCGTTCGTGCCCGCGACAAGGGCGGTGAAAACGGCGGTCAGCGGAGACACGCCCTCCGCCTTGTCCGCCGAAGGAGCGCACGTCAAAACGTCGGCGTCGAACTCGTAGGCGCCCCTATCCACGACCCCACCGATGATCCGATCGCGGCCATCGAGGTCGGGAGCCGACGCCATCCATGCGAGATTCGTGCCCGTATTCATGCATGGCGAGCTGATATCGAGACGATAGTCACCGCCGGCTTCGTCCAGGAACAATGGGTCGGCGGAAAAGTTGCCCTCGCCGGGAGGGAGCGGATAGGTGTCGCAGTGCGAAAAAACGACATTTCCGTCCACCAGCCAATTCGGATAGGAAGGTGCCGTGTTCGACCAGACAATCGTGTTACGCACGGTCGTGCCATAGGCGCAAATCCCTCCTCCGCCACGATAGTACCCGTTAAGGTCGCCGAAGCCTATGTTGCCGACGATCGTGCAGTTCTCCACGACACTGCCCGCGCCGCAAAATACGCCACCGCCCAGACCTTCGCTATAGTGCCCAGTGCCAGCTGCCGTGTTTCCCCGCACCAGACAGTTCTGCAATACGCCGTTTCCGGTGAAATAGACCCCACCCCCATAGCTCGGCCCCCAACCCTGCGTATACCGCGCGAGGTTGTTGGAGGCCATGTTGCTCGCGATAATGCAGTTCCGGATCGTACCCCCCACCACGCTGTATACGCCGCCCCCAAAGCCGTTCGTCGCCAATCCATGCGTGATGGTGAACCCATCGACCACCGCGTTCGACCCGCTGAGGTACAGACACCGAACGGCCCCGTTGCCGTCCACGACGGTCTGCTCCGGCCCGTTCACGCTTTGAAGCGTGATCGTCTTCGAAATCGTCAGTTGCGCTCCCAGCCGGTAGGTCCCGTTCGTCACCAGCACCACGGCTCCACCCCTCCCGACATCAATGGCATTCTGGATGTTCGTGGCCGCCGTCGCCCACGTTGCAAACGGGTAGGTGTGCGAACCTAGCGGCGACACGTAGACGGTCATCTTCGTCGAAACGTAGTCATCCTTGCGGATCGAGGCGGTTTCACCAGCCGCGTTGGTGACGGATAAGACCACGGAATACAACCCGTCAGGCGCGTAGCCATTCGTAACGACGAGCAGGTCGTAGCCTTCCCGATCCGTTGTTCCGTCGCCGTCCAGATCCCAGCGACAATACAACCCGGCCATGTTCGTTCCGGCCACATGCGCCGTGAGCCCAATATTCGTCAGGCTCGTGTCGGAAGCGTAAGCGGCGGTGAAATCGCAGACCAGATCACCCGCGACATACTCGTACGCGCCCCGGTCCACAGTCCCGTTCAGGATTCGTTCCCGGCCGTCCAAATCGACAGCGCCGGCCATCCAGCCCTGATTCGTGCCGGCGTTCACGCATGAGAACCCATCCATGAGATAGGGCCGGTCGATCGACAGGTGGAAATCGCCTGCCGCAAGGTCTACGAAGAGGGGGGCTTCGGCCCGGTTCCCCTCACCCGACAAGAGGGGTGTGGCAGTGCAGTAACTGAAGCTGCCGACATAATCACGAACATTGGGGTCGGTAACTCCCCCGGATGTGACGTTGTAGAAGATGATCGAGTTGCGTACCTGGCCGCCTTGGGCGTACACCCCTCCTCCACCTCCGTAGATAGAACCCGTAACGTAGCTCGCGCTGGCGTAGTTGCCGATGATCGTGCAATTCTCGACGATACCGATACTGCCGTATCCGCACTCGACGCCCCCGCCGTAGCTCTCGCCATACATCGATGTGGGGTCGGCGACATTGCCGCGGATCAAGCAGCTCCGAAGGATTCCACCGCTTATGTAGACTCCGCCACCGCCGCTCCCAATGTAATACTGCGCACAGTGCGCGACATTGCTGACAATGACGCATCGGTCCACCAATCCCTGCGAAAGCAGCACACCGCCGCCGATTCCCTCGGACGATCGGCCTCGCGTAATCGTGAAGCCTTCGACGACCGCGTTGCTGTGGTTCAGCGAGAAGCAGCGAACGGACTGGTTGCCGTCGACGATCGTGGCGGATGGTCCATCGACCCCGCGGACCGCGACACCGTTGGTGATCTCGATCTGGAAAGCAAGGACGTACCGGCCCTGCGCCACCAGAACAACGCCCCCGTCCCCGGCCACGGCGATCGCCTCCTGGATCGTGTTGTACGGATGCGCCGGACTGCCGTCTTCGATGCCACTCGTGTTCGCCACATCCACGTAGAGCGTGGAAGGTCTCGCCTCCACCGTGATCGATACGGTCGCCACGGCGCTGGCCGCCTCACCGTCAGAAACCAGGAAGGCGAAGACGTCGGGACCGGAGTAGCCGTTCACCGGCATGTACGTCACATTCGGCGCCGTGCCGCTCAACGCGCCGTGCGACGGCTGCACCACAATGTAGTACATCAGCGGATTGTTATCCGCATCCGACGCCGTGAGTGTAATCGATTTGGCCGTGTCCTGCAGGGTCGTCACGCTCTGGTTGTTCGCCACCGGTGCATCGTTTACCGCGGTGACCGTTATCGACACCGTCGCGGAGGCGCTCGCCGTCAAGCCGTCGTTGGCCTGAAACGTAAAACTGTCCGAACCAAAGTAGTTCGCGTTCGGCGTGTACGTCACGTTCGGCGGCGTACCGCTCAGGACACCATTCGCGGGTGCCGTCATGATCGTGTAGGCCATCGCGTCGGCTTCAATATCCTCGGCCGTCAGCACGATGGCTTTTGCCGTGTCTTCCGCCGTGGTCACGCTCTGATCGTTCGCCACAGGCGCATCATTCACCGGCGTAACCGTGATCGAAACCGGTGCGACGTTGCCATTGGTCAAGCCATCGTTGACCCGGAACGTGAAGGTGTCCGAACCAAAGTAGTTCGCGTTCGGCGTGTACGTCACGTTCGGCGGCATACCGCTCAGGACGCCGTTCGCCGGTTCCGTCATGATCGTGTAGGCCAGCGCGTCGGCGTCAATGTCCGTGGCCGTCAGCACGATGTCTTTTGCCGTGTCTTCCGGCGTGGTCAAGCTCTGGTCGTTCGCCACAGGCGCATCGTTCACCGGCGCAACCGTGATCGAAACCGTTGCGACGTTGCCGTTGGTCAAGCCGTCGTTGGCCCGGAACGTGAAGCTATCCGCGCCGTTGTAGTTCGGGTCTGGCATATACGTCACATTCGGCGGCGTGCCGGACAAGGTCCCTTTCGTCGGATTGGTCTCGATGCTGTACGTCAGCGCATTGGTTTCGATATCTCGGGCCGTCAGGGTGATGGCCTTCGCAGTGTCTTCCGCTGTAGTTACCGTCTGGTTGCTCGCCACCGGCGGATCGTTCACCGCCGACACCGTCATGGTCACGGTGGCTGTGGCGCTGTTGACGATGCCGTCGCTGACGCAGAATTTGAAGGTATCCGTGCCGAAGGTGTTCGCCATAGGCGTGTAGGTAACGTTCGGCGCCGTTCCGCTCAACGTTCCCTTGGCCGGATTGGCCGTAATCGTGTAGGTCAGCGTATCGCCATCCGGATCGGATGCCATAAGCGCGATCGCCGTGGGCGTGTCTTCCGGCGTCGCGACGCTCTGGTTATCGGCAACCGGTACGCCTGACAGCCAGGATACGGTCGCCGCGCTCACGACGGTGTCGAACAGGCGCACCTCATCAATCCGGCCACGGAGCGCGTAGCCCGTGTAGCCCAAAGCGATGCAGAGGTCGTTCGTGCTCTTCGACGGCTGTTGCTTCGCCTTGGTCGGATAGGTCGCCGAGCTCTTCAGCGAGCCGTTGAGGTAGCAGCGCATGGCGCGCGTCCCCGTGTCGCGGGTAATGGTCACGTGCGCCCAGGCGCCGTTCGTCAGCGACCCGGCGGGCAGCGCCGTCCAGCTCCAGTAGGAGCCGCTTGATCGAGCGGCCCCGTGGTAGTACGACAGCCCCCGATTGGCCTCGATCGTCAGAGCGAACTCGCCGCCGTAGTTCTTGTCCAGCGGGTTGAACCGCTGCGCGCCGAGGTTCTCCGGGCGAATCCAGAACGAGATCGTCAGGTCCGACGCCATCGAGATGCTGGATTTGTTCGGTATCCGGACATAGTCGTTGATCCCGTCGAAATAACCGCACCGGCCGGCCCGGCCATTGGTCACGGTGTTGGCCCCGTTGAGGCCGCGGCCGTTCATGTTCCAAGCCGCGCTGTCCTTGACCTCGCCCGCCGTGCCGTTCCACGAAGTCTCGTCCATCTTCCAGTACGCCATCGGCTCTTCGCTCGCGTCGTCTCGCGTTACCGTGATCGACACCGTCGCCACGTTGCTGTTGGTCTGACCGTCGGCGGCCTGGAATGTAAAGGAGTCCGGACCGCTGTAGTCGGTGCTCGGCGTGTACGTCACGCTCGGCGGCGTACCGCTCAGGGATCCCTTCGTCGGATTGGAGACGATGCTGTACGTCAGCACCCTGGTCTCCGAATCCGTGGCCACCAGCGTGATCGCCTTGGGCGTGTTTACCGCCGTGGTCACCGCTTGGTCTCTCGCCACAGGCTGAGTGTTGCCCCGCGGCGATCTTTTGGACGGGGCCGCGTGTCCGGGCGCAGCGGCGAACAGCACGATGGACGAACAACACACGACGAGTCCGCAAACGCGATGGAACGTACGCATGGAATACTTCCTTTCGGGGCTACTTCCTCGATGAACACATCCTTGGACTACTATGAAGTTCACAACTTGCTGCAATAACGTCCGGGGGCACCCCGCCTATTCAGGGCGCGTCACATGACACATGACTCATCGACAAAGCAAGTAGTCGACGGAGCGCTCCTCTTTCTTCCCAAAGAACTTCGACAGCGCGGATGATGTTTCCGTCGAGCGCTCGACTGCGGAGAATAAGGTTGCCGCGCATGCGCGAGACGGGGCCGGCCCGGAGCATGTCCGGCAGCTTCCGGACGCGTCGAAGCCCGGAGCCCCTGGCCCAACGGGCGCATAGTGCATCGACTACGATGCACTATCAGGGCTAAACGAGAAGACTCCAAAGCGCTGTCACATCGGCCGGCACGCCGTCGGGGGCCAGCAGGAGGCGCACCACCTGGGTGGCGCGGCCAGCGCCGAGCGCGTTTGACAACCGAGCCGGTCGTACATTCCGCACTCGTCCCGGGAACACCCGGCAACAACACCCTCCATCGCCAGAATTTCATGGCACCCCTACCAAGAAACGAACCGCACGCGCGTGAAACACATGAACATAATGTAATCGGTTACATTAATGCTTTAACGATTTATGTTAGTATGGGGCCCGCCATCGGTCAAGCAAAAAACAAATGTGGCGGGGCCAGATTGCGCTAGACCATGAGGTTCCAAAGGGCTGTCCTGTCGGTCGACACGCCGTCGGGGGCCGGCAGCAGACGCTCCACCTGCGTGGCCCGGTCGGTGCCGAGCGCGTTTGACACGTTCGCGTTTCACGACTAATCCGGGCTAGAGACCCCCGCCAGCTTATCTGGCGCGGGTCTTCGGAAAATCGCGCTTCGCTTAGACGCATCTTGGAAAACTCCTACGGACGCGACGGAGCGCGTCCCTCCAGTTTGAAGAACGGCTCCTTTCCCTCATCTTTGGAGGGTCGCGCTACGCTTGCCGCGGCGTAGCCCAGCGAAGACTGGTCGCGAGCGATTGTTTCTGGAGTTTTGCAAGAGCCTCTCGTTCTTGCGTCTCTTTGCGGTTAGAAGTGGGTTGGCTCTCTTCTTAGAAGTTGCCCCCGGCCGATCTTCCCGACGAAGTTCCCGTCCTGCGCCGCGATCTCGCCGCGCACCGTCACCACACTCGGCCGGCCCTTGATCTCCCAGCCCTCGAACGGGTTGTAGTCGAGGTTCATGTGCTGGTTCTTCTGCGTGATCGTTCCCCTGTAATTCGGATCGAACACGACCAGGTCCGCATCGCTCCCGACCGCGATCGTGCCCTTGCGCGGGAACAGGCCAAACAGCTTCGCCGCCGCCGTGCTCGCCGTGTCGACAAACCGGTGCAGGTCGATACGCCCCGCGGCCACGCCGTGCGTGTAGTAGATGGTGATCCGGTCCTCGAGCGACGGGATCCCGTTCGGGATCTTCGTGAAGTCCCCACGGCCCATTTCCTTCTGCCCCCTGAAATCGAACGGCGCGTGGTCCGTCGCCAGCGTGCTGACAAAACCCTGCCGCAATGCGTTCCAGAACACGGTCTGGTTCTTCTTGTCCCGCAGAGGCGGCGACATGATGAACTTCGACCCTTCGAAGTCCGGCAGCTCCGCGTGGGTCATGTCGAGCGTCAGATACTGGATCAGCGTCTCGACCCAGATCTTCACGCCTCGTTCCTTCGCGCGAAGTGCGGCACGGAGCGATTCCTCACAGCTCGTGTGGACGACATACACGTGCGCGTCGTGCAGTTGCGCGAACGTCGCCAGATGGTGCACCCCCTCGGCCTCGACCATCGGCGGCCGGCTCCAGTAGTGCCATTTCGGATCGGTTTTCTTCTCAGCCAGGAGTTCCTGCTGCCGCTGCGCGACAAGGTCCGCGTTCTCGCAGTGCGCGGTCGTGATGACACCGAGCGACTTCGCAAGCTTGAGCACCTGGTATAGCTCCTCGTCGGTCACACCGAAGAAATTCTTGTACGCCAGGAATATCTTGAAGCTGCTGATCCCGGCCTTGACGATCTCGCGCAGCTCGCCTTCCGCCTTCGCGTCGTAGCGCGGCACGCCCATGTGGAAGGTGAAGTCGCACGCGCTTTTGCCCTCGGCCTTGCCGAGCCACAACTCGTAGGACTTGAGCAGCTCATCGCTCCGCGACGGGCAGCACATCTCGATCAGGGTCGTCGTCCCGCCGACCAGCGCCGCCTTGCTCGCACTCTCATACGTGTCCTTCGCGTACGTGCCCATGAACGGCAGGTAGATGTGGACGTGCGGGTCAATGAAGCCCGGGAACACATACTTTCCCTTCGCATCGATCACCGTCGCGCCTGCCCCGCTCCCATCGGGGCCCGGCACCTCTAAATTCACGCCGATTTTCGTGATCTGCTCGCCCTCGCAGAGAAGGTCCGCCTTGCAGCGCGCGTCGGCGGTAATGATCTCACCGTTCCTGATAAGTAGGGCCATGACGCCTCCTTGCGAATAACCAAGAACCAATAATCAATAACCAAACCGGGCGGAACGACTACTGGTTATTGATGTTTGGTTATTGGTGTTTGGTTATTGGTTATTGGTGTTTGGTGTTTGGTGTTTGGTGTTTGGCTATTTCTCTTTATGCCAGATATCCCCCTCGCCAAATTGGAACCACCGCGTCGTGGTCACTTTCTGGCGCGTGTAAAACATCACACCCTCACGGCCTTGCAGATGCAAGTCGCCAAAAAACGAATAGTCCCAGCCGCTGAACGGGAACTGCGCGAGCGGCGCGGGCACGCCGACGTTGATCCCGACCATGCCGGACGTGATGCGGTGCCGGAACTCGCGCGCGATCTTGCCCGACTGCGTGTAAATGCACGCGCCGTTCCCGAAGATCGTCTTGTTCGCCATTGCCAGCGCGGCCTCGAAGTCCTCGAACCGCATGACGTTCAGCACCGGCCCGAACACTTCCTCCTGCGCGATCTTCATCCGTGGCTCCACCCGGTCGACGATCGTGGGACCCAGGTAAAAACCGCCCGGGTGCGACGCCACGTTCACGCCGCGACCGTCGACGACGACCTCCGCGCCCTCCTTCGCGGCGCTCTCGACGAGTCCCGCAACCTTGTCGCGGTGCTGCGAACTGATGACCGCGCCCATCTTCGCTTCGGGATCGCGGTCCGTCGCGCCCACCTTGATGGCCCTGACCGCGTCGGCCAGCGGCGGGATGAGCAGGTTCGCCGCCGTGCCGACCGTCACCACCGTCGATCCGGCCATGCACCGCTGGCCCGCGCAGCCGAACGCCGCGTCGACCAGGCCCGTGATGGAGTTCGTGATGTCGGCGTCCGGCATGACGAACACATAGTTCTTCGCGCCGCCGGCGGCCTGGACCCGCTTGCCGTGCTGGGTCCCGGTCTCGAAGATGTACTTCGCGATCGGCGACGAGCCGACGAACGATATCGCGCGGATCTTCGGGTGCTTCAGGATCGCGTCGACGCAGTCCTTGCCGCCGTGCACAACGTTCATGACACCCTTCGGCAGCCCCGCCTCCATGAAAAGCTCCATCAGCCGGATCGAGGTGAGCGGCACCTTCTCGCTCGGTTTGAGGATAAACGTGTTGCCGCACGCGACCGCCAGCGGGTACATCCACATGGGGACCAGCGCGGGAAAGTTGTACGGACAAATGCCTGCACACACGCCCAGCGGCTGCTTGATGACGTCACAGTCGATCCCGCGCGCGATGTTCTCGAGGATCTCGCCTTTCAACAGCTCGGGGATCCCGCACGCGTATTCGACAACTTCAATCCCGCGCCGCACGTCGCCGCGGGCCTCGGTCAGCGTCTTCCCGTGCTCGCGCGTAACGCTTTTCGCCAGTTCCTCGAAGTGGTCCTCGAGCAGGATCTTGTAACGGAACAGGACGCGACACCGCTCGGCCGGCGGCGTCTCCGACCAGTCGGCGTACGCCATTGCCGCGGCCTGGGCCGCCGCATCGACGATATCCGCCCCGCACATCGGCGTCTCGGCAATCACTTCGCCGGTGGAAGGATTGTGGACCTTGGTGGTCGTCGCCGTCTTCGGCGTCGACCATTCACCACCGATGAGAACTGGACAGGGTTGCAGATGACTCATGCGTTTTCTCTTCAAATCGAATAACCAATCACCAAACACCAATAACCAAATCCACAACCCAAGCCTTTTGGTTATTGGTTATTGGATATTGGTTATTGGATATTGGTTATTGGTTATTGGATATTGGTTATTGGTTATTGGTTATTTCTAAGGATGCGCCGGGATCGGCTTCATCTCGCCCTTCGCCATGCGCTCCTGGTATTGCTTCCACGACATCGGCATCTCGCCCGTCTTCACATCGACCATCGAGATACAGTGGTCGACCGGGCAGACGATCGCGCACAGGTTGCAGCCGACACAGTGCTCCACGTTGACCTGCGGGACAGGCTTGCCCGGCATGCGTCCGGGGCCCAGGCCCTTGTCGTCCGGGCTGACGAGTTCGATGGCCTGGTGCGCGCCGTCTTCGCAGGCGATATAGCACAGGTTGCAGCCGATGCATTTCTCGTAGTTGATGTCCGCGACGCATTTGTAGTTGAGGTCGAGGTTCTCCCACTTCTCCACCGACTGTACGGCCTTGCCGGTCCATTCCGCCATCGTCCTGTAACCCTTCTCGTCCATAAACAAGTTCATGCCGTCGATCATGTCCTCCACGATCCGAAACCCAAAGTGCATGATCGCCGTGCAGACCTGGACGCTCCCCGCGCCGAGCGCGATGAATTCTGCCGCGTCCTTCCACGTCGCGATGCCGCCGATGCCCGAGATCGGGATTCCCACCTCCGGGTCCTCCGCGCAGGCATGCACCATGTGGAGCGCGATCGGCTTCACCGCCGGCCCGCAGTACCCGCCATGCGTGCTCTTGCCCGCAACGCAGGGCTCGGGGCACATGCGGTCCAGGTTCACCTGCGTGATGCTGTTGATCGTGTTGATGAGCGAGATCGCGTTCGCGCCCGCCTTCTTCGCCGCCCGCGCGGGCTCCGTTATGTCGGTGACGTTCGGGGTCAGCTTCACGATGACCGGAATCTCCGCGACCTCCATGACCCAGCCGACGATGGTCTCGATCACGCGCGGGTTCTGGCCGACGGCGGAACCCATCCCTCGCTCGCACATGCCGTGCGGGCAGCCGAAGTTCAGCTCGACCCCGTCCGCGCCGCAATCGCGCGAACGCTTCATGTAGTCGTGCCAGTTTTCGCGCGTGTCCGTCATGAGCGATGCGATGATCGCCCTGTCCGGCCACGCTTTCTTGCACTCGGCAAGCTCGCGGAAGTTCGTCTCGGGCGAGCGGTCACTGATCAGTTCAATGTTGTTGAACCCGACCATGCGCTGGCCACCCGCGCCGAGCGCAGAGTACCGCGAGCTCACGTTGACGATGGGATCGCCGATCGTCTTCCAGACCACACCGCCCCATCCCGCCTCAAACGCGCGGTGGCACTGGTACGCCGTGTTCGACGGCGGCCCGGACGCGACCCAGAACGGATTCGGCGATTTGATGCCCGCGAAATTGATCGATAAATCAGCCATGTCTCTCTCCCATCGTAATCGTAATCCTAATCGTAATCGTAATCCCCTTTTCGATTACGATTAGGATTACGATTAAGATTACGATTTTTGCTTCTCATAATACTCCGCTTCCAGTTCCGGCACCCTGATCGGATGATCAAACCCTGAGCCCGTCGTCTTCTTCCCCGGAACGCCGAGCCGCGTCGACTGGACCGGCCCGACCACATCCTCGCCCGTCAGCATCTTGTGAATGCCCCGCGCGGCGCGTTTGCCCTCGGCGACGGCGTTGACGACTTCGCGCCCGCCGTTGCATGCGTCGCCGCCGGCGTACACCTTCTCCAGGCTCGTCTTGCCCGTGGCGAAGTCGCGCGCGACTACCCCGTCCGTGCCGATGTCGAGGCCGGGGAACAGCGCCTGGATCTGCTTCGCCCGCGGCTCCTGCCCGAGCGCCTTGATCACCATGTCGAACGGCTCGACAAACTGGGACCTCTCGACGACTTCGACACGACCCTGTGCGTCGATCCTTGTCTTCGCGAGCGTCAGGCCCGTGACGTGACGCTTGCCCTCGATCATAACCGGAACGGTGCGGAACATGAATTCGCACCCGTCCTTCTTCGCGATCTCGTACTCGTACGGATACGCGGGCATGTCCTTCTCCCCGCGACGGTAGATGATCACCGCGCGCTCCGCGCCGAGCCGCTTCGCCTGCGTCACCGCGTCAATCGCCGTGTTACCGCACCCGATGACGGCAACCTTGGCGCCCACGGGAACCTGGTCGAGCGCCTTCGTGTGGATCAGCTCGATGAAATCCAGCGCCTCGACCACTTCGGGCAGTTCCTCGCCCGGAATACCCAGCTTGTACGTCCGGCCCAGGCCGACGCCTATGAAGACCGCGTCAAAGTCCCTCATGAGCTGCTGCGCGTCCACGTCCTTGCCGACTTCCACGCCGGTCTTGATCTCGACGCCGAGGCTCTTCACCAATTCCACTTCCTCAAGACTCGCCTGCGGCGTGAGCTTGTAGTAGGCGATACCGTACGTGTTGAGCCCGCCCGCCTGCGGCTTCTTCTCGAAAATCACGGCCTGGTGCCCGAGCTGCGCCAGCTCGGCCGCGCAGCCGAGGCCGGCCGGGCCGCCACCGATGATGGCAATCTTCTTCCCGGACTTCTCCGCCGGGACGCGCAGCACCTTGAGCTTGTTTTCAAAAACATGGTCCGTCGCGTACCGCTGGAGCCGCCCGATCTTGATCGGTTTCCGGTCGCGGTCCAGCATCACGCACGCGCCTTCGCACAGGGCCGATGTCGGACAGACGCGGGCGCAGCTCGCGCCGAGCGGGTTGGCTTTGAGGATGGTCCGGCCCGCGCCGGTCAGGTTGCCGGTCGCGATCTTCTTGATGAAGGCGGGGATATCGATGCCCGTGGGGCACGCCATGATGCACGGCGCGTCGAAGCAGTACAGGCAGCGGTCCGCCTCGACCTGCGCCTCCTGCGGCCGGTACTTCGGCTCCATCTCGGCCATGTTGGCGGCGGCCGTCTTCGCATCCAGACGGGGCTTAAGACTCATACTCGGTTCCTTTATTAACCACGGAGGACACGGAGGAACACGGAGGGAATTCCGGATTCAGAAATCCTCCGTGAACCTCCGCGGTTAAAATTTCTGCTCCGAAAAAGGCATCCCATGCGCCTCCGCTACTGCTTTATAGGTGACGTGCCCGTTGTGCGTGTTCAGGCCCGGGCGCAGTTCCGGGACCTGTTGAAGCGCGCCTTCGAATCCGAGGTTCGCGAGCTTCAACGCGTACGGGATCGTCGCGTTGGTCAACGCCTGCGTCGCAGTCCGCGCATACGCGCCGGGCATGTTGGTCACGCAGTAATGGATCGTGTCCTCTTCGACGTAGATCGGGGTTTCGTGCGTCGTCGGCCGCGACGTCTCGGCGCAGCCGCCCTGGTCGATCGCGATGTCGACGAAGACCGTGCCGGGCTTCGTCACGCGCAGCATCTCGCGTTTGATCAACTTCGGCGCCCTGGCCCCGGGCACCAGTACCGCCCCGATCAGCAGGTCGACATTCGGGAGCATGTCCATCAGGTTCTGCTCGTTCGAGTACAGCGTATGCGCCGCGCCGTGCAGGCTGATGTCAAGGAACCGCATCTGCTCGAGATCGACCTCAAGGATCGTCACCTCCGCGCCCATGCCCGCCGCGACCCGTCCGGCGTTAATGCCCGCCGTGCCCCCTCCTATGATAAGGACATGGCCCGGCAGCACGCCCGGCACGCCGCCGAGCAACACGCCCTTCCCACCCTGCGCCTTGCTCAGATAGTACGCGCCAACAATGGCACTCATGCGGCCCGCGATCTCGCTCATCGGCTCGAGGAGCGGCAAACGACGCCCTATCTGCACGGTCTCGTACGCGATGCCCGTCGTCTTCGACGCCACCAGCGTCTCGGTCAGCTCTTTCGCCGCCGCGAGGTGGAGATAGGTGAAAAGGAGCAGTCCGGGACGGAGGAACGAGTACTCCGCCTCCATCGGTTCCTTGACCTTGAGCACCATGTCCGCACCCCACGCATCGGCCGCCGCCGGCACGATCCGCGCGCCCGACTGCTCGAACTGCTCGTCGTGAAATCCGCTGCCTTCCCCCGCACCCTTCTGCACCAGCACCTCGTGCCCACCGTGGACCAGCATCCTCGCCCCGGCCGGGGTACACGCGACGCGGTTCTCTTTGACCTTGATCTCTTTGGGGACGCCGATTTTCATATGGGGAGGAGAAATGGAGTGTTGGAGTATTGGAGTGATGGGAAGATTCCCCACAACACTCCATCACTCCACCGCTCCATCACCCCGCTTCTCCTAATGCCGCATCCAACACATCCAACGCAAACTCCACATCCGCCTCCGTGAAACACATCGGCGGCGTGCAGCGCAGCACGTTGCCGAACAACCCGCCTTTGCCGATGAGCAACCCGAGGTCCTTCGTCTTTTCGAAAATCGCTGCACACGCTTCCTTCGCGGGCTCTTTGGTCTTCCGGTCCTTCACCAGTTCCAGCGCCACCATCAGCCCTTTGCCTCGAACATCTCCAACGATTGGAAATTTATCTCTCAATTTTTCCAATCCTTGGAAAAATTGTGCGCCGAGGTCGAGGCACCGCTTCTGGTAGCCGTCGCGGTCGATGATCTTGAGCACCTCATGCCCAATCGCGCAGGACACCGGGTTGCCGCCGAAGGTGTTGAAGTGGATTTTCTGCGTGAGCGTCGCCGCGATCTTCGGCGTCGTCACGACCGCGGCCAGCGGCGCGCCGTTGCCGATGCTCTTCGCCATCGTCACGATGTCCGGGATCACGCCCTGCGTCTCAAAGCCCCAGTAGTGCGTGCCTGTACGGCCGAACCCGGTCTGCACCTCGTCAGCAATGCAGAGCCCGCCCGCGTCGTGCACGTGTTTATACGCCTCCTGCAGGTAGCCGTCCGGGAACACGATCACGCCGCCGACACCCTGGATCGACTCGGCGAAAAAGCCCGCAATCTTGCCCGGCGTCGCGAACCGGATCAGGTCCTGGACGTCCCACGCGTAGTTCTTCCCCGCGTCCCCGTCGTCGTACCCGTGCGGGCCACGGTAGCGGTCCGGCGCCAGCGCGTGGTGGACGCCGAAGCTGTGCGGGACGTTGAATTTCCACGTGTTGTGCGCGGTCAGGCCCATGGTCGACGCGATCCCGCCGTGGTACGCGTTGCGGAGCGCGATCACGTCGTAGTTTCCCGTGTAGAGCCGCGCCATCAGGATCGCGAGGTCGTTCGCCTCCGACCCGGAATTGACGAAGTAACAGACCTTGAGATCGCCCGGCATCTTCGCCGCCAGCGCCTTCGCGTAGTCCGTAATGACCGGGTTCAGGTAGATCGTCGTCGTGTGCGAAATCTTGTTGATCTGCTCCGTCGCCGCGCGGACCGTGTCCGGGTGCGCGTGGCCCACGCTGACCGTGACGATGCCACCAAAGCCGTCGACGTAACGCCGCCCGTTCTGGTCCCACACGTACTGCATCGACCCCTCCACGATCATGATCGGGTTCTTGTAGTAGAGGAACAGCCCCGGGTTCAGGAACTGCTTCCGCATCGCGAGCACCTCGTCGATCGAGGGCCCTTTGTACGGCGCGGGTTTGTGATCACAAGGTGGAAGTGTCGGTGTCCTGCTCATAAATCCTAATCGTAATCCTAATCGTAATCGTAATCCTAATCGTAATCGTAATCCTAATCGTAATCGTAATCGTAATCGAACGGGCCCTTGCCCGGCGGCGGTTTCGTCGAAACCGCCCTACCTCATTTGCGATGGGTATCCACCTATTAACATGTACTACGCGACGACGAATCCGGTGAACCAGGCGCATTCGTCAGCGACGTTTGACTTTCGTCACGAACTGGTAGGGCGTGCGGTCCCCGCCCCAGGCGGGCAAGCCCCGCGCGCCGCAGAGACGACATTCAAAACCGACCCCTACCGAAGGGCCGCGTCCATGGTGCAACCGACACGGCAAAAGTATACACAACAGGGGCTTACGGCGGTTGAGAAATGTGAGCCCAAAATTCAGGGATCTCAGGAGTTGCCCACAGATTTCACAGATGAACACGGATGAAGGGTCGAGGTCACGACGATGTCCGCGATTTCCCCCGCCTCCGCCATCCATCCGAATCTGTGAAATCTGTGGGCAACTCTTTCTTTGCCTGACCTGCGTAGCCTTGGCGAAGCGGGTTGCCTCTTGTGCCTCTTCGTGGCTATCCCATCGGCCCTGATGTTCGCCACAAAGACGCACAAGAAAGCTCCGCCCCTATGGCACTTCCGAGGCGGGTTTTAGGGGCGGCGGGATTTTGGTGCTTCTCGTGGCCAACTCTTCCTTCTTCGCCTGACCTGCGTAGCCTCGGCGAAGCGGGTTGCCTCTTGTGCCTCTTCGTGGCTATCCTTTCGGTATGACCGCTCCCGATCCTTCCCTGGAAGCAAGCGCGGCCCGCGTCATCGCCGACCTGCGCGAACTGGCCGCCCTTACCTCCGACGAAAACGGCGCCCAGCGCGTAGCCTGGGGCCCGGTCTGGCGCAAAGCCCGGCAATGGTTCGCGGGCAAGGTCAAATCCGACCTCGGCCTGACCGTCGAAACCGACTCCGCCGGCAACAACTGGGTGACCCTCCCCGGCACGTCCGATGCGACGGTCATCGTCGGCAGCCACCTTGATTCCGTCCCGAACGGCGGCTGGCTCGACGGCTGCCTCGGCGTCCTCGCCGGACTCGAAGCCCTGCGGCGGTACAGCGAACAGAAGGACAAACCCGTCACGATGAAGCTCTGCGACTGGGCCGACGAAGAAGGCGCGCGCTTCGGCCGCAGCCTGATGGGCTCATCCGCCGCCGCCGGCAGCCTGAAACTCGACGACATCCGGAACCTCGTCGATCGACAAGGCGTGAAGCTCCCCGACGCACTGAAGGAAAACGGCGTCGACATCGACACCATGCTGAACGCGCACAAGGAATTGAAGAAGATCAACGCCAAGGCGTACCTCGAGCTGCACATCGAACAGGGCCCGGTGCTCGAAGCGATGAACAAACCGACCGGCGTTGTGCTCGGCACCTTCGGTGTCGAACGCCACATGGTGAAATTCACCGGCCAGGCCGCCCACTCCGGATCGACCCCGATCCCGATGCGGAAAGACGCGTTCCTCGCCGCCGCGCAATTCGCGTTGGAAGTGCGTCAAATCGGCCTGAAACACAGCAAGCCCGGCGCGAATGTCGTCTGCACGTGTGGTGTGGTGAAAGTAGAACCCTGCATCGTGACGGCGGTGCCCGGCGTCTGCGAAATCAGCATCGACCAGCGTGCCCTACGCGCCGAGGTTCTGGCCTCGATGTTGGCAGACGCCAAAGAAGCCGCCCTACGCGCCGGGATGGACAACAACGTCAAAATGGAGTGGAAGAAAATCTGGACCATCGAGCCAAGGCCCTTCGACCCGAAGCTGATCAAACTCTGCGAAGAAGCGGTGCGGGAGATAACCGGCGACGCCCCCAAACTCCCCAGTGGTCCGCTGCACGACTCAGCGGAGATGGTGCCGGACATGCCGGTCGTGATGATGTTCGCGTATTCAGCGAGAGGCCTGAGCCACTGCAAAGAGGAAGACACCCCGGAAAGCCATCTCAGCCTGACCACCCAAGCATTCCTCCGCCTCGCCGAAAAAACCACCTCAGCCTCCTGATTATCAGGCGTTCGGTCCCGAAAATCGTGGGCAAGCAGGACGGGGGGCGGAATTCTAACCACGGAGGGCACGGAGGTTCGGAGGAGGTACGCGGAGGTTTTGCCGAATTCTCCTTTCCCACCCTCCGTGAACCTCCGCGTCCTCCGTGGTTCAAAATCGGAAGTCGGCGAGCCGTCCCTTCCTTCCGTGCATTCCATGCTTGCCGCGGCATGGCCTTGGGCGAAGCTGGATTTTCCGCGGTTGAATTTCCGAAACGGACATGAACGCGCCGCTATGGTCAACCCGCACCGCATGTGTTAGCGTCCAAGCATGATCCGCGATCCGAATGACGAGGAAGTTCCCTGGAAGGTGACCGAGGAGAAGGTCGCCGAAGCGGTAAAGACGATCGCGCACGCTGCAAATCCCGTTAAGATTTTTGTATTCGGGTCATATGTCCGCGGGTCTCACGGACGCAGCAGCGATCTCGACATGCTGGTTGTCCTTCGTGAAGAGCCTGGAAGTCCACGCGCCGAAAGCATTCGCCTTCGTGACGCGGTGAGCCATGTTCGGATGCCGATGGACATATTCGTTGTGTCGGATAACCGTCTGCGAGAGCTGTCTGAGCGTCCCGGCCTGATCTATCGCGAAATTCTCAGGAGCGGAAGGGTCGTTTATGCCGCCGGATAGGCCCGATCCCGATTCAGCCAAAGAGTGGCTCGCCTATGCGGAGGGCGATCTTGCACTGGCTAAAGCCGGACGCGGACACAGAGAAAGCCTTGGCCACAGCCACCCGCGTCATTTCATGGGCTCGGAACAACACCAAGAGTGAAAAGTAAAAGTGCGACCCCCTACGACCCGGGGAGCACATCTCCCGCTTGGTGATCTTCGGAACCTTGCCCGACACCCGCCGCCGCAAGCCCTTGTCCATGCGAGTTTTAGGGCTTAACTAAGCGCCATTCAGACCTGACCCGAATAGCGTACGGCCTGCAAGCGGTCGGAATTGGTTGTTTCTCAGTGCAACTTTTTGGTGCTACGATGCGCTCACGGTCCGACCCGAATGATGCTAACGTTCGGCACACGAAGGCACAGAATATGTCAAAGATAATTCACTTGTGGACTACTCTTCTTTTGCATTTGCCTGTGTTCCTGAGCAGCGATGTGAAAGCGGATGAATATTTGTGTCAAACAACCACTCCAATCTACGATACGAACAATCGAATCGTTGGCTCAATCGAGTCTGGAGCTGTCATAAGAGCCACGCGCAACCGATCAATGCCGGGCAAATGGCTGTTACTTGATGATGCTGAGAGCGCAACGTATGTAGATGGTGAGCGTTTTATCACAACCGAGCAAATGGAGGCACAACTCCAGAAACAATTGATCATACCTCACGTGAGATCTTGGGACCCAATTCACGGGAAAAAGTTCAGCGCGAAATTGATTGGCACAGCATACGGGCAAGTCCTCTTGCAGGATAAAGGAGGAGACTACCGGATGATGTCCTTCGGGAAGTTTCGAAAATGGGACCAGGACTACATCAACCGGTACCAAGAGCAGCTTTCCGAAGAGCAGCAAGCCGAAGTGATTAACCACATTGTTTTTCTGGAGCAGAAGCGAAAGAATCAAGAACTAGAGGCGCTTCGCGGTGAAGTCGACCGACTCAAACGCCCATAAATACCATGCCACGATAGAACCGACTTGGGAGCATCGTGTGCCGAACAACCATGAGATTGCAGTACGGCGTATCTGGCTCGGTTTCAGACATGAACATCAGACGCCGCCTGTGAAGCTGGTCGTGCGGCCTACAAGATGAAGAATGATGTCATAAAATCTCTGGCTTACTACATAGAGGCAGTACAGACATTTGCCTCGTATGAGCGCGATATCCTCTTTCGCGGACAGAACGTAGACAAGCCTCTTCTGCCAAGAATAGCGCGATACAGACGCCCTCAATATTCGCTCAAAGGCGAAAGACGTTTGATCGAGGAGTTTTCTCGAAAAAGCGTTGGATTAGTGGAACCAATGGTGCGCGACAAATGGGACTGGTTGGCACTGGCACAGCATCACGGATTACCCACACGGCTCCTCGACTGGACACAAAATGCTTTGGCAGCTCTCTGGTTCGCAATCCAACGCCCGATAGATACTGGCTTTTCACCCGTCGTTTGGATGTTCATGCCTCGACCTGATGCCTGTGTCGACCTGAGCACGGTGCCAGACCCTTTCTTGGGCAACCGGACGATGATATACAGACCACGCCACTCGACACGAAGAATAACGGCTCAAGCGGGGCTGTTCACTGTTCACAAATACATTGAAGACGAAAAACGATTCATCGTTCTTGAGAATCAAAAGCGATACAGGGGTCGGCTAAAGCGACACAGGATTGACAAAGCATACGCGAGGGGCCCGCTTCCAATGGAGCTCGACAGATGTGGGATAAACGCATCGATGCTGTTTCCTGATCTCGATGGATTAAGCTCATACCTGGAGTGGGAGTACACGCAGGTAGACAAGTACAGGTAGGCCGAGCTTGCAGAGGACTGGGTCACTCGGGCAGGCTTCCCACACATGGTCGAAACCCCAGCTTCTGAAGCTCGGCGTCGGTCGCGGAGCAATTAATGATTCATATAATCGGTCTCAATCATCGATATCAGTTTGAAGGCCCCGGAAATGATTGGGAGACGTTTTACGCTTTCCTTACACAGCACGCCCTCACCCTTCACCCTGACCTACTTGCTGAGGAGCTCGACGAGGAATGCATTCTTAATGACGGTGCGCGAAACTCTGTGGCGCGAAGAGTGGCAACAGAACAGGCCGCTCGGCATCTGTTTGTCGATCCTGACACGGAGGAAAGACGCCGTTGCGGCATCAAGGGATATCGGGAAATAGCTCTCGATCTAGGATATGGATGTGTCTTGACTCGCGAACAGGACGCGCATGTAAAGAAAATTGAAAAACGCCACTGGGACAAACGCGAACGAATCTGGCTAGCAAGGCTTGCACTTGTCCGCCATGACCGATGCATCATGATCATAGGCGCAAATCATGTTGCCAGGTTCAGTCGCAAGTTGAGCCGACTCAGTATCGCCTCATTGATACTGGAGTCTGATTTTGGCACATCGCCGCTCAAGTCATGAACTTTGTCCGTCCGCGTGTCCGTCCGGGGTCTCCGTCCGGGGTCGGACCTCGCTAAGTCACTGAAGTGCAATCGATAAGGCTCTGTTTCGGCGCCGAAAATGCGGACATGGGTCGATTTCCGGGGCCGAAAAAGAGGTGTAACGGCCGGCGGCAGGACAGGAAGGAGCGCGATGCGTTCGTGGACGAGGTCATGCAGGCGTCCGGCATCCCCATCCTCCACTTCCCCGCCAGCCGCGCGTACACCGTCGAGATCGCTCGTAAGGCGCTGTTCGCGGAATCCTGAGGGGAATTCTAACCGCAGAGGTCGCCGAGGTACGCAGAGGTTCTGTCCTGATTCCATCCCACCCTCCGCGTACCTCCGCGACCTCCGTGGTTCGAATCCGCTCTTTCTGCATCCGGGCACAAAAAATGCGCCCCGATTTCTCGGGGCGCAGATCCTTTACAGCTGCAGGGTCGGTCTAGTACCGATCGCGCTTGCCGCCGCCGTAACCGCCACCGCCGCCACCACCACCACCACCACCGAAGCCGCCACCGCTGCGGGGGCGCTCTTCACGGGGTTTGGCTTCGTTGACCGTCAGGGCGCGACCGTCGAGGTCCTTGCCGTGCAGATCCGCGATCGCCTTCGTCGCGTCTTCCTGGCTCGTCATTTCCACGAACGCGAAGCCGCGGGAGTTACCCGTCATCTTGTCCGTGATCAGACTGCAACTGCCGACGGGACCGAGTCCCTCGAACAGCTTGCGGACGTCGCCTTCGGTCGTGTTGAACGACAGATTGCCTACATATAGTTTCGTTGCCATGGTTTTTCTTCTTCTTTCGCGCTGCGGGGGAGGTTTCGGTGACTGTTCCCGAGATATTCGGGTTTAGAATCGTCACCGATCCACAGAGGCGGACCACTGACAATCTTCCATCTCACTATCTGCACTCACTCGTCTAGCAGGTGGCGAAGGTAGCAGGATGCCGGGAAATAGCAACAAGCCTTTCGCGGGGCGGAAACCGCGCCATCTTTCTGCCAAGGCCCACGGGCAGGGCAGTGGCGCCTTTTGAAATTGCTGCTCCAACTTGGTAGGGCGCGACGCCCGCCTGCAACGCTATACCCGCTCGCAACGCATGCGCGTAGCGCTTCGGGCGAGCGTAGCATTGAGGGCAGATCCCGGTCGCGCCGCGGCAGGGCGGGACGCCCAGCCCTACCCTTGGGAGAGGCCATTTCAAAAGGGACCACTGCCCCAGTTCCCCGAAGGAATTGAGTCGTCGCGGCGGCGCATTGCGGCTACACCATGCGGGATGAGTACGTTTTCTGAATTTGGGTTGGCGCCGGCGTTGTTGAAGGGCGTGGTGGAATTGGGGTTTGCGACGCCGACGCCGGTGCAGGCGAAGGTGATTCCGCTCCTTCTCAAGGGCGCGCGGGACGTGGTCGCACTGGCGCAGACGGGGACGGGGAAGACCGCGGCGTTCGGGTTGCCGCTCCTGCAATTGACCGACCCGCACAAGGCGGAGATCCAGGCGTTGATCCTTTGTCCGACGCGTGAGCTGTGCCTGCAGATTTCCAAGGACCTGTCGGACTACGGAAGATTCGCGCCGCATCTCCGCATCCTCGCCGTGTACGGCGGCACGCCGATCCATTCCCAGATGCATGAGCTGCGGCGCGGCGTCCACATCCTCGTGGCCACGCCGGGGCGGTTGAACGATTTGCTCCGGCGCAACAGCGCCAGGCTCGACCGGGTGCAGCGCGTGGTGCTCGACGAGGCCGACGAAATGCTGAACATGGGGTTCCAAGAGGAACTGGAATCCATCTTGAAGGTGGTGCCCGAACAGGCGTGCACGCTGCTTTTCTCAGCGACCATGCCCACGCAAGTGGCGGCGATGGCCGGCAAGTACCTGCACGATCCGGAGGAGATCATCCTCGGCACGCGCAACGCCGTGGCAGATAACGTGGCACACGAGTGCTACACCGTCCACGCGCGCGACCGCTACCAGGCCCTCAAGCGCATCATCGATGCACAGCCCGGTTTCTACGGCATCGTGTTCTGCCGCACGCGCGCGGAGACACAGGAGGTGGCCCAGCGGCTGTCCGGGGACGGCTACAACTCGGATACGTTGCACGGCGACCTCTCGCAGGACCAGCGCGACCGTGTGATGAAACGGTTCCGCGTACGGAACATCCAGATCCTCGTGGCCACCGATGTGGCCGCGCGCGGGCTGGACGTCGACGACCTGACACACGTGGTGAACTACGACCTGCCCGGCGATCCCGACGTCTACACGCACCGCAGCGGCCGCACCGGCCGCGCCGGCAAAGCGGGCGTTTCCATCGTGCTCGTGCACATGCGCGAGGATTACAAGGTCCGCGCTATCGAGCGGATCATGAACAAGCGTTTCGTCCACAAGGAAGTGCCGAGCGGCGACCAGGTCTGCGAAGCGCAATTGGTGGCCCTGCTGGAGCGCATCAAGAAGATGGACGTACCGGACAAGCAGCTCGACGCCTTCCTGCCGAAGATCCACGAAGTGCTGGCCGACCTGTCGCGCGAAGACATCATCAAGCGCATCGCGCTGCGCGAACTGGCCCCGTTCCTCGCCTACTACAAGAAGGCGCCCGACTTGAATGTGCCGCACCAGTCCGACCGGCCCGAGCAACAGCCCCAGAAAAGACGAGACCGGTCCGCGGCACACCGGGAACAGACACGCCCGGTGGGCGAACCGCTGGCGGGATCCGCGGTCAGATTGCGCGTCAACCTCGGCACGAAAAACGCACTCACTCCGCCGCTGCTTATCTCTCTAATCAATCGCGCGACGCCCGGCCCCATGCTGCGCCTTGGCCGCATTCGCATCCTGGAGCGGGACAGTGTGTTCGAAGTGGCGCCCGAAGCTGCGGAGATCCTTCTGCCGAACCTCAACAACGCCGAGTTCCACGGCCGGAAGGTTCAGGCGGTGATCGAGCAAGACAGCACCCACGGCATGGGTCGCGGTCATGGCCGTCCGCCGGACAGACGGAGTTTTCACCGCGGAGGCCACAGAGGTTCGCAGAGGTAAGAGGGCCGACGTCACGTTTCCGCGTCTTCCGACAGGTGAAACCGGTGAAGGAATCGGTGCACGACGGGTGCGAATGTCACGCCCGCGACGAAGAGGAACACCAAGCCGGAAAACAGGGCGTAGAACGTGGCAAACACCTTGCCGGCCGTCGTTTGCAGCGGGCCGAGCGGACCCATCCCCGTGAGAATCATCGCCGCGTTCGGCATGGCGTCGATCCACGGCATGTTTTCACAATAGTGGTACCCGAGTATGCCGACCAGCAACGAGAAGAGGATAAGGAAGCCCGCGGCGAGGACGTGTTGAATCACTCGCGCACGGAAATGGCGGATAGGGATCAGGGGTTGTCTTCGGTGCTCATACATGACGGCTCCTCCTTCTTTCCACGCCGAAACGCAAGATGCAAGATCCACACGTGGTGATGGCCACTTCCAGCGTCATGAACAACGAATAGCGGTTTGGCCGCCACAAAGCCACCTGGCAATGGGGCCGGCAGTGGCCGGTTTTGAATTTCGTCACGAACTGGTAGGGCGTGCGGTCCCCGCGCGCCGCGGCGGACCGGCTTGCCCGCCATGCTACGCGCAGCGTTGTGGGCGGGGACGGTCCGCCCTACCTGGAGACGAAATTCAAAACCGGCCACTGCAATGGGGCCATGGGCAAGGAAGGTGATCGAGAATCAGATCCCTGCGCGGTTCAGATTCGGAGGAGTTCGCGAGGGCCGGGGTCTTGGGCAAAAAAAGTGCGCCCCGACCGGATGATCGGGACGCATCTTCATTTCAGCTGCGGGATCGGTCTAGTACCGATCACGTCCGCCGCCGCCGTAGCCGCCGCCACCGCCGCCGCCACCACCGCGGGGGCGCTCTTCACGGGGCTTGGCTTCGTTCACGGTCAGGGCGCGTCCGTCGCAATCCTTGCCGTGGAGATCGGAGATCGCCTTGGTGGCGTCCGCCTGGGACGTCATTTCCACGAACGCAAATCCGCGGGAGTTACCCGTCATTTTGTCCGTGATCAGACTGCAACTGCCGACAGGACCAATGCCTTCGAACAGTTTGCGTACGTCGCTCTCGGTCGTGTTGAACGACAGGTTACCGACATATAGTTTAGTGGCCATGATTACTACTCTTCCTTGTGCTGCGGGGGGAGGCTATGGTGACTGTCCCCGAATCGTTCGGGCCTAGTATCATCACCAACCCGGCAGTTGCCGGGCCACTGACAATCGTCCATCTCACGTCGCTTCTCACTCGTTTAGCACGGCAGAGTCTCGCAGAATCTCGGAAGATTGCAATAGCAACGTTTTACAAACTTTCAGGACCCGAATCCTTGGCGAACCGGCTGACGCGGCCGGTTCGCCAAGGATTCGGGAGCACACGACCCGCGCGTTTGGACGTTTATTCCCGGAGGCCACCTGTGCTACGTTCATGACGCAGGTTGGAGCCATTCATGGTTGAAGTGACAGGCATCAGGAAATTCTTCTACAGCCACTGGGAGAAGATGGTCCTCTGGACCATCCTCATCGGACTGTTTTACCTCCTCCGACCGTTTTTTCTCCTGATCTTCGAGACGTTTCTCATCACGTTCATCACGAAATCCACGGTCGATGAACTCGGCCGGCGCTTTGACATGAACCACCGTCTCGCAACGGTGCTGGTCTTTCTAGTGTTCGTGAGCGTGCTCGGGCTGGCCTGCGCGTGGATCGGGCCCCGGCTGATCGAGGAGTCCAACCAGATCATCGCCGATCTCGCGGTCGATGGCGACCAGCCGTCGCGCGAAAAAACAAACCGATTCGTCGAGAGCATCGTCGTCCGGCTGGCGGGCACCGACAAGGGCCAGGCCTTTATCGGCTCGGCGCGGTTCGCGACGATCATGGAGGCACTCACGAAGGAGACCACTGACTTTGTGAAGTCAGCCCTGCCCAATCTGCTCCAGAATCTCATCCACATCATCAAGCTGGGCTGGGAGGTCATGATCTCGCTGGTCATGGCCATTATTTTCTCGTTCATGCTGGTGATGGACTGGCAACGCATTGTCCGCAACATCCGCTCGCTCGAAGCCAGCCGCATCCAGACGTTCTATGTCGGCGTCGCGCCGCACCTGCAGGCCTTTGCCGACGTGCTGGGCAAGGCCCTCCGTGCGCAGGCGATGATCGCAGCCGCGAATACGGTGCTCACGGCCGCGGGGTTGTGGCTCTTCAACGTGCCGAACGTCGCGCTGCTTTCCACGATCGTGTTCGTCTGCGGTTTTATCCCGATCCTCGGGACGTTCCTGAGTTCCATCCCGATCCTGCTGTTCGCGATCCAGGCCGGCGGCCTCGCCCTCATGGGCAAGCTCATCATCCTGATCGGACTGGTCCACACGTTTGAGGCGTACGTGCTGAATCCGCGGATCACCGGCAGCGTCCTGCACATGCACCCGCTCATGGTCCTGATCCTGCTGCTCATCGGCGAGCGGTTCTTCGGCATCTGGGGCATGGTGGTCGGCGTGCCGATCGGTTACTACATCATCACGGTCCTCACGATGCCGGACGACTCGTCCGACAAGGAACCCGGCACCGGGTCCGTTTCAATGCATGAATGCGTCGACGTTCATGAATAAACCGGGCTAAAGGCAGGAAATCCGCGCAAGGAGGTGTAAGGTATTCCCAGCAACCACGACATGGGGATATGCCAACACAACGCACCTTCATCGCAGCATCGCTGATCGCCCTGGCCGCCATCGCTGCCGTGCACGGGGCAAAGGGATCCGAGTCCATGAAAACAGGCGCCAAGACGGTCACGGTCCGGCTGCCGGACAAGGACGGCAAACTCACGGCGCCGCAGGCGGTGCCGAAGGTCGTCAAGACGGACGACGAGTGGCGCAAGCAGCTCACGCCCGAGCAGTACGAGGTCGCCCGCGACCGGGGCACGGAGCGGGCGTTCTGCGGCGTCTTCCACGACAACCACAAGACCGGCACCTATGCGTGCGTCTGCTGCGACCTGCCGCTGTTCAAGTCCGGCTCCACGTTCGATTCCGGAACCGGCTGGCCCAGTTTCTTCGAGCCCATCGCGAAAGAGAATGTCATCGAGAAGCGGGACCTCAGCAACGGCATGATCCGCACGGAAATCCTGTGCGCCCGCTGCGACGCCCATCTCGGGCACGTGTTCGACGACGGCCCGGCGCCGACCGGCCTCCGCTATTGCCTGAATTCCGCGGCGATGTCCTTCACGGAAACGAGGTGGGGCGCGGCGCGCGCCTTGCAGTAGCTGCTGAGCGAAGGCAGATCCCTGCCGCGCCGCCTTCTTAACAAGATGAGGCGGGAACGGAAAGGGGGCCCTGCCTTTCAGCGTTCTTGACGATGGCGGGATTCGGAGGATGATCCATAGACGATCCCCGGCGTGACGTGTCGCCGTGAAACTGGAGTATGTCATTCTGGCCGTACTGATGGCCGCGGCGGCGGTTACAGCTGTCGTTTATTTCGGGCAAACCCTCAACCAGCAGACGGCCATCGCCGCGCAGGCGACCGCGGGCCGGAGTACGCGAGCGACCGCGATCGCACAGGCCGCGTCCCGTGAAACCACTTCATCGCGCAAGATCCTCGGCGCCCGCGACGAGGATGACCATCCCGACCGCACCGCGGCCGCAGCATCCGAATCCGCGCGGGAATCCATGCGAAGCCACGAGCCCGATGCGGCGAGGGAGCGCGACGCCGAATCGATGCTCGCGAAACGGCGCACGACCCTTCATGCGAACGAAGCTGCGCAGGCCAGGAAGGCTTCGCAAGACGACCCCTCACATACAAACGCCACAAGCGGCAACCTGCTCTGGATCATTCTCGTGGTCCTGATCGCGGGAGGCGGTCTCGTATACATGCTCTCGTCCCGGCTGCGAACATAGTTGCAGGGTAGTCCCGCCCCCGGCCTTCGGCCGGATCGTTCAGAGGGGAAACCTCCGTGACCGCAGATTACAAATCAAACGAACCGGATCAACCGCAAAGAGGCGCAAGCCACGCCAAACAAAACACACTCACGGGACCGCGCGTCGCGATGAAGCTCGAGTCGCGCTGCGCAGCGAAGCTGCTTCGCAGAGTGGCCTGCGCCGCGGCTGCACGCTTGTCCTTGGATGATCCATGCCCTTGCATCGGGAGACTTGACCAAAATCCATTCGTGTGTATTCGTGTCCGTGCGTGCTTGAACCATGAAGAACGACTTCACCTTGCCCATCCGCCCGCGACGCAACCGGAAATCGGATGCGATCCGGCGCCTGGTCCGTGAGACGGAGCTCTCGCCGTCGCATTTCATCTGGCCGCTGTTTGTCTGCGAAGGCAAAAACCGGCGTGAGCCCATCACGTCCATGCCGGACGTGTTCCGGCTGACCCGCGACCTCGTCGTCAAGGAAGCACGCGAGGCGTACAAGCTGGGCATCCCGGCCGTTGCCCTTTTTCCCGCTCTTCCCGATAGGCTCAAGGACAAGACGGCGACGGAATCCGTCAACCCGGACGGCCTGCTCCAGCAGACTGTGCGCGCGCTCAAGGACGCCGTGCCGGAACTCGCGGTCGTGACCGACATCGCGATGGACCCGTACTCGAGCGACGGGCACGACGGCTACGTGGAGCATGGGAAGATCGACAACGACCGCACGCTGGAGATCCTCGCCGTGATGGCGGTCGCCCAGGCGCAGGCCAGCGCGGACCTCGTTGCCCCGTCCGACATGATGGACGGCCGCGTCGGCGCAATCCGCCGCGCGCTCGACGGCGCGGGCTTCACCGACACCGGCATCCTCGCCTACTCCGCGAAATATTGCTCCGCGTTTTACGGTCCGTTCCGCGACGCGCTCGATTCTGCGCCGCGCGCCGGGGACAAGAAGACCTACCAGATGGATCCCGCGAACGTCCGCGAGGCGATTCGCGAAGTGCAGCTCGACGTGGCCGAGGGCGCGGACCTCGTGATGGTCAAACCGGCGCTGCCCTACCTTGACGTCATCCGCGCCGTGCGCGAGGCCGTGAACGTCCCCGTTGCGGCGTACAACGTCAGCGGCGAATACGCGATGGTCAAGGCGGCGGCCAGGGCGGGCTGGTTGAACGAAGACGCCTGCATGATCGAGTCGCTCGTGGCGATCCGCCGCGCCGGCGCGGACCTCATTCTCACCTACTTCGCGAAGCAGGCCGCGCAGTTGCTCGGTTGAGGCCGCGACCCGGGCATCGGACAGCCGGCCGCCTCCGTCCCGCCTCGGAGGCGGGACTACGGCGAGCCACGCCGTGGTTGAGATCCCGCGGCGGGATTGAAACGAAAACGGGAAGCTGTTCCTCCAGACGTGGATGTCGGCCAAGGGGGGACGTCGTACGCTACAGCAATCCCCCGTCGCGGATCAGCGCGCGCATGAGGCTCACGTCGATGTTCCCGCCTTCGAAGGGTTGCAATAACTCGATAAAGGCGTCTTGCGCCCTCTGCGTGGCGCCTTGGGCGAGGAGCGCCCGGCACAGGAGCACGCCGCATTCGATCTGGCGGCCGCGCGAATGAGGTTGCCCTTTCAGGGCCGCAATCGCGGCGTGCAGGCTGGTCACCGCGTCGTCGTAAAGCCCCAGGTCGTATTGCAACTGGCCGCGCCAGTGCAGCATGTCGCCGTCGACGTGGTCCGGGAACCGGTCCGACACCCAGACCATGGCCGCGAGCGTGTCGGCGGCAGTGGTGTCCCGCAGGTAGCTGCGCCCCATGAGATAGTCCGCGTAGAGCCCGGAGCAGCGCAGTTTCTGCACGGAATAGTCCAGCGCGGCAATCGCCGCGTCGTCCTGTGGAATGAATCCAACGGACACTCCAAACGTCATGCCGATCAGCGTGCTGCAGGCGGCCCGGGCCTCCGGATCGCCGGGGTAGCGAGCGAGCCACTCGCTCGCCCACGTGAAGCCGCAGCGGTCGAACATGCTTCCGTTCCGCTGGATATACGTGAAGAGGTCGCGCAGTTCATCGCGCGACGGCTCGTAGGTTTTCAGGTAGTCCGTGATCCAGAGGCGGGAGCGGGCGCGCGACTGGGACCGCTCGTCGAGCCACTTGACCCCGCTCGCGACGCCGCCGATGAAAAAGCCGCGGGGAGCGATGTACTCGAGCACCGGGAAGAAATCGGAGTGGATCGCCCCGGTCCACTTCACGTGCGAGGGGCGCCCCGCGCTGTTGCGGAGCTGGATCGCCAGCACGGGCAGCAGGGTGCGGATACCGATGCGCTGCAGGTCGCCGTTGACCGCCGGCTTGCGGATGCGTTCCTCCATCCTTGCGAAATCGGGCGTGTACGGGCCCACCGCGCCCAGGATCATCGTGTCGGTCGATTGCGCGTTCCACAGCGAGTAGCAGGGGAACACGCCCGTGAACGTTTCCAGGATCATGAAGAAGGCCGCGTTCTCCAGCTCGTAGGAGTGTGTCCACTGGAGGAACAGGCCGGCGGGAGCGAGGTGGTCCCTGCAGATCTCGAAATACTCGCGGGAGAACACGCCGGCAACGCCGGCGATCCAGGGATTGGACGGCTCGCTGACGATGACGTCGTACATGCGGTCCGTCACTTGGAAGAAGGTCTTGGCGTCCTCGATGTAGACATGGACACGGGGGTCCTCCCAGTAGCGCGCGTTGACGGCTTCGAAATACCGGCTGGCATCCACGACATCGCGCGAGATTTCCACGACATCGACGCGCTCGACGTTGTCGTGCGCGAGCACGGCGCCGATCGTCGCGCCGGACCCGATCCCGATCACCAGCACGCGTTTCGGACCGGGGTGCAGGAGCAACGGAAGATGGCCCAGTATTTTCTGCGTCGGCAGGTCGCCGATCAGCGACGCGTCCACCTTGCCGTTGATGGCCAGGTAGCGCTCGCCGGTGTCGGGCGTTTCCATGACCGCGACCGTGGCATCGATGCCGTCGCGATAGAAGAGCTGGCGGTGGGCGGTCGTGCCGTCGATAAACGAGGCGAAGCTCGGCATCCTGTTCCGTTCGCGGTACGCCCCGAGGGCAAGGACGTTCTGGTCCCAGTGCCGAATGGCGGTGACATACCAGGTCCACACCGTGGCGAGGGCCAGCGTGGCGCAGACGATGGAGATGGTCCGGCTCCGTCCGGGACGCACAGCCGCCAGCGAAAGAAGACCTAGGACGCTGTTCAGCGCAATGGCCAGTTCGAGCGTGCCTTTCAGCCCAAGCCAGGGCAGCCCGATGAACCCCGCGAACACGCTGCCGGCGAGCGTGCCGAGCGTGTTGACGGCGAAAACGAGCCCCACCCTTCCGCCCACCGATCGCGGATCGCTCATCAGCGCCTTCGTGGCCGCGGGCAGCGTGATGCCCTGCAGGATCGTCGGCACGATCATAACCGTCGCGCAGAGGATGAGCTGGCAGCCCTGGTACAGGGGAAACGTCGCGGGCTCACGGATGAGCGAGGCCGCGATCAGGTTGAAAAAGTACGGAAGCCGTTCGTAGAAGGGCAGCGCCAGGAGCACGGACAGCCCAACACCCGCGGAGCTGAGGCCGAAGACCAGGGTGTAACCCTCCGGCCGCCGCTTGAAGGACAGCAGCAGCCCCCCCAGGCTGAGGCCGAAGATGAACGTCGCGAGCATCAGCGAGAACGCGTAGGTCGACGAGCCGAGCACCAGCGCCAACAGCCGGATCCAAGCGACCTCGTACATCATCGAAATCCCGCCGGAGACGCCGACGCACGTGAGCAGCACGCCGAAGACCCACCCCGGCAGCGGCAGGTCCCGGGCGACCTCCGGCCTCGACGCGGGTCGCGCGGGCAGAGCTTCTTCCGCCTCACGGGACGCGGCGACCCACGCGACCAACCCCGCAAGGATGTTGAGGACCGCGCCCAACACCATTGTGAACTGGAGGCCCATCACGCGAATCGTGTAAAAACCCGCCGCGAGGCAGCCCACCACGGCGCCGATGCTGTTGAGGAAATACAGGCGCGAGATCGTTGGACCGGCCGTCTTCACCGAGCGCACCAGGCAGCGCGCCATCGCGGGCATCGTGCCGCCCATCAGGATCGTGGGCAGCAGGACGCTGAGCACGCACGACAGGATCTTGCCCGCGAACAGCGTTCCCGACTGCGGCTCGTCCGTCTTCGCCAGTGCGATGAACACCACACGGCCCAGCTCGAAGATGCGGTCGAAGAGCAGCGCATAGACGCCGATACCGAACTCGAGGAAAGCGTAGAGTTTCAGCGGGTTCGCGACGCGGTCCGCGAACGACCCGAAGATCCAGCTGCCGAGCGCGAGGCCACCCATGAATGTCGCCAGCACGATCACCTGCGCGAGGCCCGTGCCGCCGACGTAGAGCGCCAGGTATTTGGACCAGATGACCTCGTAGCCCAGCCCGGCGATGCCGGATATGAAGAAACAGACGTACAGCGCGATCCGCAGGGCGGGTTCGAGCGTGGTTCCTGCCTGGTGCCTGCTTTCCGTATGCGCCATGGTACCTCGCGACTGGGCGGGATCGTATCCGAAATCATCCTTCGCGGGTACCAAAAGTAGGTCGCCTCCCCTCAACTGTAACGATTCAGTTCTCCGCCGAAGGCCATGGGCATCAACCCAGGGCAGCAACAGTTCATCCGCAAAACCTGCGAGTTCAACTGCTTTTCCCAGGTTCACCGATCACGCACGCGAAGAACGGCGTGGGTCAGCCTGGAAAGCCGGACTGGCCGAACGACCCGAAAAAGTCCTTCATTTCCTTAACGTGCGGGGTAGGTAAGAAGGAGGATTTGTTACACCACCCCATGAAAAGCATCCGTCTCCTCATGGCCGGCTTGGCTGACACCGAACGCGCGACGCTCTCGGACGCGCTCCGGCGGCTGGGCTACGACGCGGTGTTCGAACCCGCCGGGACGGTGATCGAGGCGGAGAGCAAATTGCGCGTGATCCTGGAGTCCGCGCTCGACGCGGTGATCCTTACAGACCGCGACGGCCGCATCACAAACGGTAACGGCACCGCGGAGGAAATGTTCCGTTGCCGGGCGCACGACCTCATCGGCAGGCCCATCTCCTCGCTCCTATCCGACCGCCACGGCAAGGAGGGCAGCGAGGACCTCCTCCACACGCTGTCAGGACAGCCGTTGCCGCTTCCCGGCCAGCGCGCCGAGAGCGAGGGTCTCCGCAGCGATGGGTCCCCCTTCCCCGCCGAACTCCGCATCGGCGAATGGACCAGCGAAAGCGACGCGGGCTACTGCCTCTTCGTCCGGGACATGTCCGAGAAGAAGAAGCGCGAGCAGGCGCGGGGCGAACTGGAATCGCAGTTGATGCGGGCGCAGAAGGTCGAGGCCATCGCGGCCCTGGCGGCCGGCATCGCCCACGATTTCAACAACATGCTGACCGTGATCCTCGGCAACGCCGACCTCGCGATGGCGCTGATGGAAAAGGAGCACCCGGCAGCCGACGCGATCGAAGAAATCCACAACGCCGCGGGCCGCGCGGCCAGCCTGACGCGCCAGCTCCTGCTCTTCAGCCACAAGCAGCCGATGCAGCGGAAGGTCGTCGACATTCACGAAATCCTCGACGACCTCGCCAAGATGCTGCAACGCCTGATGATCGAGGGTATCCGCGTCAGCGTCGACACGAACAAGAGCCTCTGGCCGGTGCTGGCCGACGCGGCGCTGCTCCAACAGGCGGTGGTGAATCTCGTCGTAAATGCGAGGGATGCGCTGCCGCGCGGCGGGTCGATCGCGATCCGCGCGGAGAACAAGACCTTCACCGAGCGGCCCGCGGGCACCATCGGTGAACCGCGCCCGGGCCGCTTTGCCTGCATCTCCGTGGCGGACACCGGCACGGGCATCGATCCGGAGCTGCGCGCGAAAATCTTCGAGCCGTTTTTCACGACGAAACCACCGGGCAAGGGTGCAGGCATCGGGCTCTCCGTTGTGGCGCGGGTGATCAGGGACCACGAAGGCTGGATCCACGTGCGGAGCGAGCCGGATCGCGAGACGTCGTTCGACCTCTACCTGCCGGCGCACGGGCCGGACCGCACGACCGGCGCCGCCGCGGTGACGGCCGGCGGCGAAGAGACGACGGAACGCAGCGGCCGCATTCTGCTCGCGGAAGACGAGACAAGCGTACGGAATTTCGCGCTGCGCGCGCTCCGATCGCAAGGCTATGAGGTGGTACAGGCGCCGACGATCCGCGAGGCACTGGAGATTTTCGAGAAGGATAAGGGCTGTTTCCAGCTCGTCTTTAGTGACGCGGTCCTGCCGGATGGACTTGGCATCACCCTTGCCGAGAAAGTACTGCAGCACCAGCCGCCTCCCGCCGTGTTGCTGACGAGCGGCTACACGGGGAAAACATCGCAACTGGACCCGGTCTTCGCGCGCGGCATTCCGTTCCTGCCCAAGCCGTACACCATGGCGGTGTTGCTGGAGACGGTGAAGGAAGTCATGCTGCAGGGTCCGCCGCCCGGGCGGTGATTGAGGCAGGGACTCGTTGTAGCCGCGCCTCTGCGAGGCGCGCAGGTCTGGGACGCACGCCTCGCAGAGGCGTGGCTACACTTCCTCACTGCAGGAACGTGACGAATGCGCGCCCGGCCAGCAGCACGACCACGACGGTCCACACCACGCAGAAGCACCGGAACAACCACAACACGACGCCCCAAGTGATTTCGGTGATATGGTCCCATTTCATAAGAGTCCCCATGTTCAAGGGAAGTCTAACGGGGCGCGAGGGAGCGTGCATGTAGGATTGCGCCTACACGGGGCGGTCAGTCGATCAGCAGCGCGTCCAGCGCGTACCGCACGATTTCCGCGTTGTTGGCGAGATTGAGTTTCTCCATGAGACGCGTGCGGTAGGTCGTAACGGTCTTCTGGCTCACCCCGATCTGCTTGGCGACTTCCTTGACGGACAGGCCGCTGGCGATGTGGGTCAGCACCTCGAACTCCCGGTGCGAGAGCGAGCCGAGGGCCCCTTTGCGACAGCCCTCCTTCATGACGCCTTCAAGCTTATCGGCCATGACCGGTGAGATGAATCGCCGGCCCTCAACGACCGCACGGATGGCGCTCATCAGTTCCTCAACGGGCGCACCCTTGACCACGTAGCCGTGCGCCCCTTTCTTCAGCGCTTGGATCGCGTATTGGGGGTGGTCATACATGGTCAGCATGATGATGCGGAGCTTCGGCTGAAGCCTCCGGATTTTCCGGATGATGCTCATCCCGCTGCCGTCGGCCAGCTTGATGTCGAGAAGAATGACGTGGAACTTCGCAGCCCGAAGGAATTTCAAGATATCGCGGGTGCTGCCCGCTTCCGCCGCGATCCGGATGTCCGGGGAGGATTCGAACCGCGCGCAGATGCCCTCACGCAGCATCACGTGATCGTCCGCTAGCAGCACATCTATCATGTGGCCGTATCGTACCAGCGGCCATGGGGCGGTGTTACCGCTTTCTATGTAGGATTGTGCCTACACGGCGCGGGCGCGTCGACGCGCGCAACGGCACCGTCGCCCGAATGCGCGTCCCCGTGCCCGGGGACGACCGGATGTCGAGCAGGCCTCCACATCCCGTGAGCCGTTCTTTCATGCCGATGAGCCCGATACCACGCCGCCGCGTGAGACTACCGACATTGAACCCGTGCCCGTTGTCCTGGATTTCCAACACGGCCTTGGTCTTGTTCGTCGTGAACGACACCTTCACCCGCGTCGCGCGCGCGTGGCGAGCGGCGTTGGTCAGCGCCTCCTGCAGCACGCGGTACAGGCAGGTTCGCAGCGCATCGCAGAACACATTCCCGTCCGACTCGACGGAGCAGACCACCTTCAGGCCGGCACGCCGGTTGTATTCCCGGCACAAGGCTTTCAACCCGGCCGCGATTCCGAATTCGTCCAGCGTCGGCGGGCGCAGCGACCCGGCCAGGCCGCGCACAACATCCAGCGCCGACTGGGCCCGCTTTGCCGCGCGGCGGACAATGGCGGCGGATTTCCGGTCCGACGTCTTCACCGCGCCGAGTTCCATCGCGGTCAGTGTGAGGATCTGTCCCACATCGTCGTGCAACACGTCGCTGAGCTTCTTGCGCTCTTCTTCCTGGAACTCGAGGATCTTGTTGGCGAGGCGGGCATGCTCCTCCTCGAGGCGATTGCGGTAGAGGGCATCAAACAGAATCTCGCCCATCAGCGTCAGAAGACCGCTGTTCTCGGGGTTCCACCGGCACGTCCGGCGGGTGCATCCGAACAACAAGCAGCCCGTGACACGGCCACGCCCCACGACCGGAACGACCACAAAGGAGAAGACGCCTGCGCCCTCGGCGACCTTTCGCTCGAAATCCGCATCCGCGGGCAGATCGGCGACGCGCTCCACCTTGACAATCTCGCCCGCCAGCACCCGCGGCGCAATATACCGGGCATGGTCGATCCGCATTTCGTGCAAAAGGCCCTTGACCGACGGCACACCCCGGGCCCGCCATTCGTGAACCTCGGTGACGATCGTCATATCGTCCGAGAACAGGAGCAGGTTCGAGGTCTGCGCGCCGAGCAACCCGGCGATTCTCGACAGGGCATTGCGGACACGCTTTTCCATCGTGCCCCCCACGAGGCTGCCGAGATCCGTCGCCACGAGCATCGTGATGCGCTCTGATTCCACACGCCGGAACAATTGCTCCTCCGCCCGCTTGCGCTTCGTAATGTCGAACGCCACGCCGAGCACGGCGGGCCGCCCGTCGGAATCGACCGTGTTGCTGCTGAAGTCCACCCAGCGGTCCTCGCCCTGCTTCGTGCGGATCTTAAGCTCGTACCGCGACAGAACCTTCTCGCCGCGCTGGCGCGCCATGCCACGCTCCCTGACCAGCTCCTGGTAGTCGGGGTGGATGAGATCCCAGAAATTCATGCGCATCAATTCTTCCTGTGAGTAACCGCTTATCCGCGATGCGGCCGGATTCACGTAGGTCAACGCCGACGCCTGGAACAGGAAGATCGATGCGTTCACCGTCTCCGCCAGCGAGCGGAATTTCTTTTCGCTCTCGCGGAGCACCGTCTCGGCGCGCCGGCGCTGCAGCACATTCGCCATCATGGAGCACAGCACGGCCACCAGGTCCTGTCTCAGCGGATCGAAGGCTGACCCGGAGATGGCCGCGTCGTTGCAGAAAAGCGCCATCGGCTTCCGGCCGGGCTGGGCAATCGGCGTGCACGCCACCCACCCGCGGCCCACGACGGACCTGCCCGCGCCGTTCCATGCGTAGATCGGCGCGTCCGGAAGAAGACGCCAAAGGTCACGGGTGTCCTTTGGCCGGAGGGCATCGCGCCAGCCTTCATCGCCCGGGAATCGCAGAGTCCGCTCGTCCGTCGTCCGCCCTTCAAGGTCGGTGCCGTACGTTCCCTGGAATAGGTCGCCGTCCTCGACGAACACGGCCGCGCGTTCGATGCCCAGCCGCGCCCGGACCAGTTCCACCATGCGCCGGTAGGTGGTATCCACGTCCGGGCATGCGATCAACTCGTCCGCAATGTCGATAACCGCGCGCAGCCCGCGCGCCATGGCCTGCAGGCGGGACTCCTCGGCCTTGCGCTCGGTGATGTCCTGCGCGAACACGACCACACCGATGGATGTGCCGTCGTCCGCGAAATAGGGAACCTTGTCCGTCTGTATCCAGCGCCTCTCACCATCCGTTGTCGTGAACTCCTCCACGATGCCCAGCTTCGGCTTGCCCGACCGGATGACCTCGAGGTCGTTCTTGTGGTAGCTCGCCGCCTCGCGCGGATGCAGATCGTACGCCGACTTGTTCTCGATTTCCTCGAGACGACGCCCTACGGCCTCGGCGGCGCGGCGGTTGGCGCGGACAATCACGTTGTGGGAGTCCTTGATCCAGACCATCGCCGGAATCGTATCGAGCAGGACCTGCTGTTCGATGGCGTGTTTGCGAAGCTCGACGTGGGCGTCCCGGCGCGCGTTTGCGGCGGTGCGGCGGTCCGTGATGTCCTCGACAATACCCATGACCCGCTGGACTTTCCCATCGCGGTCACGCAACCGGATGCCGCGGTCGCCCACCCAGCGAATGGTCCCGTCGGGACGGATGACGCGGTACTCGAGGTTGAAGCGATCCCCTTTTCTCTCATCGAACCCCGCCGTGACGGACGCCTTGTCGTCCGGATGAATGGCATCGAACCACGAGCGGGTCATGGCCATGACGCTTTCGCGGGAACGGCCCCAGATATCCTCGTAGGCCTTGCTGGCAAACAAGGTCTTCTCATCGGCCGTCGCGACATAAACGCACTGGCTGATGCTGTCGATCAATTCACGGAAAAGCGCTTCGCGCTCCAGCGCCTGCACGGCTTCGTCGGTCATAAAAACCTCCGTTCCCGGGGTCTTGGCCAAGTTTTCAATCCTTGGACAGTGTCCCAAATTCTTGAGTTTTGTGAAGCAGAGTCCGCGATGTCCGGGGAGCGCACGCGTCTCGCGTGCTGCCATCGGCGTCTCGCCGATGGCAGCACCTCGAAAAATCATCGAATCTCCCGAACTCAAGAAGTTGGGACGCCGCCAATCCTTGGAAATTTCTTTCTAAATCCATCCAATCGTTGGAAAGTGTCGGAACTTATGGAGTGCGGCGGCCCGGCGGTGCGCGGGGCCGCCGCACTCCAAATGTAAAAACCATCGTGGCTGAAGGCTTCCAGACCGGGATCGATACGCTGCTGGCGGACCGCGAGGACCTGCTCGCCAGACGCCGCGTCGGCCTGCTCGCCCATCCGGCCAGCATCGACGCGCGGGGCGTCCACACCTCGCAGCGGCTCCACGACGAACCGGGCGTCCAACTCACCGCGCTCTTCGGCCCTGAACACGGCTTTTTCGGCGGAGGCGGCGCAGGCGACGCGATCGCGAGCGCGCGCCATCCCGCGTGGGACATCCCGGTTCACTCGCTGTACGGCGACCATCGCCGGCCCACGCCGGAGATGCTGCGCGACGTGGACGCGATCGTCTTCGACCTGCAGGACCTCGCGGTCCGCTGCTACACGTTTGTCACCACGCTCCGCTACGTCCTCGAGGCGGCGGCCCGCAGCGGAACGCGCGTGATCGTCTGCGACCGGCCCGTGCCGTTCGCAGAGATGCTGGATGGGCCGATGCCAAGCCCCGCGCACGAGAGTTTTGTCGCGGGCGTGCCCGCGCCGCTCGTGTACGGCATGACGCCGGGCGAGACCGCGCGGTGGTTGAAGCACGCGCTGAACCTGGACGTCGACCTGCACGTCGCCGCGATGCAGGGCTGGCGCCGCGGCCCGCGCCGCGCGGAAAGAACGCCGTGGGTTTCACCCTCGCCCGGCATTCGTTCATGGGAGACCGCGTGGTGCTACCCCGCCACGGTCTGCTTCGAGGCGCTGCCCGCCATCGATTACGGCCGCGGTTCCCTTCTCCCGTTCCAGGTCGTGACTGCGCCGTTCATCGATGCGGAGAATTTCTCTGCGGCGCTCAATCGGCTGAGACTGAAAGGCGTTGCCTTCCAGCCGCACTGGCAACCTGCACCCGGCGCACGGCTCGTCATCACAAACCCGCGCGTCTTCCGCCCCGTCGCCACCGGCATCGCCATTCTGCACACACTGCAGACATTGTATGGCGCTGAAAACATCTGGTCGCACCCCGGCACGCGCGAGGATTTTTTCGACAAACTCATGGGCACGGCCTCCGTGCGGGAAGAGCTGAAGAGCGGGAACAACTGGAAGCGCATCGTGAAAGGATGGCAGCCGACACTGGCGGAGTTTGATGAAATTCGACAATCCGTTCTGCTGTACACATGAACGTCAAACGTTCAACGTTAAACGTTGCCGTGACTGCTCCCCCAAAAAAGGCCTTCATCCTCGCCGCCGGCCTCGGCACGCGGATGCTGCCCCTGACGCGCACCGTGCCGAAGTCGCTGATGCCGATCTGGGGACGGCCCGTGCTCGATCACGTGCTGGACCTGCTCGCGCGCTGGGGCGTGCGTGAGGTCGTGGTGAACCTGCACCACCTTCCGAACGAGGTTTTTCAACATCTGCTTCAAACATGGAGTGCGCAGGCTTGCCTGCGCCTTGTGCCGGCGAAGCAGGCTTCGCCGTACATGGCGGCCCCGCTCGGAGCGGGGTCAACGGCAAGCCTGCCCCGCGTTGCGCGGGGCCGCCGCACTCCACGTCTTAAGATCCAACTGTCCCACGAGCCGGAAATCCTCGGAACCGGCGGCGCGCTGAAAAAGGCGGCGTGGTTCTTCGACGACCAGCCTTTCTGGATGCTGAACGCCGACGTCGTGGCCGACCTCGACCCGGGCCCCCTGCTCAAGGCGTTTCGGCCCGGCCGCACGATCGCCTCGGCGTGGATGCATCCATCGAGCGGGCCGCGATCGGTCGAAGTCCACCGCGGCTACGTCACGTCGTGGCGAAGCAGGAAGCCGGGCGCGGCGGACACGTTTACGTTCTGCGGCCTGCATCTCGTTTCGCCCGCGATCCTCGGGTACCTCCCGGACGAAGGGCCCGCTTCCATCATCACGGCCTACGAGAAGGCGATGGCGGACGGGCACCGCGTCGCCGGCGTGTGCGTGGAGGATTCCTTCTGGGCGGACATCGGTACGCCCGAGCAGTACCTCGATGCGCATCGCCAGGTTTTGGATCGGTACCGGGCCGGCAAGCCGGGGCGGCAGCTCGTGGAGCGTGGAGCGGTGGAGCGTATGGAGCGTCTCGCGAAACGCGGGGTGCGCGTGAGCGGATTTGCGGCGCTCGCCGAGGACGTCACCGTCCGGCGCGGCGCGCGGATCACCGACAGCGTGATAGGGTCCGGGTCAACACTGGAGGCAGGGTCCGCCGTGCAGAATGCGATCGTCGGCGGGGGGGTCACGGTCAGGGAACCGGTGGCGTACATCGCGATGCGCGCGGAGGACGCGCTCGACGCGGCGGAGCAGGACGCGGTGCGCGCGGCGGGGTGGAACCCCGCGCAGGCCACGGCGCTGCCGATGGGGCCGCGCGGCTCGGCGCGGACCTTCACGCGCATCCGCGCGGGTGCGTCGAGCGCGGTGCTCGTGCGGTACAAGCCGGAGCGCGAGGAGAACCGGCTCTACGCCGGGCACGCACGGTTCCTGAAGCGGATCGGCGTCCGGGTCCCGGACGTCCTTGCGGATGACGCGATGCGTTGCGTGACGTTGTTCGAGGATCTCGGCGACGTGAGCGTGCAGGAAACGATCCGCCGTCTGCCGGTGACGACGACGAAGAAGCTGTACGAGACGATCCTCGACGCGGTGCTGGTGTTCCACGAGCGCGGTACCCGCGAGGCGCGACGGCGGAGGTTGACGTTGGTGAATCCGTTCCGTCCGGCGCTGTACCGGTGGGAGCATGATCTTTTTGCAGACCATTTTCTGACGCGCCGCATGAGGCTTCCGCCGAAGGACGTCGCCCTGCTTCGCAGGGACTTGGGCCGCGTCGGCCGGTTGCTGACCTCCGCGCCCGCAGTGCTGGTGCACCGGGATCTGCAGTCGAGCAACATCCTGCTGCACGGCGGCGAGGCGTGTTTCATCGATTTCCAGGGCATGCGGTACGGGCCGGCGGTGTACGACCTGGCGTCCCTGCTTTGCGACCCGTACGTCGAACTGCCGATGATGTTGCAGGACGAACTGATGGCGTACTACGCGGAGCGCAGCCGGCGTCCGGCGCAGGTGCGCGAGCTGTTCTGGTTCGCCGCGATCCAGCGGCTCGGGCAGGCGCTCGGCGCATACGCGCGGCTCAGCGAGTCGGCCGAAACCGATTTCTTCAAAAAGTACATCCCGCCCGCCATGGAGATGATGCGCCGTGCCGTCTCGCGCGTCGCCGGCCTCCCGCACCTGGGCCGCTGGTGCGACGCGGCGGCGAGGGGGATGGGATTGGAGTGATGGAGTGTTGGGAAGAAGCCGCTCCATCGCTCCACCACTCCAATACTCCATCACTCCAATCCCTTGACACCCCCTCCACACTCGTGCCATCGTTTGTCGGCAGCATGCGTAACGCCTCCACGAGCTTCTGGTCGCCCCATTTTCACATTATGGGCGCCCTTGCGCTGGCCCTTTTCACCGGCTGCATCCATGTTGAGCAAGTCCTCACCTTGAATGCCGACGGCTCGGGCGAACTCCACGTCACGTACGGCATGTCGAAGAACGACATAGCGCAGATGCAGGAGATGTCGAAAACCGCCCTGGCGGAAGAGAGCGCGTCGAACGACGTGGCCGCGACGTCCTCCTTTGACTTCAACGAGAACGACATCCGCGAAGACTTCAAGGCCTACGAGGAACACGGGGTCACGCTGACCTCCGTGCGCACGGAAGAAACGAACAACTGGAAATTCGTCTACCTCGAGATTGGGTTCAAGAGCCTCGAGGGACTGAGCAGGACGGATTTCCTGTCCGACCGCACGCTATCGCTGGTAAAGACCGCCGAGGGCCACTACGCATTCCGGCAGGCGGCGAGCGGGCCACAGGAAGATGCGGCCCCCGAGGGCGTGGACCAGGAGTCGATCAATACGATGATGGCCGGCATGATGAAGGGCTTTCACGCGGTGATGAAGGTCCGGACACCCGGGAAAGTCCTCACGACCAACGCAGGCCAGTCGGACGAGCAGTCGGCCACGTGGGATTTCGACCTGGAGAAGGACCCGCAGGCCCTGCAACGTGCCCAGAAACTCGACATGCGGGTGGAGTTTGACGGAACCGGGCTCGAGATCCCGGAATTCAGTCCTGTACCGGAAAAACCTTGAGAAACTATTTGTGGATCGTGCCCGAGAGCAGCAAAGAGGTGTGCGCGTGCCGCTGACGAAGAAGAGCGAGAACTACCAGCAGGAATTGAAGTCGCTGGCGGGGAACCTCCCGTTCAAGGCGATCGAACTGCCCGAATTCAAGAATCGCTCATTCCAGCCCGTGCGGGTCCGCCAGCAGCGGCGCTACGTCAGCCCGGATTCCAGCATGCAGGCCATCGGCCGTTTCCTGGTCGAACGCGGCACGGTCGAAATCCTCACGCCGGAGCAGACGATGGACCTCTTCAAGGAGATCCACTGGTCCGCGTGCGAGATCAAGAAGCTGTCGCGCAAACGGTTCAAGGCGACCCTGGAATGGCGGCAGGCGCTGGTCAAGGCGCGCACATTCATCTCCCAGATCGAGGCCGCGGAGGAGGAACTGTTCATCGCGAACCGGCGCCTCGTCGTCAGCTGCGTGAAGCCCTTCTTCTGGATCGGCCAGGTGTGGCTCGGCGATTTCCTGCAGGAAGGCTCCAAGGCGCTGGCCAATGCGATCCGCAAGTTCGATTGCACGCGCGGCACGCCGTTCTACTCCTACTCCCAGAAAGCCGTGCAGAACCGGCTCCGCAATTTCTTCCGCGACCACGTCCGTTCCGGCAGCTTCGGCATCCGACCGAGCCGTGAGATGCTGCTGGTGAAGAACATCATCGAGACGTGGCGCCGCGACTACAACGAGGAACCGTCCGACGCCGTCGTGGCAAAGATCGCCGATCTCCCGCCCGAGCGCGTCGCCAAAGTGCGCGCGTTCGTCAGCCAGTGGGAACACATGCCCGCCCCGCCCGTCTCGCTCGACGCGATGATCGGCGAGGACGGCGCGAACCTCTACGAAGTGATCGAGGACCTCGACGTCGAACAGGCCTCCCACGCCGCCGAGACCTCGGAGGTCTGGACCGCGATCGAACAGCTTCCTGAGCGCTCGAAGTACATCATGAAGCTGCGCTTCATTGATGGCCGCACGCTGGAAGAGACCGGCAAGCTCCTCTCCCTCACCCGCGCCCGGATCAAGCAGATCCAGGACGCCTCCCTCAAGCGCATCCGCCAGCTGCTCGGGAACTCCCGCTTCGGCATTAGACGCTGATCCGTGGGGGAGCGTGGGAGCGTTTCGGCACGCGCTCACGCTCTGACGCTCCTACAAAATCGGGTGCCATCCCTCCGGCCCATCGTCGAGATCGCGGGCCAGGATGGCATTCCATTGTTCGCGGGCCTTGGCGAGCGCGCGGGCGCGGTGGGAGATTTCGTTTTTCGTGCGCGGGTCCATCTCGGCAAACGTCTGCGTGAAGCCGTCCGGCACAAACAGCGGGTCGTAGCCGAAGCCGCGCGATCCGCGCACGGAGGGTGCGATCTGGCCCTCGCAGCGGCCGTCCACCACCCGTGTGAGGCCTTTCGGACTGCACAGTGCGATGGCGCATCGGAAGCGGGCCTTGCGATTGGACTGGCCGTTCAATTCGTGGAGCAGCTTCGCGTTGTTCGCCGAGTAGCTGACCGGCGCACCCGCGTACCGTGCTGAAAAAACGCCGGGCGCCCCGTTCAAGATGTCAACTTCCAGCCCGGAATCGTCCGCCAGGCTCCAAAGCCCGGTGGCCATCGCAAGCGACATGGCTTTCTTGGTCGCGTTGTCCTCGAACGAGTCGCCGTCCTCGATCACGTCCGGCACGTGCGGGAATTCCATCGCGCAGACCAGGTGCAGGCCCGGTATATCGAGGATCGCGCGTATTTCGTTGAGCTTGTGAAGGTTCTTGGTGGCGATGAGCAGCTTCATGTCCGGAGAGTGCCGGGTGTCGGGGGTCGGGGGGAACCCACCCCAACGACACCCCACCAACCACCCCACGTAGTTCTCCGGGGGGGGCATTAAACCCCACCCCCTGCCGCAC
>JAZDKY010000083.1:0-15503 GCA_043802525.1 bacterium
GCTCCGCGGCCGTGATGGATGCGGCTGTGCCGCATCCAAACGGGGCTGCCACGTTTGCAGCGCGGTGCAACACCGCGTTGCATCACGTCTTTGCCTGCGGGCGCATCCACGTGCCCGCAGGCAAAGCGGCTTATTCATGAACGCTTTTTCGTTCATGAATAAGCCGGGTTAGCGACGGCGGAAGGGGCGCGCCGGTCAAACGGTCATTCATCCAAATACCGGAACAACCGGATGAACGTCTCATGCCGCCCGTCCGAATTCGGAAAGGGATCGCGCCAGACCAGGGCCACGGCGCGTTTCTCGCCGGAGATCTCATCTGCACCGCCAGGGGGCGGATCGTATTTCCCATTCCGATCCGCGTCCTTGGTCGTCTGCGCCAGAACAATCAGCGTGAACAGGTTTTGATTCGCGTTGAACAGCCGGTACGAATTCCTGATGACCGATTCCTTCTGATTGTTGTCGAGCGTCGAGAGCACACCGTTCGCGTAGGTGAAGGCGGGCGCAATGACCCACGCCGCCGCGCTGTCGAACGTGTCCGATCCGCTGAGCGCGACGTTCGTGGACGTGAACAGCATCGTCTGCGCAATCAGATCGGCCTGCGTTGTGGACAGCGTGCCGTAGGTGTTCGTCAACGGCTCGCCGGGATAGTGCTCGATCGGCGCGCCCTGGAAGGCCGCGGTGAGAACATCCTTGCTGAGGGAATTGGGGTTCACGAACCCGTTCGTGTACGTCTTGCCCGGGAAACCGGTCGCACGGAACTTCGTCAGAAGTTCCCGTCCCGGCTGGCTGAACAGGGTAAACGTGTACCAGTTCGAGCCCAGCGAGAGGTAGCCGAGTTCGGCGGGGGTTTCGATCGTGCCATTCCGCACGAACATGTCCGTGCCTTCGCGCCCGTTCGGGCCGATGGTTGTCATGTTGTTGTTCTGCCCGCTAGGTGTCTCCGCCTGCAGCGACCACGACGCAGACGAGAAGTTCATCCGCGGGTCATTCACGGAGGCAGCCACCTTGCTGCTGTCGGCGTGGCCGCCGCGGGCAGGCACCGTAATGTTCAACGGAGTCAGTATACACCCCCCGCCAATCTCGGCAACATGGGCGCGATCGATCGGCCTCCCACCGCTGTCGTTCAAGTCCAAGCTGTATACCAAAACGCCGTAGCCGATGGGGGTGTTTGTTGTAATGACCGCATCCGAAAAGATCGCCTCATACCTGAACTCCGTCACGACGTAGCCCTCTGTCGCCGGTATATTGGTCGGCGTCGGCCCGGATGACGGCAACGCGCCGCCAGCCGGGAACGCGTTAGCGAATGCCGGATTGCGTCCAAATGCCACGCCCGCCCCAGAATCGTATGCGGTGATTACCGGATTCGGAAACGTATACCTGTCGCCGGAACGCTCGTTACCCCTGAACGGGAACCACGTTTCGATCTTGATCGAAATCGTATGCGTAACCTGGCCGCTCAAATCATTGGACATCCAACTGAACGCGGAGATTTCGTTGATCATCGGCACGGCTTCGGTCGTAAACGATTCGACGGTGCGTGGCATATGATCGGGATCGACGAAGTCGAGGTAGTTGGTCGCAATCGCTCCGGCCAGAGTGGAATTGACACCTAGAAGGCCGACGAAGGCCGCCGCGGCCTTGTTCGTAGTCCACGTATTGATGTTGCCCGGGACCAGAACGGCTGTTCCATCATTAGTATACGTTGCACCGGGGTCATGCCACGTGGAACTTGTCCAGTCCCACCACCCCGCGTCGTAGCATAGGGAATACGGCACAAGGTTGTCTAGATATGCGGCAGCGATGGCAAGCTTGTTGGTCTTGCCACCCAGAGACTGGAGCCCATCATTGAGCTTGGCAATTTCGCCCATCGTGGAAAACCGGTGATAGATGTTCGCCCGGTTCTCACGGAGATAAAGGGCGTTGACGATTTCCGGTAAATTGCTGACTTCGCCGATCGAAAGGCCAAAACGGCGCGGCCCACCCATGGCAACAAGGTTCGCGTCGTACGCGCCGGAGTTTTCCATGGCGAGATAGACAAAACGGCCCAGCAGCGGTCTGCTAGCGGGCACCGGGTCCCTCACGTTGATCCACTGCGCGTTCTCCGCGATGGCCTCCGCGTCAAAGTCCGGATCGCCGGACAGGTATTTCCGGTGGAGCCAGTTGACGACTTCGCCGTCGACGATGCCGGAATTCGCGCCCAGCGCTCCGTCACCGCCCTGCGCCTCAATAACGGCGAGCGACCGGTCCACACGGATATTTTTCGTCCCCGCATTCCAAAGAACGTCGCTGATGTCATCCATGGCGGCATTCACACAGCCCTTGAGGAATATCCTCGCCGCGGCATCGTCCTTCGCCGCCTCGGACACCAGCCGCTCGGTCCGCATCATCGTGACGAGCGCCACGGCGAGGACCAGGAGAATGCCGAGAAAACTCAGCACGGCGATCAACGCAATGCCTTGCCGGGACGCAGACGCTACAGGGACAGGTTTCATGACTAATAGATGATGGGGTGCAGCCTTTCCGCATAGCCCATAATCGGGACGATGCGCGACTGCAGGACCAGGGAGTCTTGGGTCAGGATCGTCCGCCCCTTCCTATTGAGGTCGGAATTCCAAGGCGAGTTCAAAAGAAAGCTCGCTTTCTTCATCGTGTCGTCGCTCGTCACCTGCAGGTAGACGTCGAGGTACGCGGGAGGAATATTGGACGGATAGGGTTTAGCGGGGGGCGTTTTCGTGAACGGATCATCGCTGAAATCGTTTCCCGTCGCGCTTGAATACATCGAGTTTGGAACCGACCCAAAAAAAGGCGGGTTCCCATACATGTGTCGTCCGGTCGGCTCGCAAATGAAAAGATCGAATCTTACGACATTATTTGCAATGACCTCACCGGAACCGAATCCAGTGAGATTCCTTTTCCACCATTCATGATCGGGCGAATCCAGCGGATCGACGCCATTGTCCAAGGAAGCCTTGAACGTCCGCGCGAAACGTTTGAGGACGCGGTTCGTGAAGCCATTTTCCACACTGTTCGTCACGAAATACTGAACCAACAGGTATGCGCGGCCATCGTCCTGGTCCCCCGCCATGGTGACGAAACCGATCCTGTCACCGCCGAAGGCGTCCGTGTTGCCCTCTTTGTACATTCCGAGTTTGGAATCGATGACCGCGCCTTCGAAGTCCCGAGTGATCAATTCCATGGCGGCCCGCGCTGAGGCCGCGCGCGTAACCGACGTCACGCCGCGCGTCATGCTGCCGCTCGCCTCGGTAAAGATGCGCATCAGGGCCAGCATGATCACGACCAGGACCGCCATGGAGGCCAGGACTTCGATCAGCGTGAAACCCCGCCCGGCATCGCCCGGTCGCCACGAACTGTCTTGATTTCTGCTCATGGTCAATACGCCGGAAGAAATTCCCTGTAGAATACCGTGCTGCCCGGGAAATTACTCAATGCCAGGTTGTACTGGCTGATCGGCCCGACCTTGTCGCCCGGCCAGACTTCGAGACGTGCATATCTTGTCATCACGCCCGCGACGCCGATATCCAGGGTGTACGTGAACGCAGCCACCGGATAGTTGGTCAGGTACTGGTTGTCCTGGTCCCCGTACCAGAACGGAATCCATACGTTAAAACCGGGTGTCGTGGGCCCTTGGGCGATAATCACCTTCTGGGTGCTGCCGGCGGCAATGATGACATGGGTGAGATTGAATTGCAGGCTACCGTTCGCAAAAGTCGCCCAGGGGAAATCCGTCGCCTCATTCTGGAGACCGTCGAAAATGAATTCCGCGAAGGCGGTCACCTCCGTGGCCTCGACCGACTTGCGGCTGGCGTCCATGCCTTGGGGAAACAGGCCGAAGACAGCGATCACGCCAAGGCCCGCCACGAGGAGCGCGAGCGCAATCTCCACTAGCGTGAAACCGCCTTTGGCCGATGGCATAGTCATCAGAATCCCTGGTATCTCACCTGACCTGTCTTGTATACCACCTGCAGCGTAATGTTGGTCTTTCCAACATACGTAATAGTGGGAATCCCATTGGTTGCCCCGATGTCCGCAACGCCCTCGGTGACGGGTATTTCCACAAAGGATGAGCCTGACATCGACTGGCCCCAGCCGCTGCCCGGCGTGTAGCGATACGCCTGCCCGTTCGGCTTGAACATCACGGCGGGAAGATTTTTCGAACTCCCGGCGTCCGACGGGTACGGGAACATGGTCCCGGCGCCGTTGAAGTTCATCACGTTGTTGCTGCCGTTCATGCCGAAGTAGATGCCCTTCGGCATGAGCTTCCACGACGAAACATAGTGGAGGCCCTGCGCCACATTCGACGAGATGACGGCATAGCTGCGCATGGCTTTGTCCGCTTCGCCCTCGATCCCGGTGAAGGACGTGTTCGTGTTGTGAGGGAAAACGACCCATACCGGCTGCCGGTGCGTCACGGCGTATTGGCGGGCCAGCCTGAGGGTGCTGGACAGACCGGGCACCACCGTGGCCAGGCTGCGCCGGGACATCGACTCGAAGGCCGGCAACGCAATGACCAGCATGATGCTGAAGATCGCGATGACGACCAGCAGCTCGATCAGCGTGAACCCCGCTTCTTGTGTTCTGGTTCGCATTTATTCCCAGCTCTTGATGTCGTCTTTGATCTCGGCGTCCGTGGCGGTGTTCGTATCAGGGCCCGCCGACCACGCTATGATGGTATCATACACCACCGGCAGGGTCTGCCGTTCAATGCGCCCGTTGTAGTTCGTGTCGAACAGGACCCGGTAGGGCGTGCCCCACGGATCGAGGAATAGGTTTGCCGTGGAGGCGAGCTGCTCCGCGGTGACCTCCATGAACATGACGTTCTTGGGATTGTCTTTCAGGTTCTCGTTATACCGCGTCGTCAGGATGCCCACAAAGTACGCATTCATCGCCTGCCCTGTCGCGATATTCTCCCGAGCATCGGTCGGCCAGCGGCCATATTCGTTGTAGTACGACTTCCAGCCATTGACGATCTTGATCACATCGCCTTGGGCCGTCACGCGCTGCCCTTTCCGGAAGGACGACTGGATTACCGGCGTCAGGATCCCGGCAAGGATGGCAATGATGCCGATGACCACCAGCAGCTCGATCAGCGTGAACGCCATCCGCCTGGCTCGGCCTGTCAGGCTCATTTCGTCCCCCACGAGAACAACATGCTGTTGGCATTGTAGGCATCCGGCCCGTACGACAGGACGCCCACCTTGAGACTCGGCACCGCGCCGCCGTTAGCCGTCGTGTTTCGGATATTTGGCAGGGAAAGGAAATCGCTCACCGCCGGCTGTTCCAGCCAGAATATGCCCACCTCACTGTCAAAGTCCGTGTCCATGGTAATCACATAGGGGTTGCCCCACGGGTCCAGGTAGTAGCCCTCGCTCTCGTTGTAGGGGTTGTTCTCCTTATCCGTCCCGGCCATGGAGTTCGGGGGGATTTCCAGGAACACGATCCGCCGCTTGTTGTTGACGTGGTTCGGGTTCGCCGCCGTATCGCGATCGCGCAGGATATCCAGGATTTCCGATATCCTCTTGTTCTCGGGCGCGTTGTTCCCCTTTCCGCCAAACGTGCAGTCCTTCCTACCGTTCGTATCCGGGGTCGGATAGATGCTGTATTCCGTGTGGTAGGACTTGATCGCCGCGACGATCCCCGACATCTCGGCCTGTGCCCGAGCCTTCTCCGCCTGGACCATCGCCCCGCGGATCGCCGGCATCAGGATCGCGGCGAGGACGGCGATGATGCCGATGGTCACGAGGAGTTCGACGAGGGTGAAGGCCCTACAAGAGGACGGATGCGCCCCGCTGACACCTGACACCTGACACCTGACACCTGCCTTCATCAATTCTTCCCCCACGACGTCATGAACGATTTTGTGATACCCGGGTCAGGGCCGTAGGACACGGCTGCGGCGACAACGCTGGACGCTGTCATGCTCGTCGCCGGCGCGGGTGGATTGTCCAGGCTCGCGAAGGCCGTATCTCCGTTGAAGTCCGTATCCATGCTCACCACGTACGGGTTGCCCCACGGATCGAGGTAGTAACCGTCCGCCGCCGCGTACGTGAGGCCGTCTTTGTCGGCGCCCTCCATGGACTCCTTCGGCACATCGAGGAAGACCGTGGCCTTCGGGTTGGCCACATTGTCCTTCGCCCGCAGGATGTTCATCACCACGTTCTGGTTGTTCGGCTTGTTCTTCGCGCCATAGGTCTTGTCCGCCTGCCCGTTGTCGCCCGTCGCAACCGGCATCTTGCCGTAGTCACCGTAGTAGGCCTTGATCGCCGTGACGATCTGCGACAGATCCGTTTGCGCCCGCGCCTTCTCGGCCCTCGTCATCGCGGAACTGATCGCCGGCAGCAGCAGCGCGGCAAGGATGCCGATGATCGCAATGACGACGAGGAGTTCGATGAGGGTGAAGGCGGGGTTTCGATATTCGATATTCGATAGTGGAGATTCGGCCTTCGGCGTCCGAATCCCGAATCCCGAACAATAGCCCGAAGCCGTCCACGCAACTGCTTTGTTTACAGGACCTTTCATGACATTGATCCCATGAGAATCTACACCCCCGAAACGGCACCGTCCAGCGACACCGCTGTGGCCGCGCGACGCCTTGTCCGCCATGGCTTCAGCGACGGCACGATATATCTCATCCCGGCCCGAGACCCGCGTCGGCCTTCGTCCGACGGCTACAACGAACATCTCCCCGACCTGTAGCCGCGCCACAAAGGGGCGCGCCGCTCAAGACACCCGCGTCGCGACCTTCGTCCGACGGCTACAACAGACGTCTCCCCGACCTGTAGCCGCGCCACAAAGGGGCGCGCCGCTCAAGACACCCGCGTCGGCCTTCGTCCGACGGCTACAACGAACATCTCCCCAACCTGTAGCCGCGCCACAAAGGGGCGCGCCGCTCAAGACACCCGCGTCGGCCTAAAAATCCCCTCTCCAATTCGTAATGTCGTCGGCATTCGAAACGGAATTCGGGCCGAGCGACCACAGGTCGTAGCCGAATTTCGAATTGTTCTGGTCCGCGTACTGGTTAAACGGAGGCCCGCGGCGGTGCAGGTAGCGATAATCGTTCCCCCACGGATCCAGGAACGCCGCAGCGGTCGTCGAGTTGGTCAGGAATTTCGTGGTCAGGAAAGGCCGTTTACCGTCGGCTATCGGCTTGACCCAAAGATTGGTCATCCACGATGCGCTGTCGTTCGCCGTCTCGCTAATAGGGTAGTTCCCGTACTCGATGCGGTGTTCCTCCAGCGCATTCTTGATCTTCTCCATGTCCGCAATCGCCCGCGCCCGGTCGCCCTTCTGGATCACCAGCCCCGATACGCCCAGCACGATCCCGGCGAGGATGCCGATGATGGTGACGACGACGAGGAGCTCTATGAGGGTGAACGCCCCTCTTCGCCCCGGTTGCTGGTTGCTGGTTGTTGGTTGCCGATTCATGACTCCAGTACAGCCTTCGCACTTGCATGCGTCGAGCGCGTTTTTGTCCAAGGGTTGGAAAAAACCACGGCGGAATTTCCAATACCTGAAAAATCCGCCCGCGCCCCGCTCCAACCACATTCCGTTGTTGGGCTGGATTTACCCCTCCACAACATCTTTGGATAGATAGCATTTGCCGGGCAAGCAACCGATGTATATTGTGAACGTGCAACCAAAACATCATGAGGGGAGGTTTCAGGTGTCAGGTTTCAGGCAATCCCAACGCTCCAACGCCCCCACGCTCCCACGCTCCCACGCTCCGACGCCCCCACGCCCCCACGCTCCACGATCCTCCGGCTTCACCCTCATGGAACTCCTCCTTGTCATCGGTATCATCGCGATCCTCGCCGGGCTCTTGTTTCCCGCGCTGAATGCCGCGTCGGCCAAGGCGAAGGAAGCCAAGTGCATGGCCCATGTCCGGCAATGGGGCTCGGCGATCAGTCTCTATGCGGCCGACAACCAGGGCGTTTTCCCCGGCCGCGGCCCCGATGCGAACAATGCGGATCCGGCAGCGACCAACGGCTGGTTCAACGTGGTGGCGGCGTACATGTCATCGGAGCCAGTTTCAAATCTCAACGCCTCGTCGAGAATGCCCCGCCCGCGCGAGAAATCGCCGTTCATCTGCCCGCAGGCTCGGTCCGAGCCCGCGCTTTCGGGCGACAAGACCACCTACTATTCGAGCTACGGCATCAATTGGTGGCTCGATGCCGACAGCCGCGGCTGCAGTGGTTCGGGCGGCAGCGCATTCACCCAAGCCCTGCGCGTGAGTCAGGTGTCGAAACCCTCCGTATTCGTCGTCCTCGCCGAAATGCCGACGGACGCAGCCGGGTATGGGGCGCCCTGCACGTACATCAGGAAAATGGGGCTCCCGGCGTCAGGCGACGCTTTCCGGCACACTGGACGCGCGAATCTGGCATTCGCGGATGGACATGCGGCGGGTTTTGCAAAGTCCAAAATCTATGACGCAAGCATCGCAAGTGCATATTGGAACTTCGGGGGCATTCAGTGGAACCCGGATAACCCGAATGTGCTCGATTGCGGGAACGGCGGGACGTTGCAGTGAGGGTGGCATTCGTGAATGGTGAGGGGTGAATCGCTGGTTGAATCCACGCGGCTCGGAAGCCTGCAGGAGAAACAAATCACCATTCACTATTCACCATTCACTATTCACAAACCCACCCTCCACGACAGGATGTCATCCAACGTATCCGAGCGCCGGTCCGGGCCGCAGGACCAGATCACCATGCCCTCACCCACAAGGCGACCGTAGATGCTGTTCTGCACGTCGCAGATGTCGTTGAAGTCCGTGTCAAAAACCACCTGGTACGGCGTGCCCCACGGGTCGAGGTAATCGCCGGCCACCGTCAGGCCCGATCCGCCCGCTGCATAGGACGGGGCATTGAGGAAGTTGATCCGTTGCGGGTTGACCGCATGGTCCTCGTTCCCGTCCGCGTTGACGGCCTTGAGCGCATGGACGATTTCCCGGTTCGGAAGTTCGCGCCCGAACCGCACGTCGCCCCGGGCCGACGTGCGGGCCGTGGGCCAGACACCGTACTCGCGCACGAAACGGCGCCCGGCGTCGGCCAGCAGCCGGATGTCGGCCCGCGCCAGGGCCAGACGCCGGCGCTGAACAACCCCGACCCACGACGGGATCACCACGGAGAGGACCAGCAGTACGCACGCGAGGAGGAAGACCAGTTCGGGGCGGGTGGCGCCGCGCCGCGCGGCGGAGTGTTGGAGTATCGGAGTGTTGGAGTGTTGGGAAAACATGAGCCTAGTGGATCATCACTCCAAAACTCCACCACTCCACCACTCCACTTCCTCAGCTCAGCTTCCCGATGATGTTGATCAGCGGGAGGAAGAGCGCGATGACAATCGTGCCGACAACCACGGCCAGGAACACGATCAGGATCGGCTCGAGGATGGAGGTCAGGCCCGCGACGGTGTTGTCCACGTCGTCGTCGTACGAGTCGGCAATCTTCATCAGCATCTCGGGCAGGTCACCGGTTTCCTCGCCGACCTGCACCATGCTCACCACCATCGGCGGGAACACCCCGGACGCCTCGATCGGCGGCGCCATGTTCTCGCCCTCTTTCACGGCGTCGTGGATGCCCGTGACCGCGCGCGCGATGACTTCGTTGCCCGACGTGTCGCGGACGATGTTCAGCGCCTGCAGCACGGGCACGCCGGAGCTCATGAGCGTGCCCAGCGTGCGGGTGAACCGCGCGATGGCCGTCTTGCGCACGAGCTCGCCGAAGATCGGGAGATGAAGCTTGATCGTGTCGGCCACGAGCCCGCCCGGCCGGGTCCTGGCGAGCAGCTTGACGGCGAAGACAAGGGCGGCGATGACCGCGAACACGACGAGGATCTGCGGCACGCGCATGAACCCGAGATCGATCATGCCCACAAGCGTGTTGCTGGCGGCCATGACCAACTGCGTCAGACCGGGCAGCGGCTGCCCGCCCAGCAGGTCGGTGAAGATCTCCTTGAACTTCGGAATGATGAAAATCATGAGGCCGGTCAGGATCAGCACGGCCATGCACATGACCACGATCGGGTACACCATGGCGCTGGTGACCTTGCTCTTGATCTTCTGCGCCTTCTCCATGAATTCCGCGAGGCGCAGCAGCACCTGATCGAGCACGCCGCCGACCTCGCCGGCCTTGCCCATGTTCACGTAGAGCTTGTTGAAGATCTTCGGATGGTGCGACAGGCACTCGGAGAACGTGCTGCCGGACTGGATCGACTCCGCCATCTGGGTCAGCGCCCGCTTCAGTGCGGGATTCTTCTCCTGCTTCTCGAGCACGGTCAGGCAGCGGACGAGCGGCAAGCCGGCATCGACCAGCGTGGCGAGCTGCCGGGTGAACACCATAAGCTGCTTGGGCTTCACACGGGAGAACAAGACCGGCATGCGGATTTCCATCTTCAGGCCGGCGCCGCCGCCCTTGACGCCGGGAAGCGTCTTCTTCGCCGCCTTGGCCGCGCCGGCATCAACGATGTTGGTCGGGAACAGGCCCTTCTCGCGGATCCGCGTGATGGCTACGGTCTGGTTCTCCGCATCAATCTCGCCCTGGCTTTCCTTGCCCCGCGAGTCCAACGCAACGTATTTGAATTTGGGCATAAGGGTCTTACAGAGAAATTAACAGCGGAGGACCGAAATTCAATAACCAATAATCAAACACCAATAACCAGGCGGAACGATCACGAAGTTCTTGGTTATTGGGTATTGGTTATTGGGTATTGGGCAAAGGGGCGGCTCACGTGTACTTCAGCACTTCCTCCACCGTCGTGTACCCATCGAGGATGCAGCGGATGCCGTCGTCGCGGAGGGTGCGCATGCCCATTTCCACGGCCTTGTCCCGGATGACGATCGTCGGCTTGCGCTGGTTGACAAGGTCGCGGATCGGGTCGGTGACCCGGAGATACTCGTAAATGCCGCGCCGGCCGCGGTAGCCCGTCTCGTTGCACTGCAGGCAGCCCGCGCCGTAGTAGAGCGACCGCCCCGCCACGGAGTCCGTGGTCAGCGCGAGCTGGTCAAGGATATCGCGCCCCGGCTGGTACGCGGTCTTGCAGTTCGGGCAGATCGTTCGCACGAGGCGCTGGGCCAGCACGCCCTCGATCGTGGACGTGATCAGGAACGGCTCGATGCCCATGTCGATCAACCGCGTGATCGCGCCGGACGCGTCGTTCGTGTGCAGCGTGGAGAACACCAGGTGACCGGTTAGCGACGCCTGGACCGCGATCTCGGCCGTCTCGAGATCGCGGATTTCACCGACCATGATGATGTCCGGGTCCTGGCGCAGGAACGACCGCAACACACGCCCGAAATTCAGGCCGATCCCCTCGTTGACCGGCACCTGGACGATACCCTCGATGTCGTATTCCACCGGCTCCTCGACCGTCAGCAGCTTCGACTCGATACTGTTGAGCCGGCGCAGCGCGGAGTAGAGCGTCGTCGTCTTGCCCGAGCCGGTCGGCCCGGTGACGATGACGATGCCGTTCGGCTTGTCGATGTCCTGCCCGAAGTTCTGGTACACGTCGTCCGGCATCCCGATATTGTCGAGGTCGAGCTGCACGACGCTCCGGTCGAGCACGCGGAGCACGACGCTCTCGCCGAACTGCGTCGGCAGCGTCGACACGCGGAAGTCGACCTGCCGGCCGCCGATGCTGAGCTGGATGCGGCCGTCCTGCGGCAGGCGCCGCTCGGCGATGTTGAGCCCGGAAATGACCTTGATGCGCGACGTGACCGGCAGCGCGAGGTGTTTGGGCGGCGGCGCCATCTCGTACAGCGCGCCGTCGACGCGGTAGCGGATCTTGAACTCGTTCTCGAACGGCTCGAAATGGATGTCGGACGCGCGGTCCTTCACGGCCTGGTACAGGATCAGGTTCACGAACCGGATGACCGGCGTCTGGTTCGCCGCGGCCTCGAGTTCGATCGTCTCGTCGCCCTTCTTCCCGGGCACGAGGGCGCCGACGTTTTCGAGTTCCGACTCCAGCGCGGACAGCATCTCGGTCACGGACTCGCTGTCGTCGCCGTAGAACTGCGTGAGGTAGGCCTTGATGTCGTCTTCGCGCGCGACGACGAAGGAAACGTCGCGGGTGAGCACGAACGCCAGCTCGTCCGTGATCTCGGGACTGGGCAGGTCGAAGGTCGCGAAGACGACGGAATTGTTGTCCACATGGATCGGAACCACGTTGTACATACGCGCGACGCTGGCCGGTATGGATTTGATCACCTGTGGATCAATGTCCGTCTTCGGCAGGTCGATGACCTCGCTGCCGAGCTGGCTGGCGATGACATCGAGGAGCTGGTCCTCCGCGACGATTTCCATGTCGGTGACCACCTCGCGGACGGGCTTGCCCGTCCGCTCGTGTTCGTCAAGAACCTCGTCCGCCTGCTCCGGCGTGACCAGGCCGTCGTCGTGCAGTTGCTGAAGCAGCAGGTCTTTGTATTCGGTGTCCGCCATAACGATATCCGGTTAGTTTCGGCTGCGGGCGTTTCGACCGTCATCGGTCACGCGGAACGTGACCCTCCCCGTCCTATCGCCTCCTCGCCGACCCCGGCTGGATTTTCTGGACAATGCTTTCCACGTCCTGGGCGCTGGTGATGACTTCCTCGTAGCCGAGCAATCCCTGCTCGTACAACTGGGCCAGGTGCGAGTCGAGCGTCATCATCCCGAACTTCGCGCCGGTCTGGATGTCCGAGGAGATGCGGAACGTCTTGTTGTCGCGGATCAGCGACTGGATCGAGGGCGTCATGATCATGATTTCGAACGCCGCGATGCGGCCCGGTTTGTCGTGCCGCACCAGGAGCAGTTGCGAGATCACCGCGGCCAGCGTCGACGCGAGCTGAATGCGGATCGTCTCCTGCTGGTCCGTCGGGAATGCGTCGACGATACGGTCGACCGTGCGCGCCGACCCGGTGGTGTGCAGCGTGGCGAAGACCAAATGGCCCGTTTCCGCCGCCGTGATGGCGGCTTCCATCGTTTCCAGGTCGCGCATTTCGCCGACGAGCATGACATCCGGGTCCTGGCGCAGGCCGCGGCGCAGCGCCTCGCTGAACGACGGCACGTCGTTGCCGATTTCACGCTGCGTCACGATGCTCTTCTTGCTCGTGTGCAGGTACTCAAGCGGGTCCTCGACCGTGATGATGTGGCAGTCGCGCACCTCGTTGATGATGTTCAGCATGCTCGCCAGCGTCGTCGTCTTGCCCGACCCCGTCGGCCCCGTCACCAGGATCAGCCCGCGCGGCCGGAACAGCAGGTCCTTGATCGCCGTTGGCAGCCCGATCTCCTCCAGGGTGAGCAGGCGCGACGGAATGAGGCGGCAGACGATGCCGACCGACAGCCTCTGGTAGAAAACGCTCACGCGGAACCGGCCGCGGTCGTCAAACTGGTAGCCGAAGTCCGACCCCTTCCCCTCGCGCAGCTTCTGCACGTGCTCCTCGGGGGTGATCGAAAGCATGAGGCGCTCCGTGTCCTCGGGTTTCAGGGGCTCCGCGTCCAGCGGGTGCAGCCGCCCGTGGAGGCGGAGGACGGGCGGAAGCCCGCACGAGATGTGCAGGTCGGAAGCGCCTTCCTCGATGACGAGATCCATGAGATCCCGCATCGTGATGTCTGAGGCTTTTATGGACATGATTGGATCCCTTTGTGCGGTCGTCGAAGCGTGAGAGCGTAGGAGCGTGAGAGCGTGGGAGCGTGACTTCGTGCGAGCGTTGGAGCGTCAGAGCGTTGAGCGTGGCAGCAAATGAACGCTCCAACGCTCCAACGCTCTGACGCTCCAACGTGCATCAATTCAAGTCTCCCATCGTAACGCGAAACACCTCGCCCAGCGTCGTCATACCCGCCATCACCTTGCGCAGCCCGTCTTCGCGCAACGTGCGCATGCCCAGTTCCCGCGCCTTCTGGCGCAGGGTCGAAGCCGACACGCGCTCGTAGATCATGTGCCGCACTTCGTCGTTGATGACGAAGATCTCAAAAATGCCGATTCGGCCCCGGTACCCCGTGTAGTTGCACTCGTTGCATCCGCGGCCATGGTACAGCGTCGCCTGCGACACCTGCTGCGCGATCGGGCCGAGCAGGCGCAGTTCCGCGTCGGTCGCCTTCACCGGCTCCTTGCATTTGTCGCAGATCTTGCGCACGAGGCGTTGCGCCATGATCCCGCGCGTCGACGACGCGACCAGGAACGGCTTCACCCCGATGTCGATCAAACGCGTGATCGCGCTCGGCGCGTCGTTCGTGTGCAGCGTGGAGAAGACGAGGTGGCCGGTGAGCGACGCGTTGACCGCGATTTCCGCGGTCTCCAGGTCGCGAATTTCACCGATCATGATGATGTTCGGCGCCTGGCGCAGGATCGACCGCAGGGCCGACGCGAACGTCAGCTTGATGTCGGCCCGCACATGCACCTGGTTGATGCCGGAAAGCTGGTACTCGACGGGGTCCTCGACCGTGATGATCTTGCGGTCGGGCCGGTTGATGTAGTTCAGGCACGCGTACAGCGTCGTCGTCTTGCCGGACCCCGTCGGCCCCGTCACCAGCAGGATGCCGTCCGACAGCGCGATGAGCCGCTCGAACGAGAGCTGGTCGTCCGACAGAAACCCGAGCTTCGGCAGGCCGAGCAGCAGGCTCTGCTTGTCGAGGATACGCATGACGATGCTTTCGCCGTGACTCGACGGGATCGACGACACGCGCAGGTCCAGGTCGCGCCCCATCACGTTGATCTGGATGCGCCCGTCCTGCGGCAGCCGCTTCTCCGCGATGCTCATGTTCGCCATGATCTTGATGCGGCTCAGGATCGCGGACTGCAGCCGCTTCGGCGGGCTCTCCACCTCGTTCAGCACGCCGTCGATGCGGTACCGAACGCGGAATTTCTTCTCGAGCGGCTCAAGATGGATGTCCGACGCGCGGCTGCGGAAGGCCTCGAGGATGATCAGGCTGACGAGCTTGATAATCGGCGCGTCGGCGTCCGTGACATCGTCCTCACCCTCCAGCTTCGCCGGACCGACCCCGGGCGCCTGCACCGTGCCCTCGGTCATCTCGTCGAGCATCGACGCGACCGTCGTGCCCGCCACCGCGTAATAGTGGTTCAGTGCGGCCTCGATCTCCTCCAACGTCGCCACGACGCCGTTCACGTCGCAGCGCAGGACGTAGCGAAGGCTGTCCAGCGTCTCCACGTCGAGCGGGTCGCTGATCGCCACGGTGATCGTGTTCTCGTTCTTGTAGACGGGCACAATCTTGTAGCGGCGGGCCACCTCGCCCGGCACGAGGTCAATGACGCCCTGCTCGAGGTCCAGCCCCGACAGGCTGATGTATTCCATCCCGAACTGGCTCGCCAGTGCCTTGAGGATGTCCGTCTTGCTGGCGACGTTGCTCGTCGCGATGACTTCGATGACCGGCTTGTCCTGCTGTTGCGCCTGCGCCAGCGCCTGCGTGGCCTGCTGGTGGTTGATCAACCCGACGCTTTCAAGAATCTCAAGGACGTATTCGTCGTTGGCCGTCAAGTCCGTGGCCTCCAAGGGAAGG
>JAZDKY010000084.1:0-2727 GCA_043802525.1 bacterium
CGTGATGTACACGGGCAACTTCGAGAACTACCAGGGCGTGGAGCTTCTGCTGAGGGCTCTGAGCATTGTGCGCCGGGCCCGCACCGACGTACATGGCGTGTTTGTCGGCGGCGAGCCGGAGCAGATCGCGCGGATGAAGGAAATCGCCCGCAGCCTGGACCTTCTGACGGGCTGTATTTTCACCGGCAAGCGGCCGATGGAGGAGATGCCGGCGTTCATGTCGATGGCCTCGGTCCTGGTTTCGCCCCGGATCCGGGGGACCAACACGGCGCTGAAGATTTACACCTACATGCAGAGCGGCAGGCCGATCGTCGCGACGAAGCTTGCCACGCACACGCAGGTGCTCGACGACGAATGCGCCATTCTCGTCCAGCCCCAGCCGGATGACGTGGCTGCCGGCATTCTGCGGGCGATCAAGGAGCCCCTGCTGGCGGACGCCCTGGGCCGCGAGGCCAAGGCCCGCGTAGCGGCACGATACAGCCTGGCGAGTTTCAAGAACAAGGTCCAGACGGCTTACCAGGAACTGGCGGGCCGGCAGGTCTGACGATCAATTGTTTAACACAGGGCCGTGGTTCTTGGTACAATTGAGTTATGCGCGACATCAATTTTGACTGCCCGTTCTGCAAGCAGAACCTCGACGCGCCCGAGGATATGACCGGCATGAACATCGAATGCCCGTCCTGCGGCAAGGCGATTCGGGTTCCCGCGCCTCTCCATATTCATTATCCGATCAAGAAAATGCTCGGGCCTCAGCCCGCCTCCGGGCCGAAAATCTTTGCATCAAAGACCCAACCGCCCGTTGCCGGAGTCACCGGCGAAGCGCCCGCGTCCGACGAAGTGAAGGCAAAGACAGCGAAGATCGATCTCCCTCCCGAAGCGATCACGCCGGCCCCGAGACATTCCCGCATCATCGTGATCAAGCGGCCGGGGAAGTGAATTTCTCAGGGGATGGGGGGATGGAACTCCCAATTCTTTCGTAGCCGCCGGCGCAAGCCGGTGGAGACTCGTTCAGCCACGCCCTTGCGGGCGCGGCTACTCTTCCCTTTTTGGTCTTTGCGCCTTTCATAGTTATCTTTGATCTTGGCGGTTGCTGATTCCGTGTGATAGCTTGCGCTCACTACGTATCTGAAGAAGGAGCAACCCCGGTCATGAATTATACGAGGGCGATCGTGTTCTTCGTAATTTGCCTTTTGGCGCTGGCCATCCCCGCCTCGCTTGCCCAGTCCAACGAGTTGGCTCCGGCCGCGGGATCGGCGGTACTCAGCGGCGGAGAAGAGGCCCCCGTCGATGTGCAGGCCGACGAGATGGAATACGAGGCCGACCAGAAGCTCATGACCGCCCGCGGACACGTGGTCGTCACTCGCGGCAAGGACGTCCTGAAGTCCGACTACATGACCGTCCGCACCGACACCCAGGACGCCCACGCCGTCGGCAATGTCGTGTTCGATCGCGAGGGCAACATATGGAAGGGCGATGAGCTCTCGTATAATTTTAAGACCCGCACCGGCGATTTCGGCCAGTTCAACGCGACCATCGCTCCTTTCTACGTCCGCGCGGAAGAGTCCAAGCGCACGTCGTCCGATGAATATGTCCTGCACAACGCCACGATCACGACGTGCGAGGGCGACCGGCCGGACGTATACATCAAGGCCCGCGAAGCCCGCGTGATCAAGCAGAACACGATTGTGGCCCGCGGAGTGGTGTTTTACGTGGGTGCCGTGCCGGTCTTCTACGTACCGAAGTGGACCCGGGACATCAAGGGCGGGAAGACCGACATCGACTTCGTGCCTGGCTACGGATCGCGCGTCGGCGCGTACCTGCTGACCGCGTACAATTACCGGATGGATTGCGGCGTCACGGCGTCCACGCACCTCGACTACCGGACCAAGCGCGGCGTTGGCGTCGGCCAGGACTTCTCCTGGGGCGACCCGGATATGCCGTACCGCGGTGCGGTGAAGACGTATTACACTCATGATAAATCGCCGATGGAAAAACGGGACGACGCCGAGCAAGAGACGCTTAACGGAATCATCGACAACGACCGCTACCGCATCCGCCTCTCGGATGTCCACAACCTGTCCGACCGCGACTATGCGATGACCGAGCTGAACTACCTCAGCGACCCCGCCGTTATCGAGGACTTCTTCGACAATGAATATCGGAACAACGTCCAGCCGGAGAACCGCATCACGCTGGTGCATCGCGCCGACAAGTTCACCGCGGGGCTGGAGTTCAACAAGCGGCTGAACGATTTCTACGACAACGTGGACCGTCTGCCGGAGGCGACGCTCGGCGTGCCGCGCATGCAGTTGGGCGAGAGCCCCTTCTACTACGAGTCGCAGAACGCGGCGTCTTTCCTGAAGAAGGAGTATGCCGACCAGTCGGATGAGGAAAGTTACGATGCGTTTCGTGTCGATTCCGGACACAAAGTGTTCTATCCCACAAAACACTTCGGCTTCCTGAACGTCATTCCGCGGGCCGGCTACCGCGGGACGTATTACTCGAAGACATTCGAGTACAACACCATCACCAATCTCACGACAGTGACGGATACGAACGGCCTGTCAATCACCACCAACGAGGTGGTCACCATGGCCGACGACACGGGCTCGGATATCCGGAGCCTGTACGAGCTGGGTTTCGAGACCTCGTTCAAATCGTTCGGCGTGCTGAACAACGACTGGATCAGCCGCGACGACCAGGGTCTGCGGCACGTGGTCGAGCCGT
>JAZDKY010000085.1:0-2376 GCA_043802525.1 bacterium
TTTCCCCTTACTCGGATTGGCCGGGCCTTTCGGCTCCCGCAGTTCCGGGCGCTCGTAAAGCTGCGTCATCAGGTCGGCGTCGCTGTCAACGGGGAAGCCTGCCGCCTTCGCCTCGGCTGCCATTTCATCGGCGGTCAGGGCGCTTGCATCTTTCGTTAGGAATTTCTTGGGAACCTGGGCGGCCTCCTCCATCAGCTTTCCATCGGGTTTTATCCATGACTTGCCGATCCTGAACCCGCCACGGCTTGCCACGAACTGCGCCAACGACTGCGCCGGTTTCATCCCGGCGAACTCTGTCGGCTCCGGGTTCTCCTGTTTGTTAAGAATCGCGTCTATCGCGTCAGCATTGGCCTCGTAGTATTTCTGGCCCTCCGGGGTGTCTAGTTGGTGCCCGGCGGTGATCTGCGCGGCGAAACTCTCCGGCGTTTCATCCGGGCGCACGATGGCGCTGACCGCCTTGTCCAGCCGGGCCGCGTCGAATGATGTGTCCTCCTTGCCCAGCTTGTCGTATTGCTTTCGCGCCAGCCGCGCCGCCTGGTTGGGGTTTAACTCTCCACGGTACAACCGTGCCGTGATCTCGCGTAGAACCTTCCCGTCTGCCTCGCTGCTCATTACCAGTTCCGCAACGTCCTCTGTTGGCACGTTGGCGCGTTCTAATACCTGGGTCTGTAGGATATTGTGGACTGCCGGGGGAACCTCGCTGCTGCGCTTGTGTTTCCGGGCCTCCTTGATAGCCACCTGTTCTGCCGGTGGAACGGCCGCCCATTCGTCAACCGTTGCCACGCCGATCTTGCGGTGTTTTGCCAGCGTCGCCGCCTCGTCTGCAAGTTCCTCAATCTGCCCCGGCTTTCCGATTCCTGCGGTAACGCTTGGGGCCACTTGCTTTCCATCCGGCGCGGTGATTACCTTTGATGCGACGTTGGCCCGTGCCTCGTTGGTAATAGTATAGGCGTTCTCGGCCTGGGCGGGCGGGATGGCCATGATCTCCTCGTCGCCGCTGACGTGGTAGGCATCGCCGCCGTATTTCTTTGCCGTTTCCTCAATGGCGATTCCCTGCGCCCGGATAACCTTGTCCGTAAAGTTGTGACTGTAGGTTTCATTCAGGGCCAGGGTGTTGTCGCCGTCCATCCTGACAATTGTCCAGCCGTCATTAAGATACTGCTGGTATTTCTCCTTGAAAGCCCTGCGGTTCGGGGTGCCGGTCAGTTCGCTGGTGCGGGCCGTCTTTTGTTCCTCGGTCAGCTCCGCTTGCAGTTTCTTATAATTCTCCCTGTCCAGTTTCCATGCTGCGATTTCTTCTGGGGTGTGTTCGCCTTTAGCCTGCACCTCGGCCAGTTTCGCGTTAAACTGTTCATCCGTGTAAGTGCTGACACCGTTAAGAGCCTCTCGATACGCGGATTTCAGCTCGTCTATGTTTTCCTTCGTTGGCGCGGCCTTTGCCTTCGCCACCTTGCCGTTGTATTTGTCGATGATGTTCTTGGGATAGCCCAGCACTCGCATCATGCCGACAAACGCCAGCGCACCCTTCGCGCCCTCCAACGCCCCGGTTGTTCTATCCTCCGGCGATTCAGCAGCGCCCAGCACCCCGCCAGCGGTTGCAATCTCTCCTGCCTCTTTACCTACCTTCGCCGTGCCGCCGATGATCTTGTTTAGCGTCGGATTCTTGGTCGTTAAGGAGGTTACAATTTGCCTTTCCAGCGGATTGGCGACCCCGGCAACAACCTTTTGAATCGCGCCGAAAGCAACCAATGTCGGCACCTGGGCACCGGCGAACTCAAACGGATTCTGTCCCGCACCGTAAGCGGAATTGAGGAACTCGGCCACGCCCTTTAGCATCCCCGCTTTCGGGACTGGTATCAATGATGGGGTAACAACCTTCGCGGTCTCGCCACCGATGGCCTGCCGCGTCTTTGCTCCGCTGTACGGTGCCGGTATCCGTTCCTCTCCGACAACCTTTTTCTGCTCTGGCGATACGATGATGGACCGCTGTTCGGGTACGATGGGCGACGGGGCCACGTCTGCTGACGGCTGTACGGTCTCTGTGCCGATCTGCTCCGGCTTGGTTGTTCGGTAGATTGGCTTGACCCATTCGCCCTTCTCGCGGTCGTAGGTATAGCCGCCGATGCCACCGCCAACGGCGTTTACCGCGTCAAGGAAGCCGCCGCCGACAAGTGGCACTCCCTCTGCCGCTGTCTTGGCAAACGCCTTGCCATAGGTCAGTGCAGTGCCAGCACCCTTGGCGAACGACGGGCCGGGTCGGGCCTGCTCCGCGGGCAACGGGAGCCCACGGCGTAGCAGTTCTCGCGCTATCTCCGCCTTCTCGTCGTCGTAACCGCGTCGCCGCAGTTCATTTTGGATTTCAGCGTCCATCAGTGA
>JAZDKY010000086.1:0-9747 GCA_043802525.1 bacterium
GGATGCCGAGCGCGTGGATGAAACGCCACAGGTCGCGCTCCTTGCCGGCCGCGATGCCGTCGACGACGTTCTGCGCCGATTTCCCGCCCATGCGCTCCAGTGCGGCGAGGGCCTCAACGTTCAGCTCGTACAGGTCCGCGACGTCGTGAACCAGACCCTTGTCGACGAGCTGGTTCACAAGAACCTCGCCGAGGTTCTCGATATCCATCGCGCTCCTCGCGGCGTAGTGCTGGATCGCGCGCTTGAGTTGCGCGGGGCAGGAGATGTTCTCGCAGCGCCACGCCACGAATTCCGGGTCCCGGGAAATCGGCCCACCGCAGGCCGGGCACTTGTCGCCGATGTGCTTCGCGAAATCGAACGGTTTCGCCTCGCGCGGGCGTTTGTCCGGCACGACGCCGACGACTGCGGGAATGACTTCGCCCGCGCGCTCGATGACGACCGTGTCACCGATCCGTATGTCCTTGCGCTTGATCTCCTCCTCGTTGTGCAGCGTCGCCCGGGAAATGGTCGACCCGCTCAGAAAAACCGGCTCGAGTTCCGCGACGGGCGTCAGGGTTCCGGTCCGGCCGACCTGGATCGTGATGCCGTTGAGCCGGGTCTCCGCCTGCTCGTGCGAGTACTTGAACGCGATGGCGAACCGCGGCGCCTTCGCGGTGGAGCCGAGGCGCTTCCACTGGTCGAGGCTGTTCACCTTCACGACCGCGCCGTCGATCTGGTACGGCAGGGCGTCTTCCATGGCCTGCAGTTTGCCGGCCTTGTCGATGACGTCCTCAATGTCCTTGCAGCGCCACCAGGCCCTGGGTGTCGGGAACCCGATGGATTTCAAGGTGTCGATGATCTGCACTTGCGACTCCAGGTTCAGGCCCTTGACGGCGCCGACGGAGTAGAAGACGGCGGCGAGGGGGCGTTGCGCGGTGATGCGCGGGTCGAGTTGCTTGAGCGAGCCCGCAGCGGCGTTGCGCGGATTGACAAACGGTTCCTCACCGGCTTTCTCGCGCGCGGCGTTGAGTTTCTTGAAGCCTTCGACGGGCATATAGGCCTTGCCGCGGAGTTCGAGGAGCGTCGGAGCATGGGCGCGTGAGAGCGTCAGAGGGATGGAGCGTATGGTTCTAAGATTGCCGGTGATGTCATCGCCGGTCGTTCCGTCGCCGCGCGTCGCGCCGACCTTGAGCTTCCCGTTTTCGTACAGGAGGCTGATGGAGACGCCGTCTATTTTGGGTTCCAGCACGTACTCGACCGGCTCATCCTGCAGGAGTTTCCGGACGCGCCGGTCGAACTCGCGCAGTTCGTCGACGTTGTACGTGTTGTCGAGCGACATCATCGGCTGGCGATGGGTCACTGAAGCGAAGCCTTTCAGCGGTTCGCCGCCGACGCGTTGCGTGGGAGACTCGGGCGTGATGAGATCGGGAAACTGCGCCTCGAGGTCCTGCAACTCCTTCAGCAGTTCGTCGAACCGATGGTCAGAGATCTCTGGCTTGTTCTCGACGTAATAGAGTCGATTGTGGTGATCGATATCCGTGCGGAGCGTCACGATCCGTTGCTGTGCTTCGGACTTGGACATGAATGAAATTTAACCACGAATGAACCCGCCGTCGCAAGGCTTTGGCGTGGCAAGCACGAAGACACACGAATTTTGGTGGAGTGTAGCCGCGGCTCTGCGAGCCGCGCCGGGCGAAATCGCGCCGATGGAGCGGCGCGGCTACATCAGGACGCCACGTTCAACCGCGGATTCCGCAGGTTCAAGAAACATCTGCGAAATTTGCGTCATCTGCGGTTCACTCCGAAGTTTTTCCGCGCGGGAATGTGGCTACATCTTCCGCAGCCCGTACGGCACGATCGCGGGCGGGGACTTGCGTTGTGGGATGAAGGCGAAGAGGAAGACGGTGCAGGCGCCGAGCGTGTCGGCTACCCAGTCGCGCGGATCGGAACTGCGCCCGGCGGTGAAGAGCTGGTGGATTTCGTCCGACCCGCCGTAGGCGGAGCTGATCAGCACGGCGAGCAGTGCAGCGACAGGAAAGCGCATGCCGTGGCCGACCTTGAGGGCGAAGAACACAAAGCCCGAGAGCGTTCCGAACAGGATGAAGTGGATCACCTTGTCCATGTTCTCGAACCAGAACGGCGGCTGAGGGAACGAGGACCGCGTGCTCATGTGGAAAATCACGGATGCCCAGCAGAGGGCGGGAAGCCAGTAGAGCAGGCGTTTGCGGAACATGGGTAGAGATTATCAGCCTGCGAACGAAGTCGGAAGGCTGCTTGTTGGCGATGAGCCTGAATTCGTTCCTGCATGCCCCGGCGCGCAAGGGACTGCGCGCCCTACCCATAGGCGGTTGAATTTCGGATTGACCCACTTCGCTGATTAAGGTGTATTCGAATCGGGCGAACGACCAGGGTGTTCTTGTGGTGTTTCTAATACCTATTCACTCACAACCTGTTGATGGGCAATGAGTATCGTGGTATTGTGTCACTAATAGCAGGGCGATCAATTTCATGTCTGACCAACCTGATAAACCAGGCAAGGGTGGAACGGTCTTCGTACGGACCGAGGTTTGCAAGGGCTGTTCCTACTGCATCGATTTCTGCCCGACGCACTGCCTCGAGTTCTCCCATGACGTCAATCCCAAGGGTTATCACTTTCCGCTGCTGGCGCGTCCGCTGGATTGCACGGGCTGCGACCTGTGCGGGCAGTATTGCCCTGATTTCGCCATTTTCGGGGCGCGACTAAAGGATATCGAAGCACGTAGGAAAAAACAGCAGGAGCAGGCAACGCCGCCTGCCGGAACGGGTTCAGTTTGAGATTTATCACCTGAAAGGTAGGGCGCGCAGTCCCTTGCGCGCCGCTTTCAGGTGGCAAATTTCAAACTGAACCGGTTCCGAATTGAAGGAATGTATGGCCAAAGCCGATGCCAAGGGCGTGTTGACGGGGTTGCACTTCATTGACGGCGACCATGCCGCGTGCGAGGGCGCGCTGGCTGCGGGGTGCCGGTTTGTCGCCGGGTACCCGATCACGCCGTCGACGGAAGTCGCCGAGCGTTTTGCCAGCCGCATTCCGCTTCTCGGCGGCGTCTTCATCCAGATGGAGGATGAGATCGCATCCTCGATCGCGATCCTCGGTGCCGCGTGGGCCGGGAAGAAGGTCATGACGGTCACGTCGGGGCCCGGGCTCTCGCTGATGATGGAGCACATCGGTTATGCGGTGATGACGGAGACGCCGTGCGTGATTGTGGACGTGCAGCGCGCGGGTCCGTCGACGGGCCTGCCGACGCTTCCGGCGCAGGGCGACATGATGCAGGTGAAGTGGGGCTCGCACGGCGATTACGAGATCATCGCGCTGTCGCCGAACTCGCCGCAGGAATGTTTTGACCTGATGATCAAGGCGTTCAACCTGGCGGAGCAGTTCCGCGTGCCGGTGTTTTTCATGATGGACGAGGTGGTCGGGCACATGACCGAACGCGTCGCGATCCCCGAAGCGTCGGAGATCGAGATCGTGGAACGGAACTGGACGCAGAAGATGCCCGCGGAGTTCAAGTTGTTCGAGACCGATGCGTCGCTCGTGCCGGAGATGGTCAAGGTGGGCGACGGGTATAACATCCACGTGACGGGCCTGACGCAAGACGACAGGGGCTATCCTTCGATGACCGTCGCGACACAGAAGCACCTCGTCGAACGGCTCATCAACAAGATCAGGCATAACCGCGACAAGCTGGTCGATATCCGCGAGGAGAACATGGAGGACGCGGACGTTGTGGTCGTCACGTTCGGGATCACGTCGCGCGTGGCGATTCCGGCCATCGAGGAGGCGCGCAAACGCGGGGTCAAGGTGGGCCACTTGCGGTTGCTCATCGTATGGCCGTTCCCGGCGGACCGGATCCGCGAACTCGCGGCGCGCGTGAAGGCGTTCGTGGTTCCTGAACTGAACATGGGCCAGATCGTGCTCGAGGTGCAGCGGGAGACCGAGGGGAAGGCCCGGGTGCTGTCCGTGCCGCATGCGGGCGGGACGGTGCATGATCCGCAGGTGATCCTGGACAAGATTCTGGAGGGGGCCACATGAGCGACGGTTGCAGTTGCGACGTCCTGGGTGACGCGATGGAAAACCCGGCGCTGGCGTATTTGCGGAAGGACCGCCTGCCGCACATCTGGTGCCCGGGCTGCGGCATCGGGACCACGCTGAACAGTTTCGCCCACGCGCTCAACGAGGCGAAACCGGACCGGAAGAAACTGGTCGTTGTTTCCGGTATCGGTTGCACGGGCCGGACGGCCGGGTATGTCGACCTCGATTCGTTCCACACGACGCACGGGCGCGCGATCCCGTTCGCGACCGGGCTCAAGCTGGCGAATCCCGAGCTGACCGTTGTGGTGTACTCGGGGGATGGCGACCTGTTCGCGATTGGGGGGAACCATTTCGTGCACGCGGCGCGGCGGAACATGGACCTGAAGATTTTCTGTGTGAACAATTTCACGTACAGCATGACCGGCGGCCAGGTCGCCCCGACGACGCCGATCGGCGCGGTGCAGACGACCATGCCGTTCGGAAACTTCGAGAGCCCGTTCAACCTGCCGTTCATTGCCGACGCGTGCGGGGCGGTCTATGTCGCGCGCTGGACCGTCTACCACGTCAAGCACCTCGCGCGCAGCATGCGCGAGGCGATGGCGAAGAAGGGATTCGCCTTCATCGAGATCCTGTCGCCGTGCCCGACGCTTTTCTCGCGTCGTAACAAGCTCGGGGACGGCGTCGACCAGGTGAAGTACTTCAAGGAGAAGAGCGTCATCAAGAACGGCGCAGACACGAAGGACGTCGACCTGACCTTCCAGGGCGGCATCGCGGTCGGGACCTTTGTGAACCGCGAGCGGCCGACGTGGCTGGACTCCATGAACAAGCAATTCCTGGAGCATTTCGGGGACAAGTACAAGGCGTACGGACCGTACCATGCCAAAAACTGAACTACGCGTGGCGGGATTCGGCGGGCAGGGCGTGATCCTGAGCGCCATGATCATCGGCAAGGCCGCGTCGATTTATGGCGGGAAACACGCCACGCTGATCCAGTCGTTTGGGCCGGAGGCGCGCGGGAGCGCGTGCAGCGCGCAGGTCACGATCGATGATCACGCGGTTGCCTATCCGTACGTGAATATGGCGGATATCCTGGTCGTGATGTCGCCGGACGCATGCAAACTTTTTCTGCCGCTGGTCAGGCCGGGCGGGCTCATGCTCTTTGAAAGCGACCTGGTCCGTCCGGGCGAGTTCGGTAACGGTATCCGTACGGTCGGGGTTCCCGCGGGCAAGTTCGCGGAGGAGTTGGGCCGCCGGATGATCATGAACATCGTGATGGTCGGTTTCTTTGCGCGCGTGACACAGCTGCTCCCGCGCGAGGCGTTTGAGCAAGCCGTTCGCGATTCCGTGCCCCGCGGAACCGAAGACGTGAACCTGATGGCCTTCAAGAAAGGCTTTGAGTACGGCAATGAAGTCGCCGGGGCGGCGAAGGCAGGCTAGCACCTATGAAACTTGAACTGAAAAGCACGACAGTCACACTCCGCAGCGGTGAAACGGTGGATATCCGGCCAATGGTTCCGCGCGACGCACAGGCCCTCCTGGCCTTCTATCGCGAGCTGCCGGAGGAGGACCGGCTCTTCCTCGACGACGACGTGACGCAGGATGACTGGGTGAAGCGGCTCATGAGCAGGGTGGACTATGACAACAACGTCCCGCTTGTAGCCGTGCACGATGGGAATATCCAGGGCCATGCGACGCTGATCCGCACGCACTTCGGCTGGATGGCCCACGTCGGCCAGATCCGCGTCGTCGTGGCGAGGCCGTTCCAGCACAAGGGACTGGGCAAGGCGCTTGTGCGCGAGCTCATGAAGATCGCGGTCAGCGCCGGTCTGGAGAAGATGACGGCGCGAATGATGGACAACCAGGTGGGGGCCTGTCGCGCGTTTGAAAAGCTCGGGTTCAAGGTGGAGGCGACCTTCAAGGGGTTTGTGAAGGACACCCACGGCAAGCGGCGGAACATGCTGCTCATGGCCAACGACGTTTCCCACATCTGGCAGGCGATGGACGCGCTCGTGTCGGACACGCCACCCACGCGTGAGCAGTTGTATTAGCAACCCGTCCGTGCCATGACTTGGGTAGCGCATGAGATGACCTGCCCTTGTTCTGAGTTCACTCCTCGTTTGGGGAAATGGGATAAGCGGATTCCAAGGATTGGAAAAACATGGGCGGCGCTCATCCTGGTCTGCTCGTGTCTTGGGTGCGCCACGTACATGGCCGAGCAACAGCCCGCAAGGACCAAGGTTCTTGAGGACAAACTAGCGCAGACGGAATGGCGCATCATCTTGTTCCGCTGGCCGCCGGATTACCACGCGGTCATCGACGGCGTGACCAACAAGTCGAGCAGGCTTTTCATTCCGTATATCCAAGGTCTTGATCCGGAGGACGGGCTGCGCCACGCGCTGCCGCGGGATGCGGGCAGTGGCAACTGACCCGGTGTATCTTGATAACGCGTATCGTAGCGGCGCTTGTGCCAAACGCCGGGCGCGCTTCGCAGAAGCGCGGCTACACCTCGGAGTGAATTTCGCTTAGCCGTAGATCACAGAGCGTTGCCAGTCGTTCATTATTCGTATACGTTTCGACCCCGTTATGAAACGCATCCTTTCCGGCATCCAATCTTCGGGCAAGCTCCACGTCGGCAATTACTTTGGCATGATGAAGCCGATGCTCGACTGGCAGGAACAGGGCGAGGTCTACGCCTTTATTGCCAACTACCACTCGCTGACCACGGTGTCCGACGCGAAGGAACTGCGGCAGAACACCATCGACGTGGCCTTGGGCTTTCTGGCGTGCGGATTGGACCCGAAAAAGACCGTGTTTTACCGCCAGAGCGACGTGCCGGAAGTCACGGAACTGACCTGGCTCCTGTCCGTCGTCACGCCGATGGGCCTCCTCGAGCGGTGCCATGCTTATAAGGACAAGGTCGCCAAGGGCATCCCGTCGAACCATGGCCTGTTCGCGTACCCCGTGTTGATGGCGGCCGATATCCTGGCCGTGCGGTCGGACATCGTGCCGGTCGGGCAGGACCAGAAGCAGCACGTCGAGGTCACCCGCGATATCGCGATCAAGTTCAACAGCCAGTACGGCGAGACCTTTAAGATCCCGGAGCCGCAGATCAAGAACGAGGTCGCGGTCGTGCCGGGGATCGACGGCCAGAAGATGTCCAAGTCCTACAACAACACGATCGAAATCTTTGGCAGCCCGAAGGACGTGAAGGCGCGGATCATGCGGATCGTCACGGACAGCAAGACCGTTGCGGATGCGAAGGACCCGGACACCGACAATGTTTTTGCCCTGTTCAAGCTCTTCGCCACCGACCAGCAGCGCGAGGAACTGGCCGCACGGTACCGCGCCGGCGGCATGGGCTACGGCGATGCGAAGAAGGCGCTGCTGGAACTGTTTGAGCAGACGTTCGGGCCGCTGCGCCAGAAACGCGAGGAACTCGCGAAGAACATGGACTATGTCGAAGAGGTCTTGCGTGACGGCGCCCATCGCGCCGCTCAGGTCGCCCGCGCGACGCTGAAACAGGCGCGTGTTGCCATGGGCATCGAATAGCCCGGATCGTGCAACGCATGCGATGCACGATCCGCCCGTTCGGGCTTCGACGCGCCGGTTGTACGGATCGGCGTGGCGCGGGTAGTATCTTTTCCTCATGCACACGCTGGCCGTTGCGCTCGGCGCATTTCTTCTCTTTGCGATCCAACCCCTTGCCGGAAAGTGGGTGCTGCCCTGGTACGGCGGCGCGCCGGCGGTGTGGGCGGCCTGTCTCGTCTTCTTTCAGAGTGCGGTGCTGTTCGGCTATGCGTGGGCGGCCTGGATTGCCGCGGTGCCGGTTCGCCGCCAGGTTTTCCTGCACGGTAGCCTGATCGTCCTTGCGCTGGTTGTCGCCGCGGCGCTGCCGCCGGCAGGACCGCTTGCATCGAGTCATCCGGTCATCGGCATCTGGTTGACCCTCGGCGTGTGCGTGGGGTTGCCGGCCATGGCGCTGGCGCCGACGTCGCCGCTGATCCAGGCATGGTCCGCGGCGAGCAGGCCGGGCCGCGATCCGTACCGCCTTTCGGTGGCTTCGAACCTGGGCTCCCTGGGAGCGCTGGTCGCCTATCCCGTGCTGATCGAGCCATGGTCGACGCGGGCCGGGCAGTCGACCGCATTTTTCGCGGGCTGCGTGTTGTACGCGATTCTGGTCGGGTGCTGTGCGCGGCGGCGCGCGTTCGCGACGCCGGTCGCGGCGGCGGCCGCGTGGGGCGGGAGGTGGCGATGGGAATGGCTGGTCCTGCCCGCGGTGGGCGCGTTGTTGCTCAGCGCGACCACGACGGTGATCACGCAGGAGATCGCGCCGGTCCCGTTCCTCTGGGTCGCCCCGCTTGCGCTTTACCTGTTGACCTGGGTGCTGGCCTTTGCGGCGCGCGGGTACGCGCGTCCGGTCGCGGTCGTGTGCCTGGTGATCTCGGCGATCGTCACGACGGGTCTGTCCGTGCTGGAGGGCCGGAACCTGCTGGCCGAAGTCGTGCTTCGCTGCGGCGCGCTCTTCTTCGGTTGCTGGTTCTGCCACGGTGAGTTCGCGAGGCTCCGGCCCGCGCCGCAGGGACTCGGTGGTTTCTACCTGGCCGGCTCGCTGGGCGGGATGCTGGGTTCGATGGTGGCTGTGCTGGTGGCGCCGCTTGTCCTGCCGCTCCCGGTCGAAGACCGGGTCGCGCTGCTGGGCGCGGTTGCGCTCGTGCTTGCGACCGAGCCCGGGGCCGATCGGCGACGGCGCTCGCTCGCGGCGCTGGTTGCCGTCGCGGCCGTGATCGTTGGCGTCCTTACCCCACGCTTGAGCGAGCCGAATGTGATCCACCGCGAACGCACCTTTTTCGGGACGGTGACCGTGAAGGAGGACGATCCGCAGGACCCGCAACTTCATCGGCGCGAGATGCGGCACGGCGCCACGGTACACGGCCTCCAGATGCTCGCGGCCGGACAGGAACGCCTGCCCACCGCGTACTACGGGGAATCCAGCGGCATCGGCAACCTGCTCACGGCGTTCGACCGTTCGGCCCGCCATATCGGCGTCGTCGGGTTGGGCGCCGGAACGCTGGGGACCTACGCGCGCGCGGACGATGTCTGGGTCTTCTACGAACTGGATCCCGCGGTCGAGCGGGCTGCGCGGGGCTGGTTCACGTACTTGTCGGGCTGTTTTGCGCCGGTCGAGGTCCGGATCGGCGACGCGCGGCTGACGCTCGCGGGCGAGCCGGATCAGGGCTATGACGTTCTGGTGCTCGACGCCTTCAGCAGCGGGTGTATCCCGTGGCACCTCCTCACGAGCGAAGCCTTTGCCCTCTACCGCCGCCATGTGGTCCCGGGCGGCGTGATCGCGGTGCATGCCTCCAACCATTGGATGGACCTGCGCGGCATCATCGCCGCGGGCGCGGCCACCGTGGGGTTGAAGACGCGGGTGATCGATGACGTGCCGCGCGCGGAGAACACGCCGCGGTGCATCGACAGCACGTGGCTGATTCTGGGCACGGACGGCGAGCTCCTGGACCTGCCGGTCCTGCGCCGCCGCGGCAGGGACGCGCCCGGCGGACAGGCGTGGTCCGATGATTACGTGGATCTGTTCGGTGTGTTGAAATAGGGCCGAGTGTCGGGTGTCGCGTGTGGAGGGGGCACCATAACACGACACACGCCACCCCCCACAGCCCCCCACTCGCCGGGCCCGGTTGTCC
>JAZDKY010000087.1:0-58442 GCA_043802525.1 bacterium
GCACCCCCGAGCCACTGGGTGAGGCTTGTCAGGTAAACTTCAAACGACCGTATCGCCCAATACCTACGGCCTCTGTAACGCAAAAGAAGTGGACACTTTCAGAGCGAAAGAGATGCCCCTATGTCAGGAGGTCTGGATTCACGTGTGCAACGATTTGCGGGCAAATCAGCCGCGGCGGCTGAATCCCGGGATCCTTATGGATGAATGTGGGGGACCACAAGGGAGAGGTATGAATATCATGCGTGCCGTCCAGCCAATATTGATCGCCTGTTTCCTGTCCATCGTAAGCGTTTCGGCTGCCGCACCGGCTGCCGCGGGCGCAGCCAAGCCTGCGGAAGGGAAGCCCCTCCCCATGGGCAGTGAAGGCACCCTGATCGTTGCCGATTTCGACAGTTGGGAGGAAGTGAACAACCTCGGAGGCCTGTTCAGTTCGTGGACCCGCGACCCGGACGACCCCACCCAGGGCTGCCGTGTCGAAATTACGGACGACGACCGCTGGGGCGAGAAGGGCCTGTGCGTTCGCCTCATCTACGACGTGGAATCCCCCGGGATCGCGTTCAACGGCATGTGGATCCAACTGGAGGAGACCGATTGGTCGCGGTACAGGTACTTCATCGTCCACGTCCGCGGCGACCGCGAAGCCGGCTTCACCCCGCGCTTCAAAATCGAGATGAAGAACAAGCAGAAGGCCGTCGGCCGCTTCGTGATCACCGGCGTGACGGACGACTGGCAGGAATTTGTCATTCCCCTGTCGAAGTTCAAGGGCCTCGACAATCTGAAGGTCATGAAGGAAATCACGATCTCGTTCGATGACATGCGCTGCTCCCCAAAGGTCGGCGAAATCTACATTGACGACATATACCTCTCGAAGTAATTGACAACGACCCGTTTTACGGAATCCATGGAGTGCGGCAGCTTGCTGCCGCCTTTCTTCGCCGCGGCTTGACGCGGCGCGGCGTCCCTTCAGCGCGCGTGATGCCGCACGCAGACAAAGCGGTGGCAAGCCACCGCACGCCAAAGCCAACGCACGTCGCGTTGGCGGAAATCGCCATAATATGCCGTATTTCGAGCCGGTCATGCAAAGGTTGACGCGTATGCACACATCGCGGGGCTGCCGCACTCCATGGATTCCGTCGCGGAGTCGTTGATCGTGCATCACCCTTTTGGCGATGTTCGCTTTGAACGCAAGAAATTGGGACGTTGTGAAGTAAATTGGTATGCATGAACTGGGGCCTTCTCACAGGACTGTTGCTGTGCCTCCTGCAGTTCGCGCCTGCCGCGTTTGCTGAGGGGCCCGACCACGTCCTCCTCCTCGACGACTTCGAGAAGCGCAAGTGGCAGAACCTCATCGGGGGCGCGTGCGGCTCCTGGGAGAAAGATCCCTTCGACAGCAGCGAGTTCTGCCGCGCGTCTTTCGCCGATAATGTACTCGGGTGCCACACAACCTCGGTCCTCCGCCTCCAGTACGGCCTTCGCTACGGCAGCTACAACGGCTATTTCAGCAACCTGCACGGCTTCGACCTGCGGCCCTACTCGCACTTTACGTTCTTGGTGAAGCGCAGTTGGAAGGCCTATCCCGAGAGGTTCAAGATCGAGATCAAGACCCCCAAGCGCATCGCCTATTACCGGTGCGAATTCCCGACCAATGCGATCGAGTGGGTCCGGGTCAGCATCCCGTTCACGAACTTCACGAATTTCGGCGAGTTCGACAACTGGAAACGACTCAAGGAACTGACCATCGCGTTCGAGGGCCAGTTCACGCAGCCCTTGTGGGGCGTCGTGTACTTCGACGACATCGGCTTCTCCGCGTCGGAGGACTACTACACGCAACAGGTCGCGGCCGTGGAGGAGGACACGAAACGGGTCAAGGCGGAGATGCTCCGCATCTCGCAGTTACCGGAAGAGGATCTGCTCGAGACCATATCCAAGAAGACCTTCGACTATTTCTGGTACGAGTCGAGCCCCGTCACAGGTCTGACGAAGGACCGCTGGGTTCGCTTCGGCGCGGCCAGCACGGGCGCCACGGGCTTCGGGCTCACGGCAATCTGCATTGCCATCGAGCGCGGGTGGATCACGTACGATGAGGGATACCGCCGCGTAATGAAGACCCTCGCCGCGCTCCGGGATGAGACGGATCAGGAGCACGGTTTCTTCGTCCACTGGGTCAACTCCCACACCGGCAGGCGCGACGGTCGCTCCGAGGTGTCGTCCGTCGACACCGCCCTGCTCCTCGGCGGCGTCCTGACCGTGCGCGAATACTTCAAGGAGCAGGAACTTAAGGATATCGCCGATGAGATCTACCTCGCTGTGGACTGGCCCTGGATGATGGGCGAGGACAACGCATCGGGGGAACTCTACATGGGCTGGGCACCCGAGCACGGCTTCAAGGACTTCATCAAGTGGGACATGTTCGCCGAGGAGATGAGCATGTACCTGCTCGGCCTCGGTTCGCCCACCTACCCGCTTCCGGAAATATCGTGGGACTGCTTCGCGCGGCCGGTCAAGACCTACGGCGACCAGACGTACATCTACCACGACGGAGAAACGATGTTCGTGTACGTGTACTCCCAGTGCTGGGTTGATTTCCGCAACATCCATGACGGCTACGCCGACTATTTCAAGAACTCCGAGGCCGCCATCCGCTCGAACTACCGGTTTTGCATGGAGAACGCGGATAAATTCAAGACCTACCGCGAGGGCTTCTGGGGCATCTCCGCCTCCGACGGGCCGCGCGGCTACGCGGCCTTCGCGGCGCTGTACGGCATGCACGACGGCACGATACCGCCCTACTCCCTCTGCGGCGCGCTGCCCTACGCGCCCGATCTCGCCATGCCCACCATCCGCTCCCTCATCGCCAACTACGGCGACAGGGCCTGCAACGAATACGGCTTCATCAGCGCGTTCAATCTCGACTACGACTGGTTCGCCACCGATACCATCGGCATTGACCAGGGCATGATCCTGCTGATGATCGAGAACTACCGGAGCGGGTTCGTATGGAAGACGTTCATGAAGAGCCCGTACATCCAGGAAGGCCTCAAGCGCGCGGGCTTCAAAACCGGCACGAAGGAACTCGATGTCGCGTACCTGAACGAACTGCAGAAGAAACGCGAGGATGCCGGTCTCAATACGGGATTCAAGACGCTGGCTGTCCACCATACCAAGGGGGCGATCACGCTCGACGGCGACCTCGCGGAATGGACGGACTTGTACGTCTTCGATAATGACATGGACAAGGAGTACGGGACGATTCTCGGGCCGGACGACTTCGGCGCCCGCTTCAACTTCCAGTGGGACGAGACCAACCTTTACCTCGCGCTCGATGTCACAGACGACGAGATCATCGCCCGGGAGCCCCGGAAGGAAATTTACCGCGCCGACGGTATGGAGCTCTACCTCGACTTCATCACGCGCGGCAGGAATTTCATTTGGGGCGACTCCAATAATTTCCAGATCGGTTTGGCTCCGGGCTGCAACGAGGGAAAGCCCGGAAACTGGTCATGGTTCCAGGATGTGGACCCGGGGGACAACATCAACATGGCCGTGGCCCAGCAGCCGAACGGCTATGTGATCGAAGCAGCCATCCGCTGGGACTTCCTCAACCAGAAACCTGCGACGGGCATGGTGTTCGGCGCGTCCGTGGCCGTTCACGACCTCGACACCAAGATGCAAGCCATTGACAAGAAACTGAACTGGTGCTTCAAGAAAATTGCTGGAAAGATCGGCTTGGGAGAGATCACGCTTCATGAATAGGTGGGTAATCGGGGCAACCCTGTTGTTTTTTCTGCACGGCGCTCTCATCGCAGCGCCGGCAAAATCCCTTGTCGTCACCGGTTCGGTCTCGCGCGCGAAATCCATCTCGTCTTCCCGGATTCCCGATAAGCCCGCCAAGGATCCCCGCCCCGTCAGACAAGCGCCGACACCCACATCAGGTAGCCCACCCACCCACCCCGTTCAGACTCCCAGCCCGATCAAGCAATTACAGGCACCCACCGGCCAGCCGACGCCCGCGCTGGTCCGCCCTCCCAAACGCGATCGCGACCCCATCGCGCGCCCATCGCGCGCCAGTGAATACGAAGTTGTAAAAATCGCCAGCTTCGAATCCATGGAGGAACGGAACGACTACGACGGCGGTTACTTTGGCGTGTGGAGCAGGGATCCCGACGACGAGGCACAGGGCTGCACCATGTCGTTCTCCGAACCCGGAACCCGCAATACCGGCTACTGCCTCAAACTCGACTACGACGTGGACTCGCCTCGCATGGCTTGCAACGGCCTGTGGATGCTGTTCGTCGACCTCGACGTGACCCCGTATTCGAACCTCTGCTTCTGGATGCGGAGCGACAAGCAGACGGGGGCAACAACGAAAATCGTTCTCGAGTTGAAGAACGAAGACGAGGGCGGCAGGACCATCGTCGACGGTATCACGTCAGAATGGCAGCTCATGACCGTCCCGCTTATCGAATTCGGAGGCATCAGCGACTGGACCATGATGACCGAGTTTGTGATCATCTTCGAGGACACCGTTGTGACCAAGGAAACCGGCACCATCTATATCGATAATATCTACTTCGAAACGGCCCGCCCGAAAGGGAACGTCGACATGGAAGACCCGAGCCTGTCACCCGATGAAACAAATCACGCCAACACCCGGGCAAACAGATTTCCACCGTCTCGTCCTTCGATGAGTCTCCCTGAAAATCGTGACCTACGAAGGCTGGACACCTCTCCATAACCCGCATGTTGCATCGCTCTCATTCTTGCGGTGCAGCATGCGGGATAATGATGGCTGTTGCTCAAAATCAGAAATGGCGCTTTGAAACGCCCCGAACAGTCGGCATGATGCGCGCCCATGGCCCTCCTCAGCCTCAAGAACGCCAGCCTGAGCTTCGGCGGACAGCCCCTGCTGGACGACGTGGAATTCCATATCGAACGCGGTGACCGTATCTGCCTTCTTGGCGTGAACGGCACGGGGAAAAGCTCCCTGTTGCGAATTCTTGCCGGCGAAGCCAAGCCGGATGCCGGGCAGGTCATCCGTTCACCCGGCACGCGCGTGGGCCGCCTTCCGCAGCAGGTGCCGACACACTTGGGGGGCCGCGTCCTCGATATCGTGGCGCCGGGGACCGGCGATTCGGAGATCCACGCCGTTCAGATGATCACACGCCTGCAACTGGATCCGGACGCCGACTTTTCCACGCTCTCCGGCGGCACCCGCCGCCGGGTGCTCCTGGCCCGGACCCTGCTCGGCGAACCGGACATCGTCCTCCTCGACGAACCCACCAACCACCTGGACCTCGATGCGATCGCCTGGCTCGAGGAGTTTCTCCTCCGCTACTGCCGCACGTTCCTCTTCGTCACACACGACCGGTCCTTCCTCCGCCGCATGGCATCGCGGGTCGTGGAACTCGATCGCGGCCGGCTGAGCGACTGGAAATGCAACTACGACACGTTCCTCGCCCGCAAGGAAGAGGCGCTGCACACGGAGGAACTCGCATGGAAGGACCTGGACCGCCGCCTGAAGAACGAGGAGGTGTGGCTGCGACAGGGCGTCAAGGCGCGCCGCACGCGCAGCATCGGGCGCGTCCACGCCCTCACGGCCCTTCGCACGGAACGCCGCGCCCGCCGCGAGCGTATCGGCAGCGTGCGAATGGCGATCCAGGATGCCGCCCGGAGCGGACAGCTCGTGCTCGATGCGGAATCGGTATCGTTCGGTTACGGCGAGCGGCCGCTGATCCGCGACTTTTCATCCGTCTTGTCGCGCGGCGACAAGGTCGGCATTCTCGGCCCGAACGGCTGCGGCAAGACCACCCTCCTGAACTTGCTGCTCGGCAGCCTCAAACCCCAGGCCGGCCAGATCGAGACCGGCACCAACCTCCAGGTCGTCTACTCGGACCAATTGCGCGGTCAGTTGGAGGACGACAAGACCCTCGCCGAGAACATCGCCGGCGGCGCGGAATTCGTGATGCTCGACGGCGCGCGCCGACATGCTATCGGGTACCTGCAGGATTTTCTATTCACGCCCGACCGGTCGCGCCAGCGTGTCAGTTCGCTCTCGGGCGGCGAACGCAGCCGCCTGCTCCTCGCCCGCCTGTTCGCGCAGCCTTCGAACGTGCTCGTACTGGACGAACCGACCAACGACCTGGACCTCGACACCCTGGAACTGCTGGAGGAACAACTGGACGCCTACAAGGGAACCGTGCTGCTGGTCAGCCACGACCGAGCCTTCCTCAATAACGTGGTCACCAGCATCCTCGCCTTCGAAAAGGGATCGGCCGCCCGCCCAGGCACGTGGCTGGGTCCGGACGACGGCTGGTTTGTAAACGAATACGTCGGCGGGTACGACGACTGGTTGAAACAGCGGGCGACACCACCCACGCCGCTCCCCGCGGAGAACCAAAAACCCGCACCGCGCGAGCGACCTGCCGCGAGAAAGAAGATGCCCCCCAAGGAGAAGCAGGAACTCGACGGATTGCCGGGACGAATTGAGGCGCTGGAGGCCGAGCAGAACAAGCTGCACGGGCTCATGGCCGATCCGGCCTTCTACAAGACCGCCGACGGGGATATGGCCAGGACCCAACAGCGATCGGAGGAAATCATCGCCGAACTTGAGACCGCCTATCGCCGCTGGGAGGAATTGGAGGCCAACGTCGCAAAATGATCACCCGGAGCACAGCCGACGAGATTGCCTACAACGTCCGCATTTCAACGCGTGCGCGCCGCTGCCGCATCGAAGTCGGTGTGACCGGGGTCACCCTCGTCGTTCCGCGACGGATGCCCGTCGCCCAGGCCGAATCCTTCCTGCACCAGAACCTCGCGTGGATACGCACCCGCGTGGAACAGACGAGCAAGGGGCTGCCTGCCCTGCCTCCGGGAACGATTCTCTACCGCGGGGAAAAACTGGCCGCGCCGGTCCCGGGCAAGTCCCTCGAGAAATGGCTGCGCCGACAGGCGCGGTCGCTTGTTCCCGCCGAGGTCAAGGCGCAGGCCGCGCGGATGAACCTGCACCCGAAAGGCGTGACGATGCGGAGCCAGCGAACGCGCTGGGGCAGCTGTTCCGTGCGCGGTCATATCTCGCTGAACTGGCGGCTGGTCATGGCCCCGCCGGAAGTCCTGTCGTACGTGGTGATTCACGAACTCGCGCACCTCGCCGAACACAACCACGGCCCGGGTTTCTGGTCGCTCGTGGCGACGTTCTGCCCCGATTTCCGTCTTCACAAGAAATGGCTTAAACAGCACGCGCACCTGCTGCACAGACTGCCTCATGGCGTGTAGCCACGGTGCCCCGCCACAGTGCGGACGCGACAGAGCGCTCCCGCCCCCCATTCCTGTCCGGAGGGTCAGCCTCCCGCCTTCGTTTCAATCGCACCATGCGCCATCTCAACTGCGGCGTGTCCAAGTCGCCAATCTCGCCGCTGGAGGGCCACGCTTTGTCGTGGCCGAATCACGATCTTTGTTCACTGCCAACTGCCCCGGAATGTGCTAACCCTAAGAAAAAGGAGACTCCCATGGCCCAGGCCGCAGCACGACACATCCTCGTGGACAGCGAAGCGCAATGCTCGGAAATCAAGGCAAAGATAGGAGCAGGCGCGGACTTTGCCGACATGGCCCGGCAATTCTCGAAATGCCCCTCCGGCCGGCGCGGCGGAGCCCTCGGCACGTTCAGCCCCGGCCAGATGGTCCCCGAATTCGACCGCGTCGCTTTCCAGGAAGCCGTCGGGAAGGTCCACGGCCCGGTCAAAACCCAGTTCGGCTACCACTTGGTCGAAATCACCAGCCGGACTTGACGGAACCGGTGGTAATACATAGTTTAACTGCATGATCAAGACCGTTACCAAGGTCGGCAATTCGCACGGTGTGATCTTCGATGCGGCCTTGATGGAACTGGCACACCTCAAGATCGGTGACGAATTGAATGTCGAGGTTCACGAGGGCGGTACGATCACACTCGCCCCCATCCGGCAGCAGATTGAGCCCACGAAAGCGGGCGCCACAGCCCGCCGGCTGATCCGCAAGAACGCAAAGTTGTTCCGGCGGCTGGCGTGAACCGCCCTCTTGCGCATCCCACGGTGGACGCCGTGATAGCGATTCATGCCGAGGTGCTGGCCGCACATGGCGGTTCTCCAGGATTGCGCGACAGGGTTTTGCTTGAATCTGCCGCTTCGGCCCCGCAGGCGACCATGTTCGGCGACCCGGTGTTCAAGAATCCCATCGGCGTTGCCGCAGCGTATCTGTTCTACCTTTGTCGGAATCATCCGTTCATCGACGGGAACAAGCGGACAGCTTTGGCGACTTGCCTGGTGTTCCTGAGCGAGAACGGACTTCTGCGGAACGAGAATCTCGATTCAGACGCATGGGAGGCCCTGACGCTCGCCATGGCTTCGAGCAAGCTCGATCGCGAACAAACGGCCAGCCGCTTGAAGCATCTGTTGAAGGAATAAGTATCCTTCCTTCACGGCGATGATCGTACTGACGTTCGTCACGCCGCCGATCCTGAGCCGGACCCAGCAGGTGACGACAGCGTCGCGCCCTTGAGCAGGCGGCAGAACTCCTTCTTCGTGACGTGGTGGTGGGTTCCGTCCCGCGCCGTGAAGCTCTTCATCGCCTTGTATTCAACCTTCAAACGCTCCAGATGGACGATCCGGTAATAGTCCTCACCCTTCTTCCAAACCTGGTCTTGCTGCAATTTCATGGGCACATTCTTCTCCTACGCTACGCTGACCACGCTGTAGTCATTCATGGACCCGCCGATCTTCATCTTCAACCGATCGCCCTTCTTCCTGCCGACCAACTGCCGGCCAAGCGGTGACTGCGGGGTGATGACAAGGACTGCTTTCCTTTCGTGCACGACGTCCGTCCCACCGCCGCTCGGACCCATGAAATAGAGCGAGCGCCCCTCGTTCGTCTCCAATTCGACAAGCGCACTGAGGTCGATGGCCTCCGTGGGCTGGAATTTCCGAACCGTCATCCGGGCAAACTGCTGCAGCGCATCCGCCATCTCTTCCAGTTGCTTCGACTGTCCGGCGGCCAGGTACGACGCCTCCAGTCCTCGCGTGTCATACTTGTCCTCGGCCTTGCTCTCCTCGTGCGTCGCCTCGACGTGTGCCGCCTTGGCCGCGCCGACGTGCAGCGCCACCTTGTCGGTCAGGTGGGCGATGATCTTCTTAACCAAAAGTGTCTTATTCATGCTGACTGGTAGGGACGGCGCTCCGCCGCCGTCCGCCCGGAACCGGCACGCGACGGAGCGCGGGCCCTACCCTGGTTTCGATACATGATCTTCGACTGGAATCACCACGCCTTCGCGCACCCGCACGTGCTTCATAACGATGCCCAGTTCCGTTTCGTAGCGCCGGACCAATCGGACTTCCTGCTCGTTCAGGAGCGACAGCGCGTAGCCTTTTGCGCCGGCGCGCGCCGTCCGGCCAACGCGGTGAAGGTACGCCTTGCTCTCGGTGGGCGCGTCGAAGTTGAAGATGTGGGTCACACCCTTGATGTCGAGACCGCGCGCCGCCACATCCGACGCGATCAGCACCTTGATCAGACCGCTCCGGAATCCGTCCATCGCCCGCTTCCGGTCGTTCTTGTCAAACGCACCGTGCAGGTCCGCCACGGGCACCTGGTGATGGGCCAGCTTCGCCGCGACCATCTCGGCGCTCTCGTTGCGATGCACGAACACAATCGCCCGCTCCGGCTTCAACGCGTGGATCAACTTGCGGAGCAGGTCCGGCTTGTCGCGCTCCTCGCAGGTCAAATATGCGTGCTCGATATGGCTGTTCACGGGCGCCGCGCCCGCGCGCAGTATGACCATCGCCGGCGCAAGAGACGCCACCTCGCGCGCGCACTCGGGTTGCTCGGTCGCGGAGACAAAGATCAACTGACGGTTGCCCGGAACGGCGCGGATGATCTTGCGCACGTAATCCAGACTGTCGCCGCCCAGCAACCGGTCCGCCTCGTCGATCACAACGGTCCTGATCGTGTGGACTTTCAGTTTGCCCATCGCGATCAATTCCAGGATACGGCCGGACGACCCGACCACGAGCTGCGGCTTCTTCTTCAGCTTGTCGAGCTGCCGCTGCATCACCGTGCCCCCGATCAGGAGCAAGGTGCGGATCGGCAGTCCCGCGTTCTGCGCAAGGTCGCACGCCTGCCGCTGAATCTGGATCGCCAGTTCATGCGTCGGCGCGACGACCACCACCTGCGTCGCGGCCAGCGCCGGGTCGATACGGCAGAACAGCGGGAGCAGGTAGGCCAGCGTCTTGCCGGTCCCCGTTTCCGAATGGAGGTAGGCGTCCTTCCCCGCCAGCAGCACGGGCAACGCCTCGACCTGGATTGGCATGGGCTCGGTGATGCCCTGCTTGGCAAGCGCGCCAAGCAGCTCAGGCGAAATTCCTAGCTCATTGAATGTCATCGGGCAATCATCCGCGAAATCAGGCACTCGTTCAGTTTGACTCAGATGTGTAGCCACGACTCTGCGAGCCGTGCAAGTTCGCGCCTCACAGAGGCGCGGCTACACCAGACAGGTTCAAACTGAACCACCACCCGAAATCCGCGCGATCCGCGGTTGAAGAATTCGGTCTATTCGTGGACGAGTTCCGCAAGTCGAAAGCCCCCCTCCTCGATCATCGCCAGGTCCTGCTCGTACCCCTGCCCCGGCGTGGTGAGATAACCCTCCGTGAACATGGAGTTGGCGGGATACAGAGCCAGCGGCTGCAGGTGCCGCAGGTTGACCTCGCGCCCGCCTGCGACACGAATATCGCGCATCGGGTTGACGAAACGGAACATGCAGAGCGCGCGCAGGCAGTCCATCGGCAACAGCCGCGGCACGTCGCCCAGCGGCGTGCCGGGCCGGGGATCGAGAAAATTCACCGGGATCGACTCCACGTCCAGTTCGCGGAGCGCGAACGCGAGATCCATGCGGTCGCCCAGCGTCTCGCCCATGCCCATGATGCCGCCACAGCACGCTTCCATGCCCGCGGCCTTCGCGGTCTTCACGGTCGCCACGCGATCCTGGTACGAATGGGTCTGGCATATCTTCGGGAAAAAGCCTTCCGACGCCTCGAGGTTGTGGTTGAACCGGTCGACACCAGCCGCCGCGAGGCGCTGCGCCTGTTCGTCGTTCAGCAGGCCCAGCGAGGCGCAAATCCGGATCGGGATCTCCTGCTTGATCTTGCGGACCGCCTCGCAAATCACGTCGAGAACGCGGTCCGACGGGCCACGCGTCGCCGTGACCATGCAATACTTCACCGCGCCCATCTTGTGCGCGGCCCGGGCCCCTTCAATCAGTTCCTCCGCCGTCTGCAACCGGTAACCCTCCCCACCGCCGTGCGCGCCGATCGCCTGGCTGCAGAACGCGCAGTTCTCGCGGCACAGGCCGCTCTTCGCGTTCCGCAGCACATGGAGGCACACGTCGCGCCCGTGGAAACGGTGACGGACCCGGAACGCCGCATGCAGCATGGCGAGAAGTTCGTCATCGCCCGACTGCAGCACAGCCAGCGCCCGTTCCCGCGTCGGCGCATCGCCCGACAAGCTCTTCTCCGCCAATTCATTCCAATCGATCATCGTGTCTCCATCCTGGGCCGCCGTCTCCACCCCCATCCCGGCGGTCCGGGACGGACCCGCCCTACCATCCCCGGGTAGGGCGCGGCGTCCCTGCCGCGCCGCGGTCCACCGCACCCATCCGGCGGACCGGGACGGTCCGCCCTACCAGGCATCTTCCCCGATATTCGGTAGTTGGCGTCTTTGATCTTCCCGCTTACGTCCCCGGCGACCTTGTATTCGGCCTTCTTGCGGAATACCGATGCAAACCGTAGGATGGATCAGGTAATCATTCAAACTCCAAAAACCGCGCGCGGCATGAATCACGAAAACTGGATGCAGGATGGTCTCGGCAAGCTCCGCGGGCAAACCGCGCTGCGCTCGCTGACCTCCTACGCCGCGGCGGGCGGGAAGATCACGGTCGAAGGAAAACCCGTCCTGAATTTCTCCTCCAACGACTACCTCGACCTCGCCCGCCATCCGCACGTCCTCCTCCGCGCACACGAAGCGCTGGACCGATTCGGCGCCGGCGCCACGGCGTCGCGGCTCGTCACCGGTACCCTGCCCATCCACGAGGAATTCGAGGAACGGCTTGCACGCCATAAGGGCTATCCCGCATCGCTGCTGTTCGGGTCCGGTTACATGACCAACGCAGGCGTCATCCCTGCGCTGGTCGTTCGGGATGACACGGTCATCGCGGATCGCCTCGTGCATGCGAGCGTGATCGATGCGATCACACTGTCCCGGGCCCGCCTTATCCGCTTCCAACACAACGACGTCGATCACCTGCGCGACGCACTGGCCGGCTCCGGCGAAGGCCGGAGGCTTGTTGTCACTGAGTCGGTCTTCAGCATGGACGGGGATCTGGCGCCGCTGGATGACATCGCCCGCGCGGCCGGCGACTGCGGTGCAATGCTGATGATCGACGAAGCGCACGCCACGGGTGTATTCGGCCCGCACGGCGCGGGCCTCGTCGCCGTGAAGGATCTCCAGCACGCGGTCCATCTCTCCATGTGCACACTAAGCAAGGCCCTTGGCGGCTACGGCGGCGCCGTGGCCTGCTCCGCCCTGATGAAGCAGTGGCTCATCAACAAGGCCCGGGCGCTGATCTACACGACCGCACCCCCTCCTGCGTCCATCGGTGCGGCGCTCGGGGCGCTGGACGTGCTCGAGCGAGAGGCCGGTCTGGGCAACGAATTGCTTCGCCGTGCCCGGCTCTTCCGGGAGCGCCTGCACGCCGCCGGCATCGCGACGATGCAATCCGCCAGTCAAATCGTGCCCGTGATGGCGGGATCAAACGCGCGCGCCATTTCCCTTTCACGCCGGCTGCGGGAACGGGGTATGGTGGTCGTGGCGATTCGTCCGCCAACAGTGCCCGACGGCACATCGCGCCTCAGGTTCTCCATCACCCTTGCCCACGAAGAGGCGGATGTGGCGCGTGCGACCGACGAAGTTATTGCCGCCATGCAGGCGGACAAGGTGACCGCGTGAGCAAAACCAATCTTATTCTTGTAACCGGATGGTCCTTCGGGCCCAATTCATTGCGGCACCTCGCCGCGGCCATCCCCGATTGCGAGACCCATGTCCTGAACCACGGCCCACTGGCCGCCAAGGGACCCATCGCGAGTCTTTTCCCCTGCTCCAACCTTGCGCGCGGACTCATCACCATGCTCGACCAGTGCACCGAACCCTGCTGGCTGGGCGGCTGGTCGATGGGCGGCATGATCGCCCTCGAAGCCGCCAGACAAATGCCACGCCTGGTGAAGGGCCTGATCCTCATCAACACGACGGCAAAGTTCTGCTCGGATGATTACTATGTCCATGGCGTGCCCACCTTCGAGCTTCAGTCCATGGCCCGGCGTTTCAAGAAAGACCACAGGACGGCCTTGCGCCGTTTCTACGCGGCGGCCGCCCGCCCTTTTGGACCGGACATCGCCTACGTCCCGGAATGGACCGAGACGATGCAGAACGGGCTGACCTATCTCGAGAAAACCGACCTTCGCAAAACCGCGCAACAGATCGAACTGCCCGCGCTCGTCCTCCACGGCCAGGATGACGCCGTCATTCCCGTCACGGGTGGAGAGTTCCTCGCAAAGCTTCTCAAGAACAGCAAGACGAAGACGTACTACGGCGTGGGCCACGACCTCCCGCTCCGGAAGCCGAAGGTGGTCGCCAAGGAAATCGCCACCTTCATGCAGGCACACCCATGACGACGATGGACCATGCGGGGACGGTCTGCAGCCGGTTTTCGGCCCGGGCCCATACCTACACGGATTACGCGCACGTGCAACGGACCCTCGCGCAACAGCTCTGTGCCCTGTTGCCGGCGGAACGGCCCGCAACGCCTGTCCTCGAGGTCGGCTGCGGAACCGGGCTCCTGACACAGTGCATGCTGCGCAAATGGCCGGGCGTGAAAATCCACGCAATCGATATCGCACCCGGCATGATCCGGCGGGCGGCGCAGGTGCTGCCCGATTCACGCGGCGTGCGCTGGATCGTCGCCGATGCCGCGCACTACCGCGCGCCGTCGCCCTACGCCCTCGTCGCCAGCAATTGCGCGCTGCACTGGGTCCACCCGTTTCAGGATGGCCTCCGCAGCCTCGCGATGCTCGTCGCCCCGGGCGGCTGCTTTGCCGCGGTCATCATGCTTGAAGGCACGCTTGCGGAACTGCGCGAAGCGCGGCTCCGCGCCGCGCCGGACAAACCGCCCGCGGGCCGCCTGCCCACGTTCGCCGAAGTCGAGGACGGCCTGCATGCCAACGGCCTCCAGATCACCTACGCATCGGAAGAAAAGAAAGACACGTCCAACCTGTCCGCGCGCGAGATTCTGCGCATGATACACGATCAGGGTCTGACCGGCGGCCACGTATCCCGCTCGCACGCCCCGCTGACACGGCGCGAAATCGAGACCTTGGTTCGCGAATACGAATTCAATTTCCGCACGCCCGACGGGTTCGTGCGGGCCAGCTATCGCGTCGGCTTCTTCATCGCGCGCAAGCCGGATGCCCCGCATGAGTGAGCGATCCTTCTTTGTCACCGGCACCGATACCGGCGTCGGGAAAACCGTCGTTGCCGCAGTCCTGACCGCGAAACTGCGCGCTCGCGGATACGATGTGGTTCCCATGAAACCCGTCCAGACCGGTGAGGCGGATGATCTGGCCGTGAGTCTCCGCGCCGCGGATCTGACGGTCGACGAAGCGGAACGAAAGCGCATGTGCCCGTACCGCTTCGCCCTCGCCGCGTCACCACACCTTGCCGCGGCCCGGGAGGGCGTTACCATCTCGATCGACCGCATTCGCCGTGCGTGCGAAGAACTGCGCGCCCGCCACGATGGCGTCATGGTCGAGGGCGCCGGCGGCGCGTTGACGCCGCTGACGGACTCCCGGTCCATGCTGGATGTGATGACCGCGCTTCGGCTGCCCGTCATGATCGTTGCACGGCCCGGTCTCGGGACATTGAATCACACCCTGCTCACCATCCGGGAACTGCGTCGTGCGAAACTCGACGTTCGGGCCGTTTTCCTGAACGAAACCAACGCTGGCTCGTGGGGTGAGATCGAGGAAGACAACCTGCAGACCCTCCAACGTGTCGCGGAGGTTCCAACCATCGTTCGCTTCCCCTTTGTCGCGAATCCCGCGTGCGACCTCCCGCGCGAGGTAGCCATGAGTCTTATGCCGTGACTTAACAGAGTCGTCGACGATCGTTCATCATTCTGTTAGGTCCGCCTTCGCTCTTCGCTGAGGTGGGCTGGCATGCCAAGCCGTAGAACGAGCGAAGCGAAGGGAACATAGCCCTGCTCCACCCGGCGGCTTTGCCTTGCGCTACGCAGGGCATCCTTCGCTCTGCGGATGGCGTGCCATCCGTAGCTCAAGGCCGCAGGCCGCAGAGCGAAGGATGGAGCCAACGGTCGGATTCGAACCGACGACCTGCGCATTACGAATGCGCTGCTCTGCCAGCTGAGCTACGTTGGCTATAGAGGGTGAGACTCTATCTATCCGGGCCTTTTTGTCAAATAATTGAGGGTTGAGGCCGCATTTCGGTTGATCATCGAAATGTAGCGTCGGCTTACCCCGGCGGCCGGAGAAGCCGAATATCCATGCCTTCTTCGTTTCCCCGGCATCAGAAATTCCCCGCCTTCTGCCGCTCCGCCTTGAACCCAAGAACGACCTGTTGGTCGCCGGTATCGAGGATTTCCAGGTCGACGTTGCGGATCGTCGTCCCGTCCGGCGCCCGGGCCGCAGTCAACTTGAGGTGGTAGTAACGGAATTCGCGGTCCGGGACTTGAATCGGCGCGACATCGATCCACACCCCTTCCGCGGTCGCCAACTCACCCGTGCCGCCGATCGTCCATGTCAACGTCATGTCGCGGACGGAAAAAACGGCCTTTGACCACCCATCCGCGCGCACGGCGACGGCTGCGGCGTTCACATCCGCATTGGTGGTCGCCGCAGATGCGGCATTCGAGGACGCGGGAAAACTGACCTCGAGCCATCGCGCAAGCCACGACAAAAGCGGCGCCAACGCGGCCGGTTCCCAGGCGCCATCGCGGGCAACAAAGGTGATCGTGCACCCCATCACCCCGACCTTACGCAGATTCCACGCGCGGCCGCGCAACGCGTCGGCCAACGACCACTCGAGATCGATGCGCTGCGCGCGAAACCCACCGGTTGCCACGTCACCCATATTGGTCGAAACCACATCGCTGAATTCGAGGTCGCAGCTCCAGTTCGACCGGACCCTGCCGATGGTCACGGGCAGGTCGAACTTCGCGAGGATTTGCTCCTCGACCAGGTTCTTGAAGCCCGCCGTAAACGTCATCGCGCGAGCGGCGCCGTACACGATGACGGCAAGCACCAGCAGAGTGTTGAAAAAACGAAAGAACAGGCGAAGGGGGCCCGGGCCCGGAGGCGCTTCGTCGTCGTCATCATGATTGCGACGCCGGGTCACGCATCATCCTTTCGACAATTCGTGCGACCGTCGGGCGGCCGCCTCAATCGCCGCGACGAACGCCTCGCCGACATGCTTCTGCTGAATCACGTCCAGCGCGGCCGCGGTGGTCCCCCCTTTTGACGTCACACGTTGCCGCAGCTCCGCGGGCTCGGCCCCGGATTCCGTCGCCAGTTTCGCCGCGCCGGCGATCGTCGCGTAGGTGAGCTGCTTCGCGGTCGCCTCGTCCAGGCCGAGCTTCTTCGCCGCCGCGATCATCGACTCCATGACATAGAAGATATACGCCGGTCCGCTGCCGCTGAGCGCAGTCACCGCGTCCATCATCTCTTCCTCGACGCGAACGATGAGACCGACCGACTCCATCAAGCGGCAGGTGAGGTCCACGTCCTCCGGTTTTGCAAACCGGCCCGGGCAGACCGCCGACGCGCCCGCGCCGACAAGCGCGGGCGTGTTCGGCATGACCCGCACCACGCGAGCCTTGCCGCCCAGTCCGTCCTCAATCGTCTTGGTCAGCGTGCCCGCCGCGATGCTGACCACAACCGCCGCGGACGGCAGTTTGCCCTTGAGTTCGAGGAGCACGTCGCTCATCGATTGCGGCTTCACCGCGAGAACGATGACGCCGGCACGGGCCACGGCGTCCGTGTTCGATGCGATCGCATTCACGGCAAACGCGGTTCGGAAGAAATCGAGCCGTTCCGGACGTGGATCCGTCACCGTGATCTGCTTGGCCGGGCATACCCCTCCCTGAACCAGGCCCTTGACCAGCGCTTCGGCCATGTTGCCGGCGCCAATGAACACCACGTCAGCTTTCATCATCCGAGACCACCTTCCTGGGCGCGCGCGTTCCAAAGATCGACGTGCCGACCCGTATCATCGTCGCGTCTTCCTCGATCGCGACTTCAAAATCGTGCGACATGCCCATCGACAATTCCGGTAACGGGATGCCGAGCCGTGTCTGCCATCCGTCGCGGAGGTTCCGCAAGGCCTGGAAATGTGGACGTGCTTTCTGCGGATCCTCCGTGAATGGCGGCATCGTCATCACGCCGAGCAGGTCGATCCTCGGCAGTTTCCCCGCCGCGGCCAAGACAGCCGGGACGGCCTCCGGCTTCATGCCGAACTTGCTGGCTTCACCCGAGACGTTGACCTCGACCAGTACCTTCATGCGCCGCCCCACCGCGTCGCACGCGCGGTCGATGAGTTCCATCAGTCTCAGGCTATCGACGGAATGTATCGTGTCGAACAGCTCGACCGCCAGCCTGACCTTGTTGCTCTGCAGATGGCCGACCAGGTGCCAGGTCAGGTGCGAAGGACAGAGCGGAATCTTGGCGCCGGCCTCCTGGACCTTGTTCTCGCCGAAGACCGAAATGCCGCACCGGGCCACCTCTTCGACCGTCTCAGGCGGATGCGTCTTGGAGACTGCGACGAGCAGCACGGAGCCTGGAGCCCGCCCGCACCGCGCGCACGCGGACGCGATCCGCGCCCGCACAGCGTCGACCCGCTGCTGGAAAATATCGTTCACGGATGCAGTTATATTCGTTTCTTCAATGATTGGAAAAGTTTATGGGAATATTTCCAACCGTGGGAAAATCACTTGCGGCCCCAGGCGACCTTGTGTCGTCGGAGCTCCGGTTCTTCGGAAACCGTTGGTTGCCCGAACGTTTCGCCCCCACGACACGAGGTCGCGGGATGCGTGAAATCAAACGGACCCACCACCGGAAAAAGGTTGTCACGAGGGGTCGGATTACCTTTAATCACGCATCTTATGCGAGCGCTGAAGTACTTGGGCAGGCTTCTCCGGGAGTTTTTCGAATTCGCCTGGCACAACAAGGCGTGGTGGATCGTGCCGATCGTGCTTGTGCTGCTCCTGCTGGCCGTCTTCATCGTGACCGGGTCCAGCGTGGCGCCGTTCATCTACACTCTCTTCTAGGAATGATGGAGTGATGGGTTTCCTGCATCGTCAACACTCCAATACTCCAATACCCCACCACTCCCGTAGGTATCGGTCATCAGGCCATGGTCGTTAAAACCCTAACGCTCGGCCCGTTCGAATCCAACTGCTACATCGTTTTCCGCAAGGACGACCGCCGCGCCTTGGTCATCGATCCGGGCGACGGCGTGCCCGATATCCTCGCCTTTATCCGCAGGCACGAACTCAAGGTCGTCGCCTACCCGATCACGCACGGCCACATCGATCACGTCTACGGACTGGCGCGCGTGTACGCGAAACATCCCGCGCCCATCGCCATGCACCCCGAGGACAGCCGCTGGGCCTTCACCGAGATCAACGCGATGCGCCCGTTCTACGAAACGCCCGAGGCGCCGCCCGAAATTGCACGATCCTTCAAGGAAGGCCAGGAGTGGGAGGATGCCGGTTTGAAGTATACCGTCATCGAGACGCCGGGTCATTCGCCCGGCGGGGTGTGCCTGCATTTCCGCGATGCGGGCATCCTGTTCTCCGGCGATACGCTGTTCCGCGGCTCGGTCGGCCGGACCGACCTCCTCGGCGGCGATGCGGACCTTCTCGGAAGATCCCTCCCGCGACTGCTGCAACTCCCGGATGACACCATCGTCTACCCGGGCCACGGCCCGGGCACGACGATCGGTGTTGAGCGGAAGACCAATCCGTTCCTGCGGAGCTGATGTTCACCTGCCGCCATATCGTTTGAAATGACGATCGTCAACTCGAACGATAAGTCCGCGCGGCGAACGATCGGCAAGGATTACTTGTCAAACATCAACCTTACGCCGCGGCGGATGAAGGTGGGAATGTCCAGATCTTCACCCTGGTAGAGCGTGGGTTCGATGTTCGTGAAACGGCCCCTGTCCACCGGCTCAAATCCAAGCTCAGCCTGGGTCTCATCGGCTTTGGTCCGGATATTCGGCTTGTCGGCACCCGCGGGCGTGGCCGCGACGGTGGTCAGTTCGTTTTCGCCGCCGTAGGTCGTGGTGTTGCCTTTGCCGATCGCGCGCTCCTCCAGCCAGTTCTCCGACGCGAGGACGGTGAGGCCGACTTTCTCCCTCGCGGTCGAGTCGACGATCGCGCCCATGAAGACGTGCGCACCCGGCCGCATCATCGAGGAAATCCGGCCCATGATTCCGTGCACGTCCGCAAGGGTCAGGTCCGGACCGCCGGTGATGTTGACGAGGATGCCGGACGCATGCGAAAGGAGGCAGCCCTTGTCCAGCAGCGGACTGTCAATCAGGCCCTTCAACGCCATCGCGACCCGCGCCGGGCCGCTGCCTTCGCTGTACGCAAAGGCGCATGAACCACCGCTTCGCTCAGCGATCTGGCGCACATCCGCAAAGTCCAGGTTCATCACGCCGGTCTGCGTCAGCACGCGCCACAAACCGTGGATGCCGGAACCCACCACCGCATCAGATGTTTCGAATGCCGCCTCAAGGGTGAGCGAGGGATCGACCATCTCGAGGAGCCGTTCGTTCGGCAGACAGACGACGGCATCGGCCGCGCGCTGCAACGTGCGCAGGCCCTCCTCGGCAAGACGGCGCTTGCGATCGCCTTCGAACGGGAACGGCATGGTCGCAAAGCACAGCGTCAGCACCCCGAGCTGCTTGGCGGTCTGCACAATCACGGGCACGGCGCCGGTGCCTGTGCCGCCGCCAAGCCCGACCACGAGGAACAGGAGGTCGACGTTCGCGAGCAGTTCCTGGATCGTCTCGATGTTCTCCTCGGCCGCCAATTTGCCGACAGTCGTATCGCCCGAGGCGCCCAGGCCCTGCGTCACGTTCACGCCGATCTGGATGCACTTCGGGAGAGGCGACGAGGCGAGGACCTTGGTATCGGTGTGGACCGCAACGACGTTCGGCCCCTCGCCCCACATCCGCATCATGCGCGCGACGGAGTTGCAGCCCGCGCCGCCGAGGCCCATGACCAGCACGCGGCACCGGGGCGTGATCGCGGGCACGTGTATCAACGGATCTGATTCGGGTAATCGCATAAAGTTCCGTGTGTCGAGTGTCGCGTGTCGAGTGATCGCTCCCCCTCGACACTCGCCACCTGTCACTCTCTTATATTCTCAACAGTTTCTTGATCAACGAACTCAGCGTCTTACTCGGGGCCTCGTGCTGCGCGGTCCGGACCGCATAGCGCAGCATGCCGAGCGGCGCAGCGTATTCGGGACCATCGGTCGCGACGGCGATCCCGCTCACGTCGCGCGGCTTGCCGAGTTGGCACGGCACGCCAAACACGCGCTCGGTCAATTCCGTGATCCGTTTCAGGTACGCGCCTCCACCGGTCAGCACGACGCCGGCGCCGAGATGGCGCAGAAGGTCCTGTTTTTCCAACTGGTCCTTCACGAGGCCGAGGATCTCCTCGATACGCATGCTCGTGATGAGCTGGAGATCACCGTGGCGCAGGAACCGCCGGCTCGACCCGCCCTCCGCGGTGAGCTCGATCTTCTGGGCCCGGGCCGACACGTCGATGACGGCACTCCCGTGCTCCTCTTTCAGCCGCTCGGCCTGCTGCTGCGTGATACGGAGGCCTTTTGCGACGTCGTTGGTCAGGTGGTCGCCGCCGACGGCGATCGAGCCTGCGGCGGCGATCGTGTTCCCCGCGTACACGAGATAGTCCGTCGTGCCGCCGCCGAGATCGATGACAATGACGCCGTTCTCCTTTTCCTCCGGGGACAGCACGGCGAGTCCCGCGCACAGCCCGCTGAAAGCGAAGTCCTGCACATCGACCGGGACGCTGCGCGCGACGCGAAACGTGTTTTTCAGGCACACGCGCAGGCCGTGCAGGATCAGCATGTCCGCGGCGAGCTTCCCGCCCTCGAGGCCAACCGGGTTGCTGACGCCGCGCTGGTCGTCGACATAGTAGTACTGGCAGATGGTGTGGAGGATCTCGCGGTCGGCGGGCAAGTTGACCGCGCGGGCGGTCTTCATGACGTGGTGTACATCTTCCGTCGTGATTTCGTTCGTTGGGTGCAGGACCGGGATGCTGCCTCGGTTCACGAGGTGCTGGATGTGGCCGCCGGACACGAGGATGAAGACCTGCCGGATCGACGCGCCGGCATTCTCCTCGGCGTTCTGCAGCGCGATCCGCACGCAGGCGAGCGCGTGTTCGAAGTCGACGATCTCGCTCTTGCGGATACCGCGGGCCGGGCATTCGCCAAGGCCGATGACCATCAGGTGGTCATCATCGCGGGCTTGCGCGACAAGCGCGCGGACCTTGGTGGTGCCTATCTCGAGCGCAACTATGGGAGCCGAGTCCATCGTTTCAGCGGGCCGTTGGGCGAAATCTCATCCTTACCGTTCGCGGTAGCGAATGGGGAAATTCCGGTCCACGGTAAGGTCGATTGACGCGATGACTTCGCCGACGTTCGCGGCGACCTTGAGGCTTTCGCCGAGGCGCTCGAGCTTGAGCTTGATGTTCTCGCGCGATAGCAAAACCCGTTCGCCCTGCGCGAGGCGGACGTCGAGGTACTCCGGGTTGCTGACGTCAACGGAGATGATCTTGACCGTACGGCCCACGTCCGAACTCTCGCACAGGTCGATCGCAACGAGCGCGTCGCGTACCGAGGAATCCTGGACGATGCTGCCCGGGGTCAGGCCCTTTTCGCTCATGCCGGTGATGACCGGCAGGTTCGGCGCGCGGGCCGTCGGGCCGAGCACGTAGGCCTCGCGGTCGACCGCGAGGAAGAACTTCCTGTCGTCGCGCCCGACGCGCGCGATCGCGGAGCGTTCCGTGACGCGCACGACGAGGGTATCCGGCAACTCGCGATAGATGTCCGCCCGGCTGATCAGCGGCACGCTTTCGAGATCCTTGCGCACCTTCTGGATGTCCACGGCGAACAGGTTCACGCCTTCCGCGACATGCCCGTACTCCATGATGTGCAGCGGCAGGAGCCGGCCGTTGGACTTCAGGTCAAGGTGGCGGATAATGAACTGGTCGTTCCGGGCGAACAGCGAATTCCCGATCAGGTGAGCGCCCGACACGGTCGCCCAGACCAGCAAGGACACCGCAACGGTGAGCAGCACGATCGCACCGACCTTATGGTTCCGCGCGCGGCGCTGCTCGGACATGCGCGCGTTGACCATCAGGATAGGCTGCCGGGAAACCGGCCGGCGCCGGTTGCCTTCGCCGAATTTCGAGCGACTGTCGGAATCGAGAAACCACATGATTGAAATGTGTCTATCACAAGAAAAAATCAGGTGCAGCAAGATTCAGGATAATCTCGCACAGTTGTGGGAATGCGATGCCCGCCGCTCGGGCCGCCTTGGGCAGCAGGCTCGTCTCGGTGAACCCAGGGATATTGTTCAACTCGAGGACAAACGGTTCACCGTCCGGCGTCAGACGGATATCGACACGCCCCATCCCGCGGCAACCCAGCGCGACAAACGTCTGCCACGCAATCTGCCGGCAGCGTCGCGCGATATCGGGGTCGATCGGCGCGGGCACGAGGTACTCCGTGACGCCCTTGGTGTATTTCGCGTGGTAGTTGTACTGCCCGTCCGGCGCGCGGATTTCGACGACCGGCAGAACCTGGTCGCCGACAACGCCCACCGTCAGTTCACGGCCGTCGATGAAGGCCTCGATCAGGATTTCCGAGTCGAATTCCAACGCCTTGCGAAACGCCGCAGCCCACTCGCCTTCGGTCGTGGCCTTGCTGATGCCAATGCTCGACCCCTGCCGGGGTGGCTTCACCATAACGGGCAGCGGTAGCGTGCGCACCTGGCCTGACTTAAGAATTTCGTAGCGGGGCGTCGGAATACCGTTCTTTTCGAACAGCTTCTTGCTGAGGACCTTATCGAAGGAGGCCCTGCTGGATTCAGCGCCCGACCCGGTGTACGGCACTTTCTGCTCCTCCAGCAACTGCTGGACCGTGCCATCCTCCCCGAAGGTCCCATGCAGCGCGACAAAGGCGGCTTCAATGCCCTTCGGAAGGCTTAGCGCGGTCGAGGTCACGTCGACCTCTTCCACGTCATACCCGAGCCCGCGCAGCGCGCGCGCAACAGCGCGACCGGAATGGATGGAGACTTCGCGCTCGGAGGAAGGACCGCCCATCAGTACGGCGACCCGGTGAAACCGTTTCTTGGACATGGAGTTGATGCTATTCGATACTGCGGAAAGCGTCATGAATGCGACTAAAGATTTTTAACCACGGAATACACTGAACACACGGAATGCTGAACCACGAAAAACACGAAATACTCTCCTGAAATCCTTCCATCCGTGTGTTCAGTGTATTCCGTGGTTTCCCTCAATCCGTGGTCCCCCCTACTTAATGGGGGAATATTTCCTTTGCAATACGTCTTTCGCCCAAAAGGCGATTTTCTCCACGTCGCCCGCGCCGATCACCAGAAACAGGTCGCCGCAACGGAGGTCGCCACGTATTTTTCCCCAAGCCTCACGAAGCGACGCCGCGTTTTCGACGGGCACGTTCCCTCGCGCCCGGCAGTGCACGTAAAGGTCATTCGTGGTCCCGCCGGGAACCGGCCGCTCCGACGCGGCGTACACGGGCACCAGCACCAATCGGTCAAGGCCTTCAAACGCCGCGGGGAAATCCGGCCCGAGCGTTCTCGTCCGGCTATACCGGTGCGGCTGGAAGACGGCGACGATTCGCCCCTTCCCCAGCGCCTTCGCCTGCTCCACGAGGCACCGAATCTCCGTGGGGTGATGGGCGTAGTCCGATATGACCGTGATCCCGCCGGCGTCATGCACGCGCTCAAAGCGACGGCGGACCGGGCGGAACACCGCCAGCGCCGATTGAATTTTCTCGAACGGCACGTCCATGTCCAACGCCACGGCGCATGTGCCGAGAGCGTTAACGATGTTGTGAATTCCAAGGATTGGAAGAGTCAGGTTCCCCATTTTCCGAGCGTTGGAAATCACGTCGCATGTGACCGATCCCGGCCCGGCCACGATGTTCACACCGCGCACGTGCGCGTCCTCTGACAACCCGTAGAGGAGCGGTCGCGTCGCACGCGCCGCGATATCGAGCGTTCCCGCGTCATCGGCACACAGGACCGCGCGCGTGCGCGCGTTCACGGCAAACCGGGAAAGACAGTCGATCAGGCTCGCGCGCGACGGGAAGAAGTCAACGTGGTCCAGTTCCGCGTTCGTGATCAGCGCGTAGTCCGGCTCGTACAACTCGACCGTGCCATCGCTCTCGTCCGCCTCCACAACAATCTCGCGAGCGCTGCCGGCGCCCGCGACGCCGCCGAGGGCGTCGAATTCGCCCCCAATGCAGAACCCGCAGTCAATCCCCGCCCCACGCAGGACGTGCGCGACCATCGCGGTCGTCGTGGTCTTGCCGTGTGTGCCGCTGACGGCGACCGAGCGCCGGCCATCGAGCAGTGCCGGCAACACTTCCCCCCGCGCGAAGACCGGGAGTCCCCTCGCCCGCGCCGCGAGGATTTCCGGATCGGACTCGTCAACCGCAGCGCTGCGGACCAGCCACCCGACATCGGACGTGATATGCGTCGGGGAGTGGCCGATGTCGACCGCGATGCCGCGCGCGCGAAGCCAGTCGACGATGGGCCCGGTGAAAAGATCGCAACCGGTCACACGGAATCCCCGGTGTGCGAGGTGGACGGCGACGCCGGCCATGCCGACACCGGCCATGCCGAGCAGGTGCGCGTGGGTGGGCGGCCCGGCGAGGATTGCGCGCACCGCGGCGAGCTGGTCGTGATTCATAAGGTTTCAGGTTTCAGGTGTCAGGTGTCAGCGCTGACACCTGAAACCCTAACGTGGCTTCTTGCCATTGCCTTCCCTGCCCACCTGTTCCACAAGGCTGGCGAGCGCTTCGGCCGCGCCTGGCACGGCGCGGGCCTTGGCGGCGCGGTGCATTTTCTCGAGCCGCTGCGGCGTCTGCGCGCAGGTGCCGATATAGCCCGCGAGCCACGAGATGCTCAGGTCCTTCTGGGGAACGACATCGGCCGCGCCGGTCTTTTGCATCGCGCGCGCGTTCGCGGTCTGGTGGTCGTTCGTCGCAAACGGATACGGAACAAGCAGCGCCGGCATGCCGAACAGGCACAGCTCCGCGCACGTCGCCGCGCCCGCACGGCACAGGGCGAGATCGGCCTGGCCGTAGACCGACGCCATGTTGTGCGTGAACGCGTGGACCTCGTGATCCACGACGGCGCTTTCGTAGGCGGCGCGTATGTCCGAGCACATCTTCTCGCCGGCAAGATGGATCACACGGAGCTCGTGTCCTTTCAGATGGGCCATACAGACGGCCTTCGAGCCGATGTCGTTCAGCGTCTCGGCGCCCTTGCTTCCGCCCATGATGAGGACGGTGAAGGGCCGCCCGGGTTTCGGGCCCCACGCGACGTCCTGCGCTGCGACCACGAGGTCGCGGCGCAACGGCATGCCGGTCAGGTTGATGTCCTTCCTGCTCAGGTGATACCGCGTCTCGTCGAAGTAGCCCGCGACCGCGCGGGCCGAGCGTGAAAGCAGCGCCACGGCCCGGCCGGGGTAGACATTGGATTCGTGGAGGACGTAAGGAACGCCGAGCCGCAAGGCCGCGCCGACCGGGCCGACCGCGGCGTAGCTACCCATCGCGAGGAGGACGTTGGGCCGGTCGCTTTTCATCCGGGCGACGCACGTTTTCATGGCGCGGCCCAGTTTGAGGATCGTCTCGACGGTGCGGACCGGGTTGCGGCTTTCGAAGCCCTGCGACTGGACCGTCACAACCGGGCCGTTCCACGCCTTGACCGTCATCTGCTCGACGTTCTTGCCGGACAGCCAGAGCGTGACTTCGTGCCCACGCTCCCGCAGCACTTCAGCGGTCGCGAGACCGGGAAAGAAATGCCCGCCGGTTCCTCCGCATGCCAGGGCGATTTTCATGGTCTTGACTTGTTATCATCTGGTGTAGCCACGCATCTGCGATGCGTGCTTCCCGAATGCGCGGCTCGCAGAGCCGCGGCTACACTGATATCACGACTTCGTAGAAACAATGGTCCCTTCCCTCTCCAACAACAATTCCTTCCACGGCAGGCCGCATGAGAAGCCGCCGAGTCTGCCGCCGGCTCCGAGGATGCGATGGCACGGGATGAAAAGCGGGATCCGGTTTTTCGCGCAAGCCTGGCCCGCAGCCCGGACCGCCTTCGGGCTTCCGGCTTTCCTCGCGAGCTCGCCGTAGGTGATCGCGCGCCCGGGCGGAATCGTCATTATCGCTTTCCATGCCTTCGCCAAGAACGGCGCGGCCTCGGGCGCCTTCACCTTCGGCAGCCGAACGGTGGAACCGTCAAACAGGTCCCTCACAAAACGATCCGCCTGCGCCAAGGTCTCGTGGTCAGCCTCGTTGTCCGCATCGATCCGGCTGCCGGTCGCTCTGAACGGCTTGGCTGGCCGACGCGCGACGAAGGGCAATTTGCACGACGTGATCCGGCCCGCCTCGGCGGTCACTTCGATTTCGCCCCACGTCGTCCTGATCTTGAGCAGCGACATGGTTCCGCTACGCCACAAACCTGTAGAGGAGGAAAGCCGCCAGCGCCACGACGAGGATCATGAAGATCGCGCGGTTCCGTTGCAATTTCCGCTCGCGGCTGAGCGGTCCCGCCTTGCCGAAACTGCCGCTCGAGAAATAGTTGGCGAAGCGCTCGTCCTTGGACGCCGGTTTCCGGGTCGGCACGGGCGCGACCTCGCGCTCCGTGGCCGCTGAAGGCTGCGAGGGAATCTCGCGCGCCGACTGAAGCGCCTGCAACTGCACGGAAGACAAGGGCGGACCGGGCGGCTTCTGGTATTCGCGCGGCGGCGGGAGCCGCGCCATGCGTTCGGCGGCCCCGACCGGATCGACGCCTGTTTTCGACAGCGTCCTGGCGACCGACTTGATATTGCGCTGGAGAAGCTCCCGCTCCTTCTGGAGCTCGCGGATTCGCCTTTCGTAGGGCAACCTGTTCCGTACAACGCTCACATCCATCCCCTTTACAGCCACCCGTTCGAGCGTGCGACGAAATAGAAGATGGCCAGAATGACGACCGTGATCACGAAGGGAAGGCTGATGGCAACGCCCACCTTGAGCCAGTAGCCGAACGGCTTCTCCTGGTCCTGGCCGCCACCGCGCTCCTCGAAAAGGACGGCGGAATGCGGTGTGGGCTCGGACTTCTCGTCGCCCTTCACGGCCTCGATCCTGGCCGTGGCCTTGTTGTACTCCATCCGCGCGTCTTCGATGAGATCGAGGTTGCGGTTGAGCTCCTCGCGAATCCTGTCCTCGGGCCAGCTCTCCGGATCGATATTCTCGATTTCGCCGAGCAGGCCCTTGAAGCGTTTTGCGCGTGGCACCGAGCAATTCGGTCAGACGACCGGCCTCGACTTCCTTCCGTTCCAACGTAACAAGGTTGCGGCGAAGGTGGTCGAGCATCTCGCGCCGTCCGCGATCGAACTCGTCGTGCTTGCGGCGGAATTCCTCGAGGTCACGTTTCTCGTGCTCGAGCTGCTCCTGCCGTTTCTTGAGGCGCTCGAGTTCCTGCAGCGCCGTCGCGGCCTGTTCGTCGGCCTGCTGGCGGTGCCGGGCCATGCGGGTCAGGTTCAACTCGCCGATTGCGCGCGCGGGCGCCTCGTCGGAAGTCATCCCCTCGCCGAGCGATTCGACCGCTTCATCGGCCGGGCCCATCTTGATGCGCTTCGGCGCGTCGCGCTGGCGGATCAGGTCATCGTCGAAGAAATCTGTGTTGGGCATGTCGTCTTCCTATCGTTTGACAGAGCGTCGGGAGCGTAACCGAAACACGCTCCCACGCTCCAACACTCTCACGCTCCTACGATCCCACCCTCCACGAACTACGACCGCGGAATCACCAGCGTCTGCCCCACTTTCAGGCTCTGCGGGCCCGGCAACGTCGCGCGGTTCGCGTTGAAGATCACTTCCCACTTCGAGGAATCCTTATACACCTTTCCGGCTATGCGGGACAAGGTATCTCCCGCCTGGACGACGTAGGTATCGACAGCGGATTGAGCCGGCGCGGGCTGCAAGGCCTGTGGGGTCGCGGACGCCGTCACAGCAGCGCTCCCCTTCTCGGCTTTCTTCCCCTCGGTCGTTCCCGAGACACCCACGGAAGCGCGTTGGGCCTGTTGCACGCCGAGCTGCGACTTCAGGGACTCCAATTCCCCTTTCAACATATTGATCTCGCGGACAGCCTCGGACGGCTGGTCGGGCAGCGAGGCCGCGAAGGACAGCTTGGCGTGGCGGACCAGATCCTCGACAATGTCCTTTTTCTCCGCGTCCGGCCGGAGTTCGAGGTAGCGCTGGTAGTGGTAGATCGCGCGGACGAAATCCTCCTTGTCCTGATCATAGAGGAGTCCGAGTTCGAGATGGGCCCGGGCATAGCCGGGGTGATGTTCAAGCGCCTTGTTGAACAACTCGATCGCGCCGTCTGCGTCCCGCGCCTGCTTGCGCGCTTGGGCGCGTTTCATCGTTGGATCGCGCTCCTCGCGCTGTTCCTTGGCCGCCGGGCCACCGCAACCCGAGGAGAACGCGATCGCCACGACCATGGCCGCGACGGGAAGAATTCGAAAAGTCGTTCGCATGGCCTGTCAGTAGCACTTGAACACCACAACGTCAACAGGGGGCAGCACATCCTTTTGCGGCAATGCCCCTCCGGCGACGCGTCCCCGCCCGGAGGGAATTCCTGATTGTCTAATTCCAGTCCCCGTATCATTGGTCCAGGCACACACACGGACCCCGGCGAGCATGCCTCGCCGAAGCGCTGCACGAAGGCGGGTGAACGAGGAAGTCGCGGGAAATCCGGTTGCCGCCTTGTTGAGCACGCATTTGTCCTTCCCCACCCCATTCCCTTCACCGGACTGTCTCAGCCCGGTGGACTATGAAACGGACCGGACGTACATGAAGAACTGATCCATCGCCCCGATGTCCACAAATCGGGAAAAAAGCCCGGGACCCACCCTACCGTCCGGACTCCTGCCGCCGAACCTTCAAGCGGTAGAAGATCTGATCGGAATTGGTGACAACCATGTTGGTGAAGATGTTCATATCCTGTGCCGCGGGAAGGTTGGATGCCGTTCCCAACACCGAGAAACCAGCGGGATCAAGGTTTGTGCTGAACTCTACCGTGTAGACCCGGTCCGTCGCCGCCAGCCACTGCAACACCAAGCCGGATGAACCGGCGAAACTCATCTTGAAAACGGATGAGCGACTCGTGGGAACTGTTCCAGCCAGATACTCCTGCCAAGTCGTCATTCCATCGTCGTCTGGATCATCCTCCGCGGCCGCATCGAAGTCGTTGGTCCAACCGAACTGGGCCAGCCACCACTCCGGCACCTGGTGCGCCACTTCGTTCGCCGCGTAGAACACATCGAACGTCCCCTGCGCAGTCACATTGCTCCAAACGAAAACCGCGTTCGTAAAACTCCTGTCCGTGAAAGGACTGCCGGCGCAATCCGCTCCGTTCGTCACGATGCGCCCGATATGATAGTAGCTGTCGGCGCTCAAGCTGAACTCCGCATTGCTTCCTGCCGCCACCAAAACGGCGCCTGTGGGCCACAAGGTTCCGTGCGGACCGGCATTTGCCCACAGAATGTGCGCGATGGGATTCGTGTAGATAACAAGCAACATCGGCCGCTGTCCGGGCACAGTCCATTCGCGGGTCCGGAAATCGACAAGACAGTCGTCATCGCGCGGCTTGACCATGATTCCGCGGTTCGAAGACGTTCCCGCAATCCAAGCCGTCACCAGCGATCGGACATCGAACGCAGCCCACCCCTCCACCGTAATACTTGTATAGTTCACTTGCGCAACCACGCTGGTATTGAAATCGCCGCCGGGCTTTGTCCAAGCGTATCCGCGATCGCTATCCATCCACGTGGCGCCGGACCCGTTCGTGACCCCGGAAACGGATCCCGTGCCCTCAACCCACGACTGCGTCATGCCGTACGCGGCCCAGAAGTCACTGCTGGTGCCATAGTTCTTCTGGTGGGTGTAGAGCCGCAGTTCCGCTTTTTCAACGCAGGCACCTGCCGGGATGCGGGACACGTCAAACCAGACCAACCCGCGGCGCTGGCCGCTGTAGGTCTGCGCCTGATCTGCCGCGCCGAAATTGCGGTTCGAGTTGCCCGCGCCGTAGCGGGTGATATAGGTGTCCATCGTGTTCGTGTACCCCTCAACGCCCTGCTGCAGAAGCACCATGGTCCCCACCGACGGGTTGACTCGCAGAAGCATCGTGGTCGATGACGACGCGCCATCGTCATCCATGACCGTGAGCTTGGCGACGACAAGGCCCGGGTTGGTGTAGACGTGTGGAATGGACGAGCCGACTCCCGTCTGGCCATCGCCAAAGTCCCAGACCCAATTGGTCACATACCCATCCGCGTCACTGGATCCACCGCCATCGAACGTGACGAGGAACGGGGCGGTGCCGGTGGCGGCGTCAACCGTGCAGATCGCGCGGGGTGGCGCATTGGAGGTCTGGAAAGTGAATACACCGGTGTTGGTGAAGTTGCCTGCCGGATCGGCGAGCATCAGGCGGTAATAGTACGTCGTTCCGGAATGCAGGCCTGTGAGATACGCATCCTTTCTGACCCAGTAGCCCCTGCGTGCGGTGCTGGTTTGAGTGCAGTCCGGGGTCAAGCCATAGGAAACGACACAGCGAACCGCCTCCGGTTCGATGTTCGTGTATTCGATCCCGAACACGATGCTCGCGTTGGTCTGCCCCACACTCAACATCCGGGGGAAACCCGTGCTCAAGATGGGCACCGAGGTATCCGTGGCCGCGGGCTTGGGTCGGAATGGGGCATAGAGCGGATCGCCCAGGTTCGAGCACTGCCACTCCATATAAGGTGTGGAAAGCATGGAGGCCTCGGCGAAGGTATAGCCTTGCAGCAGATAATAGATCAGCACGTTCGGCCGTTGATGCCCATTCATATAGGGTTCGCCTATCACGCCCGCGGCACAACTAAGACCCTGCCGAAAGGCGCCGCCAACCCAAACCCGCCCATCCCGCATGCCGCTGGCCGAATCGCTGTTCAGATCACAGCCGACGGACCCCGGCAACCACTCAAAGGCATCGATGTATCGTCCGTAGTTGTACCAACCGCCATACAGCAGCGCGTTGGTCGCAATGAGAAACGCGGAGCCGGCTTCGCCAATCTCCTTGTCCGTTCCGGCATTCTCCCATCTGAGCGGAATGCCCTTTGCCAGCACATAGCGCTCCGCAAACGCCATATTCATATCGCCGTCCACGTAGGCATAGTACGAGCCGGAGACTACGGCGGGATTGGTCGCAAGGCCCGAATCCGTGTAAGGCCCGAATCGGCTGTCGACGTAGGCACACCCCATCAAGCCGCCGGTGGACACGTATTTCTCCGCGTAACGAATCTGCTCAAGTTGATTGATGACGCCCCACGGCGGATCAGGCGCGTTGAGACGACACACGATATAAACATTCTGGCCGGAGTACTTGTAGGTGCCATGATCGAAATGACCTTTATCGGTTGAGAACGTCGGCGTCGATTCGGCATAGGGATTCGGCAGCCATCCGGCCATGTTGTTGTTGGTGGTAACATGGTTGAGCGACATGAGGCAGTTGTCCACGCAGAGGCTGCCGCCGCTTGAGCGCGGCGTGCTGTATGGAATGCCGTGGACGAGGACGATCACATCGATGTTGGACGGTCCCAGCAACGAGAGCTGTGCCTTGATCGGAGCCACCAGTTGGTCGTAAAAGCGCCCATGCGCGTCGTAGTTATACTCGACGCGAGTCGACACGCCGAGAACCTGGTTGGTTGGGATGCCGCGAAAAGCAACGTAGTAGTCCGCGATCTGCTTGGAATCCTGCACCCCGTTCGTGTCGCTGTCCGCAGTCCATGCCGTGTTGTAAACGACCAGCACACGGTCGGCATCCGCAGGGGAAAAAGCGCACGCCGTGGAACAAAGCAACGCGACTCCACAAACGGCGGTGAACGTTCTTAGCATCTTCCGTATCCTATCGGCCCGTGCGCGGGGATGTGGGGAAACATCAATCGATTCTCCCGGGATCGGATATCCGAATCAAGCCACGTCTCCCGTCGGACACGAAGGCAGGCGGGCACGAAACCGCGTGACCGGATTTGATAAAGGCCGCGCCAGAACGCTTGGCGCAGGAGTTGAAAGCATCACACAAACACGTCGTTGCCCCAAGCGCACAGGTACAATCCAGACTGACGATCGTCAGTTTGGATTGTACATGGTCCGGAGTCAGAGGCGCGAAGCGATTGCCTTCACGAAACGGCGATGGATGCGATGCGCTTCCTCTCCCTTGTAGAACTCCGGCCAGAGTTTGCGCGGCAACAAGGGATCCCCTGCCATGACGGCCCGGAATGCCGCGCTTTCCTGCCGATAAAGCGCCGTCAATGCTTCGGCTGGCGGCGATGTTTTCCCGATTTCCCTGAGGCGCTTCTCGCACGTGCGACAGAACCAATCCTGCCGGGCATCCAGCGACTGAAAATCCCACGCCTGCTCCACCAGGCTTTCGTTCCCTGCGCCCAGCGTTGTTCTGAACTCGATCAGGTGGGCATAGTCCCGCACGCCGGACGCTCTGGCCAGGTCATCGAACTCGGGGCGAATATCCCACGGTGTAATCCAGACACTGCGCTGCAGTTGCCCCAGTCTCAGGCGCTTCAGAAAAGCGCGAAGGGCTTCGCGGTAGGAGCGCTGCGTTTCCGGCACATCGTAGAGCAACGCATACCAGACCCCGTTCCACTTCCTTTTCCAGAAACGATCCGGATCCTGGAGCACGCCCAGACGTTCCCGCCCCTCCGCGGTCAGGCGAAGGACCGGTTGCCCTTCCCGCGTGATGCAGGCAACGAAGCCCGCCTTGCGCATGCGGTGCATCGCGCTCCGGTACGCAGTCCGTTTGGGCAGGCTCCGATTCCATGTCAGCGATCGGCCCTGCACGGCAACGAACTCCGCGAAATCCCCGACCCAATCCAGCAACTCCTCGCCCACCCTGCGCCGGATAACCGGCAAACTGATATCCGGATGATGAAAGACGCCGAACGACATGTCTGGAATGTGCAATCCGGATTGACGATCGTCAATCCGGATTGATCGTCCTGCGTCCATGCGTTTTGCGCCGACCCGTTGTGCAAGGATGCGTTGCTCGCCCGCGGTACCGCGTGATAGCGTCTGAAACCCTCCTAAAGGCTATCGTCGGCCTGGTTGCTGTCATCCTGTGCTCCTTGTTGCTCTGCAGCTACGGGGAGAACGCACCCGTCACGCATGAATCGATGCAGACACGGGCCTTTGTACAGCAGAGCGGGGAGAATGAAGGTTCTTCCCAGGGCGAACTCTACCGCGAGCCGGGCCGTGCGCAACTCGTTGGAGTCCGCACCACGGCCAAGGACAAGACGGAACACCTCGATGTAGTTTCTGATCCCGAAACACTTCAGCCGGTTTTCTGGACTCGCCGCATCGGCAATGGCGCGAGCGCAATCCGCACGGAAATGCACATCGCGAACGGAAAGATCGAGGCGAGGACGTACGAAGGTGACAAGGTCCGGAACGTTTCGACCCTGGCCGTGCCGGCTGCACCGTGGTGCGTGGCACCGCTGATCAGGTTCCCCACGCGGTTCAGTTCGACCATCGTGACGGAACTGGAATCGTACACGATGGAAACGAACACTGCGGGCACCGCTGCCCCGCCGCGGGGAGAGCGACCGTGATGCGCCAAGGCAGATTCCAGGCTGATATGGGACAGGGCGTGCAGCGCAGCCGCCACCACAACCGGGTGCGGCTCGGACTTCCGGTCAAGATATCGTTCTTCCAATGCCAGTATCCGCGCTGGCGTGCCTCAGCAAGACCGCTTACACTTTCTCGCCACAACAGGAGGTCACCATGCACAGGTTCCTTTTCCTCACCGTCCTGGCCGCGTTCGCCATTCCGTGTCAGGCCGCCGAGTTCCCCGAGGTCGTGTTCATCCTCGACTCGTCCGGCAGCATGACCGAGACCGCCGGGAACCAGGTGAAGATCGCTGCCGCGAAAGCGGTGCTGAACCAGGTGATCCCGCAGATCCCTGCCGAGGTACGGATGGGGCTCGCCGCCTACGGCCACCGCAAGCAGATGGACTGCGCCGACGTGGAGATGCTCATCCCGCCGGGCAGCCAGGATAAGAAGGCGTTGCTCGATCGGATCGCCTCGCTCCAACCGCTGGGCATGACCCCGATCTCGCTCGCCGTCACACAGGTCGCGGATTCGCTGAGGGGCAAAACCGCCGAAACGACGATCATCCTCGTCAGCGACGGCGTGGAGACCTGCGGCGGCGACCCGTGCGCGGTCGTCCGCGCGCTCAAGCAGGCGGGCTCGAAGTTCGTCATGCACGTGGTTGGATTTGCTGTGACACTGAAAGACAACGACCAGCTCGAGTGCATCGCCCGCGAGGGCGGCGGGACGTACTTCTCGGCCCAGGACGCCGACTCCCTGCTGGCTGCCTTGGAGGCCGTGCGGAAGGAGGTCGCCCAGAAAGTCGAGCAGGCCAGGACCACGGTCGTACAGAAGAAGACCGGCCTCGGCAAACTGCAGCTCGTCGTGCCTGAATCCGCGCTCACCGGCCTGTCCGGCTTCAAGATCATCCGCAAGGACACCGGAGGCGTCATCAAGGAGGCCAAGTTCGCCGGTGCCGATTCCCTGCATCCGCTGCCAAGCGGCAGCTACGCCCTGACGCTGTCCTTCGCCAACTCCAACTACCAGCCGCCGACCGATGTTGTCATCCGGGATTTCGAGATCAACGGTGGCGAGACGGCGCAGCTTCAGCTCGGCGCCATCTCGTTCAACGTGGCGGAGGGCCTCCCGGACCTGAATGTGTCGGCCGTCATCCTGACCGACCGGCGGACGGACCAGCCGCTGCTGACAACCGAGCCGAAGGGCAACGACTACTACCTCTACAAGACAAAGGCGGTGCCGGCCGGCGAGTACGACGTTTTGATCCAGTACTCCCGCAGCCCGCAGTCGACCGTGCTGGCCACAAACGTGGTGGTGGCAGACGGGAAGGAAACGTATGTGACGCTGGACACGGGCATCGTGCTGAAGCGGCCGCAGAGCAGCGACGTCACGGGCTGGGACCTCCTGCCGGCAGGCAGCCAGTCGCCGTACCTGCAGGTGCGCCGCGGCTCGGACAACAACGAGCCCTTGTGGCGGCGGTTCATGGTCCAGCCCGGCACGTACGACCTCCGGGTCCTCGTCCAAGGCATGACCGAGCCCCTGGACGCCGCGCAGGGAATCGAGATCAAGAAGGGCGAGACCCTGGACTTCGACACCGGGCTATGATCTCGTTCGGAATCTTCTCAAGCCGCGAAGATTTCCGGATCAACCGCAAAAGGCGCAAGAAGGAATCACGCAAAGAACGCCGAGGCACCAACGTTGCGATGGCGGGTTCTGGTTGCCCCGGCCCGGCCGAAGAGTAGTCCGGCTGCGAGGTGGTTGAACGGGAAGGCGCCCAACGGATTGCGTACCGTCTCAGGGCGGCCCGGGCTCGATTTTCATAGTCGCAGTAGTTCATCGAGGTTGTCGCAGGTCAGCAATTCCACGTCCTGCGGCCGTTCCAGGAAGGGGCTGGCGTCATCGCAGACGGCTTGCATGTCCAAGGTCGCCAACCGATCCCGCACCAACGTCCTCCAGGACCGCGCATCGTGGCGGCCAGCCCCCTGCGTCTGGTCCATCGCGTTTTGTAGTAGAGGCAGATTTGGCGTCACCGGCACGTGCCGATACATCTCGGCCAGAGCATAAATGCCACGTCGCAGGCCAATGATCTTGCTCTGTTTCATCCAGCGGGAGAGTTGCACTCGGATAATCTCCCGCCGGTCATCGAACGCCTGAACCAACAGCGGACGATTATGCTGAGGTTGACGCGCCTGCGCCTCAGGGGGGATCCGTCCCTACCCTCCTGCAAACGCAACTACAGCATTTCCTTCGAAAACAGCGGCTCCGCGGGAGGGGCTGGCGCCTTTGAACCGCTCGTCGCCGGCGTGCGGACCGGTGTCAGTTCCCTGGCCTTCGCCAGCGCCCGGGCGGCGTCGTCCGGTTTCTGCTGGTCCGCGTAGATCTTGCCGAGCGCGTCCCAGCCTTCGGCGAGGCTCTCATTCATTTCCACCGCGCGTTGCGCGCACCGGTACGCCTCGTCCAGGCTGCCCTTTCTGCGCAGCAGCTCTGCGAGCTGCGCCTGTGCCATGGGATACGACACGGAGGCGGTGACTTTCCGGAACGCCTCCTCGGCCAGATCGTATTGCTTCGTTTCCACCAGCATCCGGCCCAGCGCGAAATTCGCGGCGGGATGATCCGGGTTCATGAACAGCAGGTTCCGCACGGCATACTCGAGCCGGCGCTTCGTACCGTCGCGCAGGTAGATGCCGACCAACTTCTCGAGAATGTCTTCGTTTGCCGGCCAGAGCAAGACGGCGGCTTCGAGATACTCCCGCGCGCTCTGGTAATCGTCCCGCTGCAGTGCGAGGTTGGCCATGATCACGAGCAACTGCGGCCACCGCTTTTTCCCGGCGCGCATGCGGGCGAGGCAGCGCTGCACGGTCTTCTCGTCGCGCTGGTCGTAGCCGATCGTCGCGAGCACGATCCACGCGCGGTCCAGGCCGGGCTTCGCCTCGACCAACGACTCGACGATGACCCGCGCGTCATCGAGTTTCCCTTGCCCAAAGAGTTCGATGGCGCGGATCAGCTCCGGAACATCGGGGACCTCTGCACCTCCGGCGTTCCATAACGCGTTGAAGCGCTCGTAGGCGGCCTGGGTCCGGATGTGGCCGTATGTGTTGAGCAGCCCGGATTGATCCGGGAGCCGCCTGCCTCCACCGAGGCGCGCGACGACCGGCGCCCAAGCCACATCGGCGCGATTCGAATCGCCGCGTCGCACGTAGAGATCATGCAGGTTCACGCGAGCAACCACGTTGGCGGAATCCAGTTCCAACGCCTTGCGATACGCCTCCTCCGCATGCACCCCCAGGTCCAGATTCTCCATCACGATGCCGAGATCGTTCGCCACACGAGATATCCAGGCGAGCACGTCCAAGGCCATCCTCCTTTCGGGCCCGGCCCGACCCGCCATGGCGCGGAACGGGGGCGCCACGGCGTCCCAGAACGCGCGCCGTTCCTTCATCACGGCCTCCGCGTCCAGCGCCGCCAGCCGGTGTGCGCCGAGGTACTCGCTGCCGCGCGGGATAATCTGGAAGCCCGTGATCAGCCACATGTCCGGAGGCGTCTGCATCGCGAGCCGCGCCTCGACGTCCGGTTCGGACCGCATCCATTCCGCGAGCATCGGCGTGATCCCCACTTCCGCGAGCCCGCGCGGCCGGTTCACGGATGAAAGCGATGCGGCGTAGCGGCGGTACGCGACGCTTTTCGATTTTTCCGCGTTCACGAGGTCCAGCGGGCGCCCCGCGTCGCGCGCCTCGATCAGGAGCTGGTCGTCGAGGAGTCCCTGCGTCACCAGGATCCGGCGCCCGGCCAAGTCATCGACGATCGCGCGGGCCGCGGCGTGTACATCGCGCGCCGAGACCGTGGACACGGCCGGTGCGTTGGCGAAACCGGCCACAGCCACAATAAGCGCCGCCAGGACGGACGCCGTCACCACCCCGCGGCGCGGGCGCCACCGGAAGCGCGGCGCGAAATGGATGTAGAGCGCGAGCCCGTATCCCGCCGCGTAGCCGAAGCACGTCGCGCCCATGAGGCTCGGCGTCACCAGCAGGATTTCGGCCTCGCTCGACCATGGCGAGGCGGGCCCATTGAAAAGAACCATCACCGAAACGAGCAGTATCAGCGAGTGCAGCAGGTACGAACCCGCGCCGCCCTCGATGAAGCCACCGCGCCGGTTGATGTACAGGCAGATGGACCACGGAGCGACGGTGCAGACCAGCGTCACGAGCCAGCCCTGGCGGAACAGGCTCGCCCGCGCTTCCATCCACTGCTCGCGCGGGAAGAATCTCACAATTTGCGCGAAGGACTCGAATTCCCGCCACGCCGCCGCGGGCGAGGCGGCGTACTGCCATGCGGCCACGAGGTAGATGAGCGCCAGCGGCAGGGCGCAGCACGCGATGCCGAGAAGCGGCCCGGGGCGCAGGTCGCGGTGCCGTTTCATCAGCACCAGCACGTAGAGCCCGAGCGGCAGTGCCATCGCGAGGCAGGTCGAGAAGTCGGCGATCGCGAGCGCCTGGATCAGCCCGAACGTGTACAGGTCAGCCCGCCGCGCGCCGTCCCGGTAGCGGCCGAGGAAATAGAGCGAGGCCAGCAGCAGGAGAACGCCCAGTGAAACGGGATGCGCCCGGTTGCTCATGTACCATGTCGGCACGGCCACCGCGGCGTACGCGGCGGCCGCGGTCCCGGCGAGGATACGGACCGCCGGCGACGTCAGCTCAAAGTCCACGTTGTAGCTGAACCGCGAGACCAGCAGGGCCATCAAGGCTACGCAGCCCGCGCCGCACACCGCACTGAGCACGTTCGGCAGCAGCGCGAGCGGCCCGACATGCAGCGCGGCAAGCGCGCGGACGATCCAGTTCCAGAGGACGTGGGTCATCGGCGGAAAAGGCATCAGGCCTGCATGCTGCGCCAGCAAGGCCGACGATTCGCCCGGCACCGCGTAGGGTGTCGAGGTGGCGAGGAACAGGACGAGCGAAAGGCAAAACAGGGCTGGGACGAACACGCGCCGCAACACGCTGGGATCCTGCGTTTCCATCGAATCCGCGCAGTATAGAGACCACCCGAAGACGTGTCATGACCTTTGGTGGGTTTGCCCGCCTTGCGAGTTGTAGCCACGGCGCTCTGCCTGCCTCGGCGACTTGTCCGCCATAGCCGCATCGGCGACGGCGAAAGCTTGGCGAAGCCGGGTCGCCGTGAATGCGCGCCGACAGACCTGCCCGCAATGCTACGCGCATAGCGTTGCAGGCGTGGGCGGCGCGGCTACAAAGGGATTCAAGAACGGCGCGACCGGATATCAATTTGTATCCACGCGCAGGGCTGTGGTAGCGTAATCGCATGATGTGTTGTCGGAAACACGCCTTCACGCTGATCGAACTGCTCGTCGTCATCGCCATCATCGCAATCCTTGCGGCGATTCTTCTCCCCGCCCTGGGCATGGCGCGGGCCAAGGCTTACGAGGCGGATTGCCAGAGCAACCTTCGGCAGCTCGGAACGGCGCTGGTGAACTACTCGTCCTCGAACGACGGCTATTTCCCCGAAGCGTCCGACTACGCCAACGACCAGTCCGGGCTCCTCCAGAAACTGAGCGACTTCATGCCGACCAACACGCCCGTCTGGTTTTGCCGGGCGGAGGCGAGGCGCTCAAACCGCTTCATCAAGAACGGCCCGACCAACAACGAGATCGGTTATTTCTACTGGGCGTGGGCGCCGCCCTCCTTCGCCGTCGACATGTCGACCACGTCCAACGCATGGAACAGCAATGTGGCCTTCGGGTCATCGCTGAACACATCGAACTTCAGCGGGCAGGTATGGATGAGCGACCGGTTTGTCGCGCCACCGACGCCAGAGCAATACCACGGCGGCCGTTCCTACGACATCCCCCTCACCGATCCAGGCACGCACATCCTCTTCGGCAACGGCAGCGTCCGAAAGATCGCGCCGGTCCCGGGCCCGTAGTTTTTTCCCGTCTGCTCCCTCCCTGATGTCGGGAGGGCGGGCAGGCAAGCCTTGGAAAAAACGCGGGGAAAAGTTCCAAGAATTGGAAATATGGTAGGGCGCGGCGTCCCTGCCGCGCCGAAGTCCTCGACCCAGAAACGGCGGTCCGGCTTGCCCGCCATACTGCGCTCGCCCGAAACGCTACGCGTATGCGTTGCGAGCGGGCACAGCGTTGCAGGCGGGGACGAACCGCCCTACCCCTTGAAGATCCAGAACTTGCGGCCGGCGTAGTTGATCATCACTGACGCGAAGATGTTGGCGATCTTCGCATAGGACGTCATCAGGCCGAAGAACTGGATGAGCGCCGAGGCCATGCCCGTGCCGATGATGAAACTGATGCTGGAGACGACGTAGAAAAGGATGAGTTCCTTGTGGCGACTGTGGCGCCCGGGCTTAAACACCCAGAGGACGTTCGCGATGTACGCGGTGAGGTTGGAAAACATGAACGCGATAAGGCAGGCGATGAAATAGTGTTGAGCGCGTGCCGACTCCGCCACCGGCGTGATGGTGAGATGGAACAGCGTGACCAGCTTGTCATCCGACGTCAGAGCGGGGAAGACCTTCCACGAGAAGAAAAACGTGACGACGATGTCGACGAACGTCGCCAGTCCGCCGGCCATGCCGTACTTGATGAACTGCAGGATCGGGTGCGCGTCGTGACTCAGGAATTTCTTGAGAAGGTCCATCATGTCGCGCGCGGATTCCGCTTCAGATGCCCTTGATCCAGGCCTTGATCCCGTCGGGCAGCCCCGTGACGTCGGTGATGGTGCAGACCGCTTCCCCGGTTTCCGTCGGGACGGTGACCTGCTCGCCCTTCTTCCTGCCTTCGAGCGCGTGGGCCATGCGCGAATCGCGCGAGATGATGCCGAGCGACTGGTCCGTGTCCCATTCGCCGAGGATGTAGTAGCGCTCGGTTCGGCCGTCCCCGTAGTCGATGACGACGCCCGTGGCCATGCCAACCTGATCGGTCGGGAAGCCCTCAAAATCCGTCGGTGCGACGCGGCGCAGCATGATTTCCAATTCGCCGCGTTTGCGGAGCAGGACCGTCTGGGCCTCCTTCGCGGCCTTGAACTCGTGATTCTCGCGGAGATCACCGTAGCTCCGCGCGAGCGCGATGTCCTTGGCGACCTGCGGGATCTCGACGCTGATGATTTTCTGGAGCTGGGCGCGGCGTTCTTCGTAGGTGCGGTTGGACGTCACCGGACCGCGCGACCCGACTGGCTCCGAACTCTTCGCCACCATCATGTCCTGCAGTTCCGGGTACAGCTTCAAGATCTGGCCGATCGCGGACTGGCGGTCGAGCAGCTGCCAGCCCTTCGTATCGCGGAGCCTCTGAACGACCTGACGTCGCTGCGCGTCGTCGAGCTGGGCCAGCGTTTCGCGGAGCCAGACGGCCCTGCTGAACCGCTCGCGGAGCTGGTTCTGCGCCTTGAGGCGTTCGCCGTTGTACTCGCTCTCGAGCACGTCGAGCATCAGGACCACCCACGTGATCGGGTGCCCAAGCGACCACGCCTGGATGCGGTCCATGCTGCGCGAAATCCAGTGCAGCATCTCGACGCTCGCGTTGCGGTTGTCGGCAGCCTTGCGGAACGCCTGGATGCAATCCTGCTCCGCGCCGGTGTCGAGCAGGTAACTGATCACCTCGTTGAGGCTGCTCAGTTCCAGGGCCGAAATGAGCTGCGCGAGCAGGCTCCGCGTGCGATCACGGTCGAGCGATTCGAGGTACGTGAGGAACGGGCGCATGGACCGCACCGGTATCTGCTTGATCGTCTGCTGGAACGTGGAGGACGAGAAGAATTCCGAGCCGTCCTTTTTCCCCAGCTCATTGGTGGTGTCAATGCCCAAGGTCTTCGCCGCGGCCCAGATGCGAGCCGCGAGGCCCATGTTTTTCTGCGTCGCGCCCTTGACCACGAAGGCAAAGCGATCCGTCAGGATCTTGCGGTCGGAATCGGTCATCACCGCGCCGGTTTTCCTCTCGGTCAGTTCCTCGAACCGCGTGACGACCTTGACGAGGTCCCGCTCCTTCGCGAGCAGCGCGTACCAATCGTCGCCGCGCGACTGGTCTTCCGTGAGGATGCACAGGTTCTGCGTGCGGACGGCAGGGACGAAAACCTGCGGATTCTTCTTGAGGTCCTTTCGAGCGGAGTCCCAGAAACGTTTCCAGTCCGACTCGGCGACGATGCCCGGCACGAGCATGGTCTGGAGCTGCGGAAGCGGGATCGGCCCGAAGCTGCGCAGCGCCATGAGGACCACGTCCGCGGCGTTCTTCTCGACGAGCTGCTTGAGATCTTCCTTTTTTCGGTGCTTCCACGCAAGGATGTGATCGGGCCCGATGACCGTCAACGTTTCCGAGGCGTAGGCGAAGGAAAGCTGATGGCCGAGCTTGCGTTCGAAATCGATCTCGACCCGCGCATAGTAGAAATCGACATTGGTGACAACGCCGAGTCCCCAAGTCTTGTCGAAGCAAAGGACGCCCGGGTGCAGCGATCGCACAAGAAGGATGCGGCGGACGTACTCGCGGGCCGAGACGATCTTGCCGCCGCTGATCTGCTCGATCAGGGTTTTCTGTTCCCACGAGAGGCCGAGCACGTCGAGAAGTTCCTGTTGCCAGGATTCCGTCAGCGGGGTGTTTGGGCCCTGCCACGAGATGCGCAGTTCCATCACGCGGAGAGCGTGATCGATCAATTTCCGCTCCTGGAGCGTGTCCTGGAGCAATTCCGCGCGGGATTCCGCCTGGGTGGTACCGCCGGCGGCGCGGAGCGAGCCCAAGGCCGCAATCAACCCTTCCACATCGATGTGAGGCACCTCAATCTGCTTGAGAAATCCCGCCTCGTCCCATTGCACATTCGCTTCCGTTGCCTGCGTATTTTCAATAGCCATAGATTTGATCTCGTCCCCTTGCCTCCAAATGCCGAACCAAGATACGGCTTTGTGGCGATGTGACAAGACATTACGTAGCGGAATGACAATCGCCCCGTCGCGCCGCACCGTAAAGGCGCAACTGGACACCGTCCATCCCGCGATGGCCGCCGAACGTGACCTGACGCTCAAAAACCGCCCACAAACCGCTATACAACGAACGCTTGTGGCGTATTATCTTAAGTAGGGTGCGGCAGTCAGAAAGTGGTGTCGCGTGGGGTATTCGACGTGAAAAGGCGTTACATCTTGTTCCTGGTCACATCGGCGGCTCTTGGGGTGGCCGGGGCACGCGCGCAAACGTCGCCGGTCTATTCGATCAATTTGATGGGAATCCAGCAGATCTCCGTACCTGCCTCCGCGTTGAACCTCGCCGCGGTGCCTTATGTCCGCGACTTGGACAGCATCAACGACGTGCTGAACGGACAACTGACCGCCGGCCCTGACCTGAACACAGGCGACGTTGCGTACTTCTATGATGCCATCGCGCAGACATACCGGCTGGCCTACCTGTACACGGACGGAATAAATTCCTACTGGATCGACAACCAATCGCAGACGCCTGCAACGAACCGGATCGTGCCGGGCATGGGCTTCTGGCTGCGCAGCCACCAAGCCTCCAACCAGATGGCCGCCATCATCGGCGAAGTGCTCACCGAGCCCGCGATCACGAATGCGGTCGTGACGGGACTCCAGTTGCTCGCGTATCCCTACCCCACGCCGTACGGCATCAGCGACCTCTCCCTCTCCAACAGCGCCACGCGAGGCGAGGCACCGGACAGCGCGGACACGTTGTACCTCTGGGACCGCGCGAGACAAAGCTTCGAGACCTACTATTTCTACACGGACGGCTCGCTGATCGAGTACGCCACCGGAAATCCGGCGACCAATATGCTGGCGCCGGGCGAAGCGTTCTGGTATCGCCATAGGGGTAGTGGATTCGGGTGGGTCGAAACCAAACCCTACATTTGGCCTTGACCTTCTCTATGGCGCACGGTCGCCACGTCATGATCTCGAGACGTTTGTGTGCCCTTATGGCGGTCGGGGGGGCGTTTTTCTGCGCTGCCGGCGCGCATGCTGACATTTCGTGGTTCAACACGAGTACCAACCGTGTCTACTATCAGGACGCCGTCACCGCCCTTTTCGGCTACAAAGGAAGCAACGAGATCAGTTGTTTTGTGCAGTTGCTCGATGCCGGCACCAACGGCGTGCCGGACCAGGCGCTCAACAGCGGCCAGGGCAACTTCGTGGACGATACCGTCGTTGCCTGGAGCTACATCGGCGTAAACGTGCCCGGCACGCCAGGGTCGACCTCTGCGTACGGGCGTGTGGTCGCCCCCACCTTCACCAACGAAGTGCCGGGCGACGTCTATTATGTGCGCGTGTGGACCGCTCCTTCGCCCGATTACAGCCTCGGCCTCGTGCCATTGGACGGCACGAACTACTACGGGGACTCCGCGGTGTTCACGGCGAACCCGGGCTTCGAACCACCCAACCCGCCCGAGAATTTCAATTTCGGAGGCGATGGTGGCTTCGCCACTACACTCCAAGCCATCCCCGAGCCGGGGACGCTCGCGCTGGGCCTGACGGCCATCGCGTGCGCGTGGTTGCGCAGGCGATTACACTCCCCCCCGTAATCGTAATCCTTCCCGTAATCCTCTGCTCGATTACGATTACGATTAGGATTACGATGATGACCTCGATGAAATCCCAGCACACTACGTTTCACGTCGGCGGACCCGAGCGGGGCGTCCCCATCCTTGACTACCTCGCCCGCCGGCTCGACATCTCGAAGAAAAAGGCCAAGCAGATGCTCGATGCCCGAGCAGTCTTTGTCAACAACCAGCGCGTGTGGATGGCCAGGCACGTGATGCAACGGGACGACATTGTCGAAGTGAACCTGCCGGTCGCGCCGGCCCGCGCGGCGGGCGGCGGATTGCATGCTCTCTATGAGGACGATGACTACCTTATCATCGACAAGCCGGCCGGGCTGCTGTCGGACGGTCCCAACAGCGCCGAATCGCGGCTGCGGAAGCAGTTCAACAATCCGCAGATCGAAGCCGTGCACCGGATTGACCGCGAAACATCAGGCTGCCTGCTCTTCGCCAGACACGCGAAGGCGCGCGATGCAGCCGTCGCGATCTTCGAGCAACGCGGCGTGCGGAAAACCTACGTCGCGCTCGTGCACGGTCGATTTCCGTATGAGATCCGGGTCATCGACAAGCCCCTCGAACACCAGCATGCCATCACGCACGTGCGCGTGGTGCGCGCGAATGATGTCGCGAGCCTGCTGGAACTTCACCCCGAGACGGGACGCACGCACCAGATCAGGAAACACCTTGCGGGGCTCCGTCACCCCATCCTCAGCGACAAGGTCTACGCCACCACGCCGATCGATCACCCCGCGCTACGCCGAATTCCGCGACAAATGCTCCATGCGGCAGGGCTCGAGTTCGCACACCCGGCGACCGGGGCCCGCATCAGTGTCAAGGCGCGGGAACCCGCCGATTTCATCGCTGCGATACGCGGGTTAAGACTATCGTAGTCGTCTAAATGCATACAGTTGAGCGTCTTGCAGAACTCCTATGGACGCAAACGGCTCGTGCCACGTAGGGAAGACTCGCCCCTGACGCCATCTCGGTCCGGAGGGATGGCCTTGTTACTCTGCGAAGTAGCGACTCTGCTTCGCCCTGCGTAGCGGCTTCGCAGAGCAGGGAGCTTCTTCGCTACGTAGCACGAGCCGTCCGTCCGATTCGGAACATTTTTTTCATCGTTGGATGAGGGGCGCGCTCCGCCTGCCATGGCGTAGCCCCGCGATGACTGGTCGCGACCGTTGTTTTCTGGACGTTTGCAGCAGCCTGAGTTGCATGAAGCGTTGATACACCCAATCATTCTGGCTATTCTGTATTTTTCACGACAAGAAAGGGATGTCGCAGGGCGACTCTACGAGAGTACACCCATGAAACTGAAGCGATCTGACAAAAACCCGATCTTTTCACCAGGTCCGACCGATGCGTGGGAAGGAATCTGCGTCTCGAATCCCGGCGCTTGGTATGACGGCGAAAAAGTCCACCTGCTTTACCGCGCTGGCCCGGATAGCAAGGAACACCTCGTCTGTTTCGGCCTCGCGGAAAGCTGCGACGGGCTCCACTTCACGAAGTCCGACAAGAATCCGGTCTTCGGTCCGAGCGAGGACGGCTTTGACGCCGGGTGCATCGAGGATCCGCGCATCATCAAGTTTGGCGACACGTATTTCGTCACCTACGCCGCGCGCATGTTTCCTCCGGGCCGCTACTGGCAGCCGGACTACAACCCGACCGCGCACATCCCGCCGATGCCGCCGGAAGCGCCGCTCGCCGTCCGGGCCAACCTGACGCGCTCCGGCCTCGCCTCAACCAAGGATTTCAAGAAATGGCATCGCCTGGGCCCCATCACGCCCGCGAACGTCGACGACCGGGACGTCATCATTTTCCCGGAGCAGGTTGCCGGACAATTCGTGATGCTGCACCGGCCCTACGCATGGACCGGCCCCGCCTACGGGTGCGACAAACCGTCCATATGGATGTCCTTCTCCGATGACATGCTCGTCTGGAAGAAAGACCACCTCCTCGCCCAGCCGCATTTCTGGTGGCAAAACCGCAAGATTGGCGGCAGCACCCCGCCCCTCCGGACGGACAAGGGCTGGCTCACGCTGTACCACGGCGTGGACGACCTGAATGTCTACCGCATCGGCGCGATGCTGCTCGACCTCGAGAACCCGCTGAAGATCATCGGCCGCACGCCCGAGCCGATCCTTGAACCCGAGACGGACTACGAGAAGGTTGGGCTGGTGAAGAACGTCGTGTTCCCGTGCGGCAACGTCATCATCAAGAACCAGCTCTTCGTGTACTACGGCGGCGCCGACAAGGTCTGCTGCGTGGCGACGTGCCCTGTCGACGAGCTCGTCGAGTACACGCTCGCGAATCCCTGGAAGGAATAGCCGTGGTAGGGCGCGCTGGCTCAGCGCGCCATGGACGGCTGGGCCAGCCGTCCCTACCGTGACAGCAAAAGGCGCCCCGATCAGATCGCGGCGCCTTTGAAATTTCGAGGCAGACAATTACACCCGGTGGCGGTACGTAATCCGGCCCTTGGTCAGGTCATACGGCGACATCTCGATCTTCACCTTGTCGCCCGCGGTGATCTTGATGAAGTTCTTCCGCATCTTGCCGGAAATGTGGGCCAGCACATCGTGGCCGCTCGTCAGTTTAACGCGATACATCGTCGCGGGCAGGACTTTCATCACCACGCCATCGGCTTCGATCAAATTTTCTTTGCCACCGGCCATGCGTCTCCGTTCTTCAACAATCTGTGAATTTGAGGCGCGAACTCTAGCAGGAGTCTCGCGCCTGCGCAAGTACGGCGAAGGAGCGGTGGTGTCCCCGGAATCCTGAGCGAACCGGACGCTGCGGCCGGTTCGCTCAGGATTCCGGTTTCGTACTACGCCGCACTCCACTATTGACGCCTCCGTCAAACCAAACCACTCTTTCCGCCTTTCGGGCCGGTGTGCCCCGGACGCGACAGAGCGCGTCCCTCCCGCACGTTGTACCTGGTGCCGGAGGGTCACGCTCCCGCGTGACCGATATCAACGTGAGAGTTCCACATGTGCGGCATAGCCGGATTTACCGGACAGAACCAGCAGTTGATCGAGGCGATGACGACGGAACTGGCCCATCGCGGGCCGGACCAGCACGGGTACTACGTCACGCCGGACGTCTCGCTCGGACACCGCCGGCTCAGCATCATCGACCTCAGCGAACACGGCCGCCAGCCCATGGGCAACGAGGACGGGCGGGTCCAGGTCGTTTTCAACGGCGAGATCTATAATTTCCAGGAGGTCCGTGAAGTCCTCCGCGCCCGCGGCCACGTGTTCCAGAGCCAATCGGACACGGAGGTCATCGTCCACGCGTACGAGGAGTACGGTTTCGATGCGATCCACAAGTTCCGCGGCATGTTCGCGTTCGCGGTCTGGGACGGCCGGAAGAAACTGATCTGGCTCGCCCGCGACCGGATCGGCATCAAGCCGCTCTACTACCACATGAACGGCGGCCGCCTGATCTTCGCCTCGGAGATCAAGGCGATCCTCAAGGACCCCTCCGTCCCACGCGAGTTGAACCGCCAGGCGCTCTACGACTACCTCGGGTTCGAATTCGTGCCGGCGCCCGAGACGATGTTCCGCGACATTTTCAAGCTGCCGGCCGGGCACCACCTGATCTGGAAGTCCGGAGAGGCGAAGATCCAACCGTACTGGGACCTGACGTTCTCCCCGCGCAATGTCTCGAAGCTCAGCATCGACGATGCCGCGCAGGAGGTGCAGCACGTCCTGAACGAGTGCGTGAAGTCGCACTTGATCAGCGATGTGCCCCTCGGCGTGTTCCTCTCCGGCGGGCTCGATTCCAGCGCCCTCGTGGCGATGATGCGGAAACACATCACCGGCCGGCTCCGCACGTTCACCATCGGCTACCCGGACAAGACGTTCAGCGAGCTGAACTACGCCAAGATCGTCGCGGACCATCTCGGCACGGAACACCACGTCCTCATGATCGAAGGCATCACCGAGGCTGACATCGAAAAATCGATGTGGCACTTCGACGAGCCGATGACCGACCTCTCGTCCATCCCGCTGATGATGATCTGCGGCAAGGCGCGCGAGCAGATCACCGTCTGCCTCAGCGGCGAGGGCGGCGACGAGGTCTTCGCCGGCTACGACCGGTTCAAGGCGAGCAAGATGAACCGGTACTACGCGCGGATCATTCCCGACCCGATCCGCGAGTACGTCATCGGTGCCCTCGTCAAGAAGCTGCCGGACCAGGCGCAGAAGAAGGGGCCGATCAACGTCCTGAAGCGGTTCGTCGAGGGTTCCTGCCTGCCCCGCGAGGGACAGCAGCTCCGCTGGCAGTATTTCCTCAACGATACGCTTGCGTCGAAGCTCTTCACCCCGAGCTTCAAGGCCGGGGTCTCGATGGATCCCTTCAAGTACGTGCGCGAATACAACTCGAAGTGCGATGCTCAGGACCCCGTGAACCGCGAACTCTACCTCGACACGCGGTTCATGATGTCGGACAGCGTCCTCATGAAGGTCGACAAGATGAGCATGTCGCACTCACTCGAAGTGCGCGTGCCCCTGCTCGACCACAAGTTCGTCGAGTTGAACGCGGCGCTGCCGGGCAACTGGAAACTGAAGGGCTTTGAAACGAAGCACCTGTTCCGTAAGGCCCTGCACGGGCTGTTGCCGGACAACATCATCCACCGCGGCAAACAGGGCTACAGCCTGCCGGTGAAGAACCTGCTCCGCGACCAGCTCCGCGACTACATGATCAACCTGCTGAACGGGTCGCCGATTATCCGGTCGAACATGGACATGAACTACGTGAACCTGCTGATCAAGGAACATCTGGACCAGACGCACAATCACAACCATATTCTCTGGGGCATGATGAACACGGCCATCTGGCAGCAGAAATTCAACGTGGTGTAACAACTCGATCGGCGCGCTTCACAGAAGCGCGGCTACACCACGACAGCTTCCTGAGGCAACATGAACGACGACTACAAAGTCAAATCCGTGCTTGGCGATCCGGGCCGCTCCACGTTTCGCAAGTATCGCGACATCGTCTACGGTGACACGTCGCTCACGCACGTCATCGTGTGCGAGTGCATCGAGCTGCTTTTTTCGTGGCTGCCGGGCGCGCTGGGGCTGGCTCTCCGACAGGTCTTCTACCCGCTGTTCTTCAAGAGCGTCGGAACGAAAGTTATTTTTGGCAAGGGCCTGACCATCCGGCACGGGCGCAAGATCGCCATCGGCGATGGCGTCGTTCTCGACGACCATGCCGTGATCGACGCCAAGGGCGAGTCAAACAAAGGCATCACGATCGAGGATGGGGTCTACATCGGCCGCAACACGATCGTCTACTGCAAGAACGGCAACATCCATATCGAACGTTCCGTCAACATCTCGTCGAACTGCCAGGTTTTCTCCTCAAACGCGCTGACCATCGGCCGCCAGACCGTCATCGGCGCGTTTACCTATATCCTGAGCGGCGGCGAGTACGACTACACGGACAAGCTCCACACGTTCGCCGAGCAGAGCGGCATGAACACGAAGGGACCCTTGTCGATCGGTCCGAACTGCTGGATCTCCGCGGGCGTTGTGGTGGTGGATGCGGCGAACATCGGCGAGCATTGCGTCATCGGCGCCGGCGCGGTCGTCACGAAGCCCATCCCCGCGCACAGCCTGGCTGTCGGCGTTCCGGCGCGGGTGGTCCAGAGCATCGCCTGATGAAACTCCGCCAATTCCTCCCGGCGCTCCGCATCCTCGTCAGCCTCGGGCTGCTCTTCCTGCTCTACCGGCGCATCGACCTCGCGCAGGTACGGGCCACGTTTGCGCAGGCCAGGCCCGGACCGGTCGCGCTGCTCTATGCCCTGCTCCTCCTCAACACGGTGATCAGTGCATTCAAATGGAAGCAGCTCTTGAAAGCCGACGGCAGCGATATTCCCCTGCGGTCCCTGGTCGGAAGTTATCTGGTCGGCGGCTTTTTGAACCTTTTCCTTCCCTCAAACATCGGCGGCGATGCGTACCGCGTTTACTATGTCGCGAACAAAAGCAAGCGGACCGCGCATTCCTTTGCCTCGGTCCTGGCGGATCGCCTGTCCGGCTTTGTGGTCCTCGTGTTGTTCGGATTCGTGTTCGGGCTTGTCGGGTTCACCACGTTGCCCAGCCCGGAGGTCCTCTGGATTCCGGCCATCGCGACCGCACTCCTCGTGGCGGCGATTGGCACACTCCTCCACCGCCGTTTTGCCACGTGGTGCATAGAGAACCTGCTCCCGTCGCGATGGGAGAAGCTCCGCGACTTCAGCAGGCAATTGCTGGAATCGGTGCAGCAGTATCGCACGGCGCCAGGCGTCATGGCCCAAATCATGACGCTGTCGTTCCTGTTCCAGTTCAATGCCTGCGTTTGCATCTATGTCCTCGCCCGCGGCCTCAGCCTCGACACGCCCTTCATCTATTTCCTCATCTTCGTGCCGTTCATCTCGCTGCTCGAGGCGCTGCCCATTTCGATCTATGGGCTGGGCATCCGCGATAACGCCTACGTCCTCTTTTTCACCACCGTGGGCATGACCGCCGCACAGGCAGCAGCCATGGCGCTCGCGTATGTCATCATGACGCTGGTCTACTGCTCCTCGGGAGGCCTTATCCTCCTGCTACAGCCCCCGCGGCAGGAGTCCGCGTCATGAACGACGCCGTGCAACGTTCAGGGAAAAAGACGATCGGGCTTTCGCTCCTGATCACCGCCGCCGTCTGGCTGGTCTTTTCCTGGCCGCTGCCTCTGCACGTGCTGTCCGCGATTCCCGCCGGCTCGGCCAAGCCGCCCCAAAGCATGGCCGTGCAACCCATGATGCCGGGCGACCATCTCCAGCTCGACTACCACTTCTGGCTGTTCACCGACATGTTGTCAGGCCACACCCCGTGGTTTCACAACCTGTATGAATTCAACACGGGCGACGACCGCGCCCGCTACGAGCCCGGGGCCTACTACCTGCCGTTCTCCCTCTTCTACGCCGTCGGTTCGTGGATCGCGGGCCGCGCGTTCGGGTGGAACGTCGCCGGATTCCTCTCGCTGTGGCTGACCGTCTTCTTTACGCAGCGTCTCGCCCGCCGTTACACCGACAAAGAGGCGGCAACATGGATCGCCGCCGCTCTCTCCATTGCGCTGCCGTATCGATGGCTCACGTTGATGGGCGGCAGCCCGACGGGATTCAGCATGATGTGGGTGCCCGCCCTCCTCCTCGGACTCGACACCGCCGTGCGGGAAGACCGTTTCCGCGGCGGTTGGCTCGCCGGCATCGCCCTGCTCTTTGCCGCCTGGGGCGACGCGCATACGTTCTTCTTCGCGGCGTTGATGGCGCCCTGCTGGTGCTTGTTTGCGCTGCTCCAGCGCAGCGATTTCGCGTGGCGGTCCGGGCGCTCGTACGTCCGGCTCGCCGTCGCCCTCGCACCGGTCGCCGTCTTCGCCCTCGTCGCCCTGCTGTCGAGCAGAACGACGACGCGCCAGATCGGCGAGGCAAAGACCCATGGCCGCACGATCCACGAAGTCGCCCTCTTTTCACCGCATCCGAAAGGCTTGTTCGCGTGGGCGGACCTGGGCATTTCCAACCATATTTTCATCGGCTACGCGCTCACCGCCCTCGTCGCCGCTGCACTGCTTGCGCTCATTGTCCGTGCCGCACCCGACCGTCGCGCGCGGCTCGTCTCGTCGATCCTCCTCGTCCTGGGCATCGCGGGCATGATTCTCCTCGCGCTCGGTCCGTTCAGTCCGTTCAGCGGCTGGTTCTTCACTGCAGCCCGGAAATTCATCCCGCACTACGTCATGATCCGGCAGCCGGCCAAGATCTATTGCCTGATGCCAAGCATGATCGCGGTGCTGTTCGTGCTGCTGGCCGGCGGCGTGCGCGCGCCCGTGTTGTACCTGGCGGGACTCCTGGTTCTCGCGGAGTTCCGCATGCAGAACCAACCGATCGTGTGCCGTCTGGACAGAGAGCAGGGCGCGTACGGCGCCGTCGCAGAGGCGGCAGCCGTAGAGGGCTCCGTCCCGCGCGCCCTGGTCATCCCACTCTGGCCCGGCGATTCGCACTACACGTCGATCTGCCAGCACGATGCCTCGCTGTACCGGATCCGCCTGGTCAACGGTTATCGGCCCTTCGTCGCGCAGGAGTACATCGACACCGTGTTCCACACGTTCGAGAGCGCGAACCTTGGCTATCTCACCGACGAGCAGTTGGATGATCTCCTCGGTCGCGGCATCCATTTTGTCCTGCTGCACGAGGACCTGTTTCCCGAGAAAGTCAGCGCGTTTCCGGTGGGTTTCACCCTCCAGCAACTGCTTCACAACCCCAGACTCCGGTTGCTGCGACGGGACGGCCCGGTCTGGGCTTTTGAGATCGAATCCGCCCCGCATGCCGAGCACGATATCGCCGTCGCATGGCCTTTTTGTTTTCCCGCGCGTCGCCTCGAGTTGGAGAAGGCGCACCTTGACGGGGCGCAGCGCGCGGTCGACAAGGATGCCTCCCGTGGCGGCTACGTGGAACTGCATCGCCCCGGCGCCTGTGTTGCCACCGCAGAGATCAAAGTCGTGCCCGCGCCGGACCTTCGTTGGCTGGCCCGCTTGCGCGGGCAAGGCACGGTGCGTTGCACGACGAGGGCCGGCGCTGTGACACAGAACCACGATGTCAACGTCCAGTCCCAGGATTGGGCGTGGTACGACCTGGCGTCCCCCGCCCTGCAAGGTTACGAATCCGTATCGGTCTCGTTTGACTATGCCGGCGGCCCGGTCGATGTCGACGCCGTGATGCTGGTCGCGGGCACCTGGCACCCCCTCCAGCCCGGCGAAGCGTTCGCGATACCCTCACCGTGTTTCTTCCACGCGGGACATACCGATATCGCGGGCTCTTCCGTCGTCCTGTCGAAAGGCAACGTCCGGCTCGGCACGGTCCTCTACGGGCCGAAACTGCCGCTTGTTCCCGGCGAGTACGAGATTGACATGGTGATTCGGTCCGGCGGCGGCGCAGGCATGGATTTGGGAACGCTCATTCTCACGTACGCGGACGGCCCGGAGATCCGGCAGTCGCCCGTCAAAGCCGCTGTTAGTACCCGCATCCGCTTCGCGATCGACAAGACCCTGCCTTTCATGGCGGTCTTTTCCTACAACGGCGCCGCGGACATGGAACTCGGCGACATCACCATCCGCCGGGTGAGATAGGCAGCGCAGCGCAGTGGCCGATTTGATCGGCTATTTTCGTTGTAGCCACGGCTCAGTCGCCGTGAATGCGCGCCGACTGAGCGGCGCGGCTACATCGAAGCCCAGAACCTGCCACTACCCGTCACAGCGTGGGCTGGCTTACACGGATGGTGTAGTCAACGCGCTCGGTGCTTTTCCCTTCCACGCGCGTCTTGAAGATGATCTGGCGGCCCTTGATGTCATAGGACGTCTTTGCGCGTATCATCTGCCACGCAAGCGCTGTCGGCGGCGTTTCCATGATTTCCACCGAGACCGGGCTCGCCAGCCTGTTCTCCACGAGCAAGTTGTAACTCACCTTGTACGATTCGGGGCTCACGTCCTCGTGGCCAAGATCCTGCCGGGACCCAAGGACATTTTTTGCCGGTCCGAGATCGATCAATACCTCGCCATTGGCCGGCGTACGGGCGAAGCGCGCCATCTGGAAAATCAACGAACGCATCCCGCCGATGAATATCTCGGCATCGCCCGGCGGCAATGCCATCCCGAGTCCATACGACGACGCATTCTTGAGCACAAGGTACTTGCGTAATGGGCGCGCCTGCTGACGGCCCGCCACCGGCAGGTCACCCGCATCCATACGAAAGATGCGGTCCGCCGGCTGGCGCGCGGAACTGACCAGCGGCACGGCCGTCTCGCCGTGCGCGGCCACCGTCGCGTGGCCCGGAATATCGTAATTAAAGAAGGCCGACGCTTCCGCCTCGCGCCGTCGCCAAAGATCCGCCAGCGGATTGTCATCATCAACCATCACGAAGCCCGGTTCGTTGCGCGTGGCATCCGACAAGCGGTCCATGCCGACGAGCCGGACGCGCGCGCTGTCAAAGATGCGCGAACTCGGGTTCATGACGCGAATCGACCCGCTGATTTCGACGGATACGCGTTCTTCCTCGTTGGTCAGGTCACCGCGCAGCAGCACCGTGTAGTCGGCGCGCCAGGTGATCCCCGTGACGAGGTAGGTCACGTCGATGTTCCTCGGACCTGTGTCCGTGCCCGTCAGCCGGCAGATGACCCGCGGTCCTGCCGTTTCACCGCCCGCATCAGCGGGAGACCCCGGCGGCAACGGCGTCCAAGTCACGTCGCCTCGCGCACGGTCATAGGCCAGTGCGCGGTCACCCGCCGGGACACGTTCCGAGACCGCGCGCGACTCACGCTGCCACGACAGGAGTCGCACCTGGAAACGTCGCGTGCTGATGGACAGCGACGACAGGTCGGCTTCCATCGGCACGTTCTCGAGCACGAGGAGCTGCTCCTCGTTGGTCATGAGAACAGAGTAGGTCTCTCGAACGACAGCCCACCCGTCACCGATGGTGAGGAATGTTTCAGCCGGGGAACCGTTCGCCGTGCGCAACGCGCATGCGAGGACGGCTGCAAGGGCAAACGATTTGACGGGCTGCCAGGTCACCAGCGGTAGCGAACGGTGTAGTGGATAACTTTCTTTCCGCCGGGCTTGAGCGTGGGTTTGAATTCGATGGTCTGGGGCCCGGTCGCCACATACTCGGCATCGGCCTTCACGATTTCATAATCGGTCCACCGGTAGAGATGTTCGACGACACGGATTTCGGCGGTTTCGTCGGATGAATTCGAAAGCGTGACCTCAAAGGTCTCTTCGTATTCGTGGAGCGGTTTGACCTCCGCGTACCCCGTGCGCTCGCGTTCGCCCTCGAGGCCCAGGGCGGGTCCGAGCAGGACATGCCCCGCCTGTCCCGCATCCGCGGCGCGAACAAAATCCTCGCCGAGATAGTCCACCGCGCCGTCGGGCAGTTCTTGGAAGGCGCGGACATAACCCATGGGCAGGTCCACGCCGAGACCGGACTCCTTGGTGTTGCTGAATTCGAGATGGGTCTCAACCGCCGTGTGGTATTCCGTTCCGTAGTTCCAGTCGTTCCTGCGGTTTCGCTGGAACCGATCGAACCTGACACCGTCATAGACGTACAACCTCGTCACGGGGAGCTTCTCCTGGATGGCGAACTGGAAATAGCGCGTTTCGCCCGAATCGATCGTCAGTCCCTCTGGAAGCTCGTACGTATGCGCCGGGGCCAGGCCGGCGACGGCGCGTTCGGGGGCCGGCTCCTGTGCTCCGTAAGCATAGCGCAGAGCCGGCGCCTGCCCCTCGACCCTGTCACGCCGGTCTGTGAAGGACAGCACCGGGGCCACGCCCCCCTTTCCCGTCGAGATCAACTTCACGCGCGCGTTTTCGAATCGGCCGCCCGAATCGTTCACCATGCTGATCCGGGCCGTGAAGTGCGCCGACTGTCCTCCCGGCGCGAGGATGACTTCGTAGGTCGCCGACCAACGGAGGCCGTCGGTGGAGTAGGAAACGCGAACATTCTGGAGACCGTCCTGTTCGGCCACGGTGCGCCAGATCAGTGTGGGCTCGACATACGCATTCTTCGCGGCCTCCGGGAAGACGACTTCCTTCACCCCTTCGCGGTAGCAGAAACGGACGCTTCCGTCCTCAGCGGAACCGAGGGCGATCGGCAACCCGGCGCTGCCCGCGCTCGCGGGCCGGGGCACGGCGAGCAACGTGCCTTTCGTTTCGCCATCCGCCGTCCGCACGATGACCGGCTTGCCGATGTAACGGTCGAACAGGTCATCCGCATCGACGAGGTCAAATTCAAACCGCTGCTCCCTGAGTTCCATGCGCGGGCCGCCGGACGTCAGGGAAATCGCCGCCGTGGTCGGATCGAGCCGGACCGGCAGATTCCGGATCACCACCTCGTTCTCGCCGCGGGCCAGGTTAACCCGCCGCAGTTCGTTCGCCAGCGTGAAGCCCACGTCGTAGACATAGAGCGTGACGCCCTGCGGCTTCGACGCGTCGACCGCCTTGGCGATCAGCGGAAAGGATGTGGCCAGAACCATTGCGGCAAATCCGGTGGCGCGGGTGATGATGGTCATGCGCCTATTTACAGGTCCGCCGTGGCACAGGGCAATCATAATGGTTTGGCGGGAGCATCCGCGCCCGCGGCTTCAGGGTCTTTTGCTTCGCAGGACGCCAGCATCCTCTTGCCGTAGAATGTCCCCACCACGATGAGCACGACGCTCAACAGCGCGACGACATAGAACTCCGGCGACGGCTTCTTCATCAGCTTGCCCCACGATGCGTACATCAGCGAGGACGGGATCATGCCCAGGAACGAGGCGAAAAAGTACCGCGTGGAATGGAGCCGCAGCGCCCCGGCCATGATATTCGTCGCCACAAAATTCGAGAATGGAAACGCTCTCAGCAGGAATAGCGCGAGGAACTGTTTGTCCTTCGCGATCCGCGCCGGAAGGAACGGCATTTTCCGGCGCAGCCGGTCCGACATCGGCGCAACAAGTTTCCTCGACAGGTAGTAGTGGGCCAGGGCGCCGACGGCCGACCCGAACGTCGCCAGCAACGTCCCCCAGACCACGCCGTACAGGAGCCCGCCGGCAAAGGCGATCGGCCAGCGCGGGATAAAGAAGAGCGGAGTGATGATGCCCGCCGCGATGAGCACCATCGGACCCCACTGCCCGAGGCGCTGCGAAAACTCCGTGATCTTGTCCAGGCAGAAATAATCCCCCGCGCGAGTGAAGTGCGTCACGAGCACGGCCACGAGCGCCACGGCAAGAAAGACGACCAGGTTGCGAACGGCCACCCAGGGACTCCCGGTCTGATGCTGATCAGGGGATTCGTTACTCATCGAACACATCGTCCATCGGTCGTAACTGGTTTTGAATTTCGTCTCCTATTGGGTAGGGCGGATCGCGTGCCTCGCCGTAGCTTCCGAACGAAGGCGGGCAAGCCGGTCCGCCGCCTGTCCCGAGCCCTGTCGAGGGGCGGCCAGATTGTGACGAAATTCAAAACCAGTCGCTGCCCATTCATCATCGGCCTTGCAGGACCAACGTCATCGCGACATGATAAGCACATGTTTCAGGGATTCAACCTTGTTGATGGCGCGGCAGCCGTGGTCGTACTCGTGGGAATCCTCGGTGGCATCCGGCGCGGGCTGTCCGGCGAACTGGCCCGGTTCATCGCCGCCGCCGCCGCGCTGTATGTCGCGTGGCGCTTCGCGCAGCCGATGGCGGCATGGGTCATGGATCAACACCCCATGTCCTATGAAAAGGGCTACACGGTCGCGTTCTTCGCCATCCTCCTCTCGGCATTTGCGATGACCTGGCTGCTGCGCGCGGTGCTGCGCAGCATTATGCTGTTTGCGTTCAAGGGGAACCTTGAGCGCGTCGGCGGCGCCTTGTGCGGCATGGCCCGTGCGGCCATTGTTGTCGTGTTCCTGGTCCTCCTCGTGAGCCTCGCCCCGGCCGGCGACCTCCGCGCCCGCGTTGTCGACGAGTCCTTCATCGGCCCCATTATCTGCCGGCATGTCCGGCCCATGTACGACGAACTGCGGGAACGCACGCCCGAACTGCCCCTCCCCGGCCCCGGCATCACGAACGACGAGGCCATCACAGTGACGGACGAAGCGATGCCGGAACCCGCTTCCGGCGACGAGTGAGGCGTTCACTCTATTTCCCGCGCCCCGCGACCCCCATGGTCTTTTCTTTTGGTATCCTTTTTTGCCGCACGCTGACCTGTCACGGCGCAGGATCGGCACGTTTTGAGGCTGGGACGGTGCGGATAGGAGCGTGAGGAAGGGAACAGAAGGTCGCCAAGCGCGCAATGAGCCGA
>JAZDKY010000088.1:0-6298 GCA_043802525.1 bacterium
TTCTCCAGTCCGAACCACGTGATCGTGTTGGTCGAGCCGGAAGCGCCCAACGTCACCGTGTTCTCCGCCACCACGGTCTTCCGCGACGGTTTCACCACCAGTTGCGGACACAGTGCCACCGCTCCGTTCGTCGCCGCGGTCACGCGCCCCAGCCGGTTCAGCGCCAGCGCCTCGTCGTTCGTCCCCACCGCGCCGTCCAGGTCCAGGTCCCCGGGCAGGTAGTTGGTCCGACCCGCCTGCTGCTGCACGATGAAGACATCCGCGTCCTTGACCCGCCCATCTCCGTCCGCGTCCCCGACGGCGAGGCCCCACACCGACGGCTCCAGTTCCACCGCTCCGTTGGTTCCGCCCTGGTACTGACCCGAGTCCGTCCTGAAGTCGTAGCTGACCAGCGTATTGGTATAGGCCACCGGCTGAGCCGACATCGCCGAGAGGTGATTCCGGTGTTTCACCACCACATAGTAGGCGCAGTTCGGCGTGCACTCCAGACGCACACCCGGCACTCCCGCGTCAGTCAGAAGCACACCGTCGTCGCGGACGAACACACTGCGTGAGGCCGCCACGGCCAGACCGTTGGTCTCCAGGAGCTGGGCCAGCACCCAGTCCACCGCGTTGGTCGGAATCGCCGTCGCGTTTCGCGGGTCTTCGCAGTAGGGGGCGTTCGTCGGGATGGGCAGCGCCCCGATCATCGCGTTGCTCGCCGCGTCGTACGGTCCTTCGAGAAGCGCGCGCAGGTCGCTCGCGATCGTGTACTCATACGCCCCCATGTCGACCCGGCCATTGAAGAGGCGCGGGTTGTCGTCCAGGTCCGACGTCCCCGTCATCCACGCCTCGTTCCGCCCGGCATCGATGCACGGCGAGTCCGCGTTCAGCCGCAGGTTCGTCGCCGCCAGGTCCACGAACGATGGCTCGTTGGTGATGTTGCCCGCCCCGCCCGGATCGGGGGTCGTGCACGAGTTGGTCAAATACGTGCCGACCGTGTAGTTCGGCCCGCTGGGCGCCGTGTTGTAGTAGACAATACAATTGTTCTGCGTGCCGCCACCCACTCCACCACCCGCGTCGGCCGCCGCGTTGCCGGAAAGCGTGCAGTTATTCAGCGTCCCGGAAGACGACCCACCACCGTAGCGGGTGGCCGAGTTATTGAAGAGCGTGCAGTTGTACAGCGTGCCTCGTTGCGACCCGCCGCCGTATTTCGCCCAGTTGCCGATCAGCGTACAGTTCTTCAGCGTGCTGTAGAACGTCCCGCCACCGTCATCAACCGCCGAATTGCCCGTGATCGTGCAGTTGTTCAGCGTACCGTTGTTCGCTCCGCCACCGCGAAACGCCGTATTGTCGGAAAGCGTGCAATTATTGATCGTACCGCCCGAAGTCCCGCCACCCGTCGCGGAGGCCGAGCCATGGGTGATAACGCAGTTGGAAAGCACGGCATCCACGCTCTCGCACCACGCCCCGCCGCCACAGGTTTTGCTCGGAGGATCTCCGACTATGGCCCATGCCCGCGTCGCACCGTTGGTCAACGTGAACCCGATCAGTCTGGCGCCGTCGGCCACATAAACGCACCGCACCGCGGCGTCGCCGATGGGACCTTGCCCTTCGATCACCGTCACCTCCGGCCCGTTGACGCTCCGCACCGTGATTGCCTTGTGGATCGCCACACGGTTGGTCAGCAGGTCCGTGACCTGCGGGTACCCGTTCACTCCCCCCGTCCCGTACACCCCGTTGCTGACCCACACCGTACCGCCGACGATGCACACCTCCACCGCCGCCTGGATGTTGGTCGCCGCCGTAACCCAATTCGTGAACGGCGCCACATGCCCGCCCCCCGGCGCCACATAGTGGACGGCGTCTTCCAGCAACACCACCTGCACCGTCACCGTCGCCGCAACGCTGCCCGTGTAGTTCGACACCTCGAGGACCACGTCATACACTCCCGCCGTCGCAAATGCGTGTAGGACCTGACTATCGTTCGCGGCATATCCACCGTCTCCGAACGACCAGGTATAGCCTCGTACCCGCCCCCCGATATCCGTTTGAAACTCCACGGTGTAGCCCGCCGCCACGTTCGTGTAGTCCACCACGATGGCCGCCGTCAGCGCGCCCGTGATCCCTGCGGCCCAGTATTCGTCGCTACCGATGTCCACCGCCGTGCCGTTCGTTCGCGGCTCGTCGTCCCTGTCCAAGGTCCATGACACAAATGCGTCGTCTCCCGCGTTCAGACAGGCCGAGGTCTCCAGGAGACGGGGATTCCCCGGGCTGACGATGCCGGGCTGATTCGTCATGTTACCCGTGCCGCCGGGATACGGCGTGGTACAGGAATTGGCAAAGACACCTAATGTGTGATTTGGCCCCCTGGGCGCATCGTTGTAGTACACGATACAATTATTGAGCGTACCCCCCCAAATTCCACCACCCTCCTGACCCGCCGAGTTGCCCGAGATCGTGCAGTTGTTCACCGTGCCGTCGGATGAACCACCGCCCCCCAGAACCGCCCAGTTGTCGAAGAGTGTGCAGTTGTTCAGGGTAGCGCTTTCCGCGCCACCCCCCCCCATGCCCGCTGAGTTTCCGGAAAACGTGGAGTTGTTCACCGCGCCGTAGACCACCCCACCACCCCACTCGTCCGCCCAGTTGTCCGTGAGCGTGCAGTCATACAGCGTACTCTTGTCTGCTCCGCCGCCATAAACCGCCCAGTTACCGGAAAGCGTACAGTTGTACAGTGTACTGGTTTCCGCCCCACCACCCCAGTTGCCCCAATTGCCGGAGAGCGTGCAATTGTTCAGCGTGCATCCATACGTTCCACCGCCCCAGTTGGTCGCCGAGTTGTCGGAGAGCGTGCAATCATATAACGCACTGCTACCCGCCCCACCACCGTAGCCAGCCGCGTTGCCGGAAAGCGTGCAATTGCTCAGCGTGCACTCATCCGCGCCACCGCCCACGCGCGCCAGGTTGCTGGAGAGCATGCTGTCATAGAGCATGCTGTTGTCTGCTCCGCCGCCAAAATTCGCCCAGTTGCCGGAAAGCGTGCAATTGTACAGTGTACCAGCTTCCACCCCACCACCCCAGTTGGTCGCCGAGTTGTTGGAGAGCCTGCAGTCATACAACACACTGCGATCTGCCCCACCGCCGTAGCCAGCCGCGTTGCCGGAAAGCGTGCAATTGCTCAGCGTGCACTCATCCGCGCCGCCGCCCACAAACGCCATGTTGCTGGAGAGCGTGCTGTCATACAGCATACTGTCGTCTGCTCCGCCGCCATAAACCGCCCAGTTGCCGAACAACGTACAATTGAACAGTGTTCCGCCTTCCACCCCACCACCCCAGTTGGTCGCCGAGTTGTTGGAGAGCGTGCAATCATACAGCATACTGTTGTATGCTCCGCCGCCAAAACTCGCCGAATTGCGGAACAGTGTGCAGTTGTACAGCGTGCCGTCATTTACCCCGCCGCCAAGATTGTTCGCTGCGTTTCCGGTAATCGTGCAATTGGAAACGACCACATTCGTGCTCTCGCACCACAACCCACCGCCATTGCGCTCCCGATAGGAATCCCCGGACGAGCGCGTCGCGCCATTCGTGAGCGTGAACCCGATCAGGTTGGCGCCGTTGGTCATGTAGACGCAGCGCACCGCCGCATTGCCGTTGGTGACCGAGCCGGAATGGTATCTCCCCTTGATGCTCGTTAACACCGGCCCGTTGACGCTCCGCACCGTGATCGGCTTGTGGATCGCCACCCGGTTCGTCAGCAGATTTGTGACTGCGGGATATCCAGCGACCCCACCCGTGTCGTACACGCCGTTGGTCACCCAGACCGTGTCACCGGCAGATGACGCATTAATCGCCGCCTGGATGTTCGTCGCCGCGCCTGCCCAGTTCGTGAACGGCGCCGCATGCCCGCCCGACAACGAAACATATCTATCCTCCGCCCAGACCGTGGCAGAGCCGAGGACTAGAACGAAGAAAATGCGAAAAGCACGACCTCCCATGCGACACCTTTCACGGCTACGCAAACAGCCATCGGCCCCGGTTCTCGCAACCTTGATTTCCCTCAAGTGCTTCGACCGTCTCCGCAAACATCAGCATAGAAAAAGGATACACCGGACTATCCGCCCTGTGCAGCCATAGCCGCAACCGCAGCGGAAACAACCACGGAGCCCTCCCAAAGCGGGCAGGCGCGTGGAAGGCACGGAAGGGGATGCACAGCCAGCCTTCCATGTAGTCCGTGCACCTGCCCGCCTTGGGAAGGTTCCGTGATTTCCTGCTCTCAGCCGTGACTATTCAATCGACAGAATCACGAAATTTGTACTGCTTTGGGGTCATGTCCATGTTTGTACGAACGGCTTGACGTCAGAAGGCGCTTGGTGATGTGGCCCAATGAATAACAATACAGACATGTTCCCGCTGGCCGAAAAACTGAACGACATCCGGGCCCGGCCATGGGATGATCCGGGCAAACGGATCGCATGAGACCTTCACCGTCAACGATCCACGATCTCGCGGGACAGGATGTCAGCAGCCGCTGCCTGGCTGAACTTCGTTTGCGCGGGGTGGAAGAAGGTCCGCTGTTGTTGATCGCCCCGCCTCACGACCCGCTGGAGGCGGAACTGAAGAAAGCCGGCGACGAGCCGGTCATGCGTTGCTCCATGGCCGAACTGATATCCGCGGAAGCGCCCCCGACCCATGAATTCAACGCAGCGGTTCTTGTCATCCCGTTGGAAGATGTCCGGAACCCGTTGCAGATGCTGAGCGCTGTCTTTGGCCGGTTGAAACCCGGCGGCGGACTGCTGGTGGTGATGCGCGCGATTCCAGCGTCAATCCATGCACTGTTGCTCCGCACCGGGTTCCACCGCGTCTGGATCGAGCCGGCTCGCCGCCACAGCATGGGTCTCCGGCATTCCAGGACATCAACGCGCGGATTCATCGTCTCCGCCGAAAAAGATGAGCCTCGATCTTGTCCGCTGCTGTCGATCATCGTCCCGGTTTACAATGAAAAGCGAACCTTCACGGAATTGATGACCGCGCTGCTTGCCAAGACAGTCCCGGGCATGGATCGCGAGATCATCATTGTGGAAAGCGCGTCGACGGACGGAACGCGCGAGGACGTGTTGCGGTTCTCCGGGCAACCTGAGATAAAGGTCCTTCTCGAGGATCGCCCGAGAGGAAAAGGTTATGCGGTGCGACACGCGCTTGCGCAGGCCACGGGCGATATGGTGATCATTCAGGACGCCGATCTTGAATACGATCTCAACGACTACGATGCGCTGCTGGAGCCGCTGCTGAACTATCGCTGCATGTTCGTGCTCGGCGGGCGTCATGGCCGCTTCTGGAAGATTCGCACGTTCAACCGGCAGCCCTTCCTCTCCGGCCTCGCGAATCTCGCCCATATTCTTCACACATGGGTGTTCATCAACCTGCTCTACGGTCAGCGGATCAAGGATCCGCACACCATGTTCAAAGTCTTCCGGCGCGACTGTCTGTACGGACTGGACTTCGAATGCGATCACTTCGATTTCGATATCGAACTGTTGGTGAAGCTGCTCCGCAAGGGATTCACACCGCGCGAAATACCGGTCCACTACAAGGCGCGCTCGTTCAGGGACGGGAAGAAGATTGATATACTGCGCGAGCCTTTCCGATGGGTGCGCGTGGATTTGAAACATTGCTTCGGACCGTTGAAACGCGCCCTGCCTGAGGGGCGAATAGAACGACAAAGGACCAATGACGGAATGCCGAAGGAATAGGCAAGGGGCAGCGTAGGCGGGTGATCCTCAGTGAATGTAGTGGTTCCCTCCGATCCTGAAACGTGAACCGCGAAGGAACCCACCGATGCGCACAGACAAACACAGATCATCGGTGAAGATTTGTGGAAATCTGTGGGCTCGGCATTCTTTGCGTGATTCCTTCTTGCGCCTTCTGCGCCTTCTTGCGGTGGATCCGGAAATCTTCGCGGCTTGTTACGGCTAAGTTTCCGGCTACGGCACGAGGGCTTCGACACGGTAGAGGCGTTGGGTGTCGGTGCCGGTCGACGCCTCCCATTGCATCTGCGTCTGGCCCCACCCCGCCGCCCACGGACCTCCCGCCACCTACCAAGTCCCCGTCACCGTTCCGCTGCGCGTCACCCCGTACATCCGCCCGTCCGCCCCCAGCCACCCGATCGTCAGCAACCCAACCGCCTCCTCCAGCCCCTTCTGATCCAGCATATCGTTCGGGTTCGTCGGGCCCGTCCCCACCTTGTACTCCTGCCAGTTGCTCTGCCCATCGCCGTCGGCGTCCGCCGACGGCGATATGTTTCCACCAAAGTATTGGGTCT
>JAZDKY010000089.1:0-24219 GCA_043802525.1 bacterium
TCTCCGCCCCTAAACGCCAACCACAAGGGCCAAACCGCCTCCGAGCGCCTTCGCCCGTCGCTCGAACAGGAATCAGAACCGCCTGTAGCCGTGCCTCACCGGCCTCCACGGAAAAGACCCCCGCAGAACTGCCATGCGCCCCCCCTTGTTTTCATCGTGTGCATAGAGGGGTAGGGCGGGGCGTCCCCGCCTGCAACGCTGCGCGTAGCATGGCGGGCAAGCCGGTCCGCCCTACCAGCGGGTCACGACTTCCGGAACAACTCGATCACTTTTCCCGCGACGTCCGCCGGGGTGAACCCGTCGGTGTCGATCCGGTGCGGGATCGCATCGTACAACGGTTGCCTCTTCGCGAGCAGGTCGGTGATTGTCTGGAGCTGGTCGCCGCCCTGGAGGAGGGGACGGTTCGCGTCCGCGCCGACGCGCGCCAGGATCATCTGCGGCGTCGCATGGAGACAGATGACCAGGCCCGTGCGGCTGAAGTCCGCGATGTTCTCCGGGTTCAGGACGATGCCGCCGCCCGGCGCGATGACCAGGCCGGTCCGGCCTGACAGGTCCCGGACGAGGTTGCGTTCGAGCGACCGGAAATGGGGCTCGCCGTTCTCGGCGAAGATCTTCGGGATGCTCTTGCCGGCCTGCTCCTCGATCAGGGCATCCATGTCGACGAACCTGCGCCCGAGCCGTTCAGCGACGATGCGCCCGGTCGAGCTCTTGCCGGTTCCCATGAAGCCGACGAGGATGATGTTGCGATTGTCCATGACGACGCCATCGTAATAACCAATAACCAATAACCAATAACCAAGAACCAATAACCAAGCACCAAGCACCAAGAACCAAGCACCAATAACCAATCCACGGTCTTTGGTTATTGGAATTTGGTTATTGGTTATTTCCTATCCACGGTCTTTGGTTATTGGAATTTGGTTATTGGTTATTTCCTACTGCCCCGCCACCCATCGCACGTACGCCTGCCACGCCCCGTTGCCGCCCAACATCCACACCACGGCCGCGAGCGCGAGGTACGGACCATACGGGATGCGGCTTTGCCATTCCTTCTTGCGCGAGATGATGAAGCAAATACCGACGAAGGACCCGAACAGCGATGACACCATGATGGTGAAGATGACCGACTGCCAGCCGAGGAACGCACCGAGCCCGCCCAGCAGTTTCACGTCGCCGAGCCCCATCGCATCCTTCTTGAAGACCATCTTGCCGAGCACGCCGACCGACCAGAGCGATCCCGAGCCGACTGCCAGGCCGACTGCGGAATCGATAAGCCCCCGATACCATTCTGTTTCGCCGTGAAGCGATGGCGCCAGGATGCTGCAAACCAGGCCGGCGGCCATGCCGCCGAGCGAAACGCGATCGGGGATGATCATGTGTTCGAAATCCACGAACGTCCCGAGCACCAGCCCCGAGATCACCAGCCAGTAGATCGGCGTGACCACGTCGAGGCCGTACCGGTTCCACACCAGCAGGAAAAGGACCGCCGTCAGGAGTTCGACGAGGAAATAGCGGATGCGGATGTGTAGCCCGCAATGCCGGCACGTTGCGCGCAGGGCCAGGTAGCTCACGAGCGGGATATTGTCGTACCACGCGATCATCTTTCCGCACTGCGGGCAGTGCGATCGGGGATGTACGACCGACTCCTCGCGCGGGATCCGGTAGATGCAGACGTTGAGGAAGCTGCCCACGCAGGCGCCGAAGAAAAACGCCAGCACGGTCAGGTAAGCCGCCCAGAATGGTGAGGGTGGAATCATGACTGCCGGCGCGCATTGTTTTGGGACTGGGTCATGTCTTATACACCGCGTCCTGGAGCGCCTTGCGCATCGTCTCGACAGCCGGTGCGATGTCGGTCCAGATTTCGAAAGCTTTCGCGCCCTGGTGCAGCAGCATGCCCAGGCCGTTCACGGCTTTTGCGCCGCCTTCGGTGGCGGCTTTCATGAAGACCGTCTCGGGATACATATAGATGAGATCGAACGCGCGCTGGCCGGCGCGGAACGCCTCGGGGCCGAGGATTCGTTTGTCATCCTTCTTCATCCCGACCGGCGTGGCCTGCACGACCAGGTCCGCGGCGAGCGACGCCTTGACCTGGTCGCGCGCGGAGTTGGCCATCTCGACGGCGACATTTGGAAACGACGTCTTGATCTCGGCGGCGACGGCGAGGCAGCGATCCTTGTCGATGTCGGCCAGCGTGATCAGCGACGCGCCCGCGCTTGCCGCCATGAGCGAAACCGCGCGGCCCGCGCCGCCGCTGCCGAGCACGAACACCTTGTCGCCTTCAACCGTCTTGCCGAACGCCTCGTCGAGCGCCTTCAGGAAGCCGTAGCCGTCCGTGTTGTGCCCGACCATGCCGAAGTCGGCGAACTGGACGGTGTTGACCGCGCCGAACAGGCGCGCCGTTTCGTCGAGCACCTTGATGCCGCGGGCGGCGACTTCCTTCAGGGGAATGGTCAGGTTCACGCCGCGAAAACCCATGCGCCGCATCGCCGGCAGGACGTCCATCAGGTGGTCCGGCCGCACGTCGAACGCGAGGTAGATCGCATCCAGTTTGAGTTCGGCGAAGGCGGCATTGTGCATGATGGGCGAAAGCGTATGCCCGATCGGATGCCCCAGGACTGCAAACGGCCGCGTGTGCCCTGAAATCTTCATTGAAGCCCTGCCTTGCTGCCCACAGATCGCACAGATATCACAGATGTTCCCTCATGATCTGCGCACATCCGTGAAATCTGTGGGCAGTCAGAAATTTCCAATCCTTGGAAAATTATTTGCGGATTTTTCCAATCATTGGAACTTTTTGCGAGCTTTCTTCTTCGCGTGCTGCTGCATGAAGAGGTAGCGGTTCAGGCAGTTGATGTAGGCCTTGGCGCTGGCCTCGACGATGTCCGTGCTCGAGCCCTTGGCGGACACGACGTCGTCGGGGAACTTTACGCGGATGCTGACCTCGCCGACGGCGTCCTCGCCCTTCGTCACGGCCTGGAGGCTGAAGTCCTCAACCTTGCCCGTGATGCCGGTGATGCGGTCGATGGTTTTCAGCGTCGCATCGACCGGGCCGTCGCCGATGCATGCGTCCTGGGAAACTTTTCCGCTCTTGCGCAGCCGGATGGTCGCGGTCGGGACGGAACCGGTGCCGGTCGAGACGTGCATGTAGTCCAGCGTGAAGACCTGCGGCGTCTCGCTCATCTGGTCCTGCATGATCGCGACCAGGTCATCGTCATAGATGACCTTCTTCTTGTCCGCCAGTTCCTTGAATTTCGCGTAGGCGGTCTCCAACTGCGCCGGCGTGATGTGGAATCCCATTCGCGCCAGGTGGTTTCCGAACGCGTGGCGGCCGGAGTGCTTGCCCAGTACCAGGTCGGTGCCGGACCAGCCGACGTCCTCGGGCAGCATGATTTCGTACGTCGTGCGCTCTTTCAGGATGCCGTCCTGGTGGATGCCCGCCTCGTGCGCGAAGGCGTTGGCGCCGACGATGGCCTTGTTGCGCTGCACGACCAGGCCGGTCATGCGGCTGACCAGCCGGCTGGAGCGGACCAGCTCGCGCGCGTCGATGTTCGTGTACACGCCGCCCAGCGATGCGGATCGTGTCCGGATCGCCATGACGATCTCCTCGAGCGAGCAGTTGCCCGCGCGTTCGCCGATGCCGTTGATTGTGCACTCGACCCCGCGCGCGCCGTTCTGGATGGCAGCCAGCGAATTCGCGACGGCCAGGCCCAGGTCGTTGTGGCAGTGCACGTGCAGGGTGATGTCCTCGATGCCCCGCACGTGCTCGTGCAGGTAGCCGATCAGCGCGCCGAACTCGGACGGGATCGCGTAGCCGACCGTGTCGGGGATGTTCACCGTTGTCGCGCCGGCGTCGATCGTTGCCCGCACCACGTCGGCGAGGAAATCCGGCTCCGTGCGCGAGGCATCCTCGGGGCTGAACTCGATGTCGTCGCAGAACCGTTTGGCGTACGTCACCGCTGTGACGGCCTGCTTGATGATCTCGCTCTTCGCCTTTTTCAGTTTGAACTGGCGGTGGATCGCCGACGTGGCCAGGAAGACGTGGATCCGGGCGCGTTTCCCCGCAGGCGCTACGGCCTCGGCCGCGCGCTCGATGTCCTTGTTCAGGCAGCGCGCCAGCCCCGCGATCCGCGGGCCGCGGATCTGCTCCGCGATCGCGCGCACGGACTCGAAGTCGCCGGGCGAGGCGATGGGGAAGCCGGCCTCGATGATATTCACGTTGAGGCGCGCCAGTTGGCGGGCGACCTCCAGCTTCTCGTGGATGTTCATCGTTGCGCCCGGGCACTGCTCGCCGTCGCGCAGGGTTGTGTCAAAAATGACGACGCGGTCTTTGTTTGCCTTTTTCATGTTCACTTCTTTCTCGTCCTCGTCGTCCTCGAGTTCGGCTCTTCGAGGACGAGGACGATTACGATCCTCTTTTCATGGTCTATGTCTATTCACAACAACAAAAAAACCCACCGGACGCGGTGGGTGATCCCTTAAGAGCTTCGGTCCCGTCACAAAGGACGTCCGAGGCCCACCGCAACGCGGGCTTCAAGCAAGAGAAGGCCGGGCAGCCGAGCTGATGTTGCGGTGGACGTGGTCGAATTCATGTTGTGAGCAATATAGGAGCAGGCGGGGGGGGCGTCAAGGGCAGGTAGGGCGGGGCGTCCCGCCCCGCCGCGGCGCGACAGGGACGTCGCGCCCTACCATCTCATCATCACGGGGCTTGCGTTTTGAAACCGGCACAGCCATAAATACCGCACATTTATGGCTACAGAACAGACGACAGAAGAGCGTGATATCGATCCGGTCCCGGCGGAAGCGCCGGTTGCTCCGGAGGCGGCGGGGTTGCAGGAATTGCCGGAGGTGCAGGATTTTGTCCGTCAGCACCTTACGCCGGTGCTCGTCGGCGTCGGCCTTGCGGTGGCGATTTTTCTCGGGTGGACGGCCCACAAGAACTACCAGGAGTCGGCGGCGCAGACGGCCTCGATCATGTTGTTCAATTCGCAGGCCGCCGAGCAGTTCCAGAAGGTCATGAACCAGTATCCGAACACGCCGGCCGGGCCGCTGGCGGTCCTTTCGCTGGGCGGGAAGCATTTTGATGACGGCCAGTACGAGCTCGCGCAGCACGTCTTCCTTGAATTCCAGCAGAAGTATCCCGGGCACGACATGATGCCCCTGTCGGAGATGGGCATTGCGCAGTGCCTCGAGGCCATGGGCCGGCCTCAAGAGGCGATCGAGGCCTTCGGCAAGTTCCTCGCGGCGCACCCGGACCATTTCCTCGCATCCGCGGCGATGTTCGGCAAGGCCCGCTGCCTCGAGCAGATGGGCAAGCTGCAGGAGTCCAAGGCTGTCTACGAAGACTACCTCGTGGCGAATCCGAGCAATAACTGGTCTGCGCGCGCGGAGTCGGGGCTGTTGTTTGTCGGCAAGCAGATGAGGGCTCAGAAGGAAAGGGTCGCTGCGCAGCAACAGCAGTTGCCGCCGTTGGAGGTGCTGCCGTTTACTCCCGTTGAGCCTCAGCTCGTAGTTCCTTTAGCAGTTGAGAGCGCGCGCTGACATAGGGCCCTGGGAAAAGTTCAAGCAGGTCGCCGGTCTTGTCTTCCCGGTTGAACGTTTCACAGAGCGCGACATACGCATCCCGCCCGTACTTCAGGACCGTCTCGAGTTGCCGCGTTTTCAGGTCCTGCACCACGAAGCACAGGTTGTCGTCGCTCGAATCCTCGGCGTTGAAAAGCAGGGCCTTTTCCGCCGGGTTCATCTTGCCGATATTCCGGTTGTAGATCAGGTACTTGATGTACTCGATGATCCGCTCGTCGAGCTTGTTCTCCAGCATGAAGATCCGCTCCACCAGTTCGATGCGGGTGAAAACCAGGTGCACGTCCGGCGCGCGGACGCCCTCGGGCAGGACGCTGCTCATTTCCCGGACCCACGAGCCGAATTCCTCCTCGCCATCGTCGTAGGCTTCCTCGCGGGTCGGGATCCAGTAGATCAGCATCTGCCGGGCGGGATCGCTGTACAGCAACGGCTTGTCCACGCGGAACCCCAGTTCGCACTTGGGGCAGATCACGGCGTTGACCTGGTTCAGCATCAACTTCTCTTTCAGCTCCGGGCTGAGCTTGACATTGATGGAATCGTACAACTGCACGTCCATCTGATGCTTACAACGCGGGCAAACGATGGTGTAGGTTCGCTGTTCCGACATGGATTCTCCGTGGATTCTCCGAAAGGCGCGGCACGTTAGTCCAAGACACCGCAGCCGTCAATATCTCAAGAATACACGACCCGCGGCGGTTCGGGAAGGGCTTAAGGCCTGGTTTCCTGAAAACTACCGACTTGATGTTTTGAAAGTCCTCGGGTAGGTTCCCGGCTCTTCAACGAAGGAACCGCTGCGCGTCCACATCGACGTAGCCGGGCGGGTGGACAGGGTCCGTTCTCTAAGGAGTAGGCATGAGTCTCTGGGATAGCATCGGCAGTTTGTTCAAGGGTAAGCCGGGCATCGCGGCCCGCGACACGGCACGGATCTACATCCTCGACGGCGAGAGAATGCTGGAAAGCCGCGGCGGCGAGAAGGTGGGTCCGCTGGACCGGTTCCAGTTGCTGCAGCGTATGGCCCAGTTCGCCGAGCGCGAGAAGATCTGTCTCCAGATCGTATTCGCCGGACGGCCGCTGCGCGAAGTCGCGCACGGGGGCACGTACAAAGGCGTCAAGGTGTACTACGCGGAGCAGCCGTCCCATGTCGCGGACCAGGTCGACAAGCTGCTCAGGAAGGCCGGTCGCAACGCGGTTGTTTTCAGCTTCGACAGCCAGACCGAGCAGCGGGTGAGCAGCCGCGGCGGCGTCAGCATGCGGATCGGCACCCTGCGCAAGGCGCTGGAAAACGGCGGTGTCGGTGGCGGTGACGGGGACGATTCATCCCGCGGCCGGCGCCATGATCGCCGCATGCGCCCCCCGCGTGGCGGACGCCGTGGCGAAGGCCGCGACGGTCGTGACAACCGCGAACAGCGCGAGCCACGTCCGGATTCACAGTCGCAGGAAGCCGACCAGACCTCCTCCGGGGAACCCGGCAGCGATACGACGGTCAAGAACCTGATCGACCTCGTCGAGTAGGAGGGAGTGGCGAGTGTCGAGTGGCGAGGTGGGAATCCGACACCCGACACTCACTCCTCCGTAAACGTTACCTTCGCGATATACGGCAGTTCGCGGTAGCGGCTGTCGTAATCCAGTCCGTAGCCCACGACGAAGACATTTTCGACCGTAAACCCCGTGAAGTCCGCCTTGAACGGCACCACGCGGCGGATCGGTTTGTCCAACAACGCGCACGTTTTCACCGCCTTCACGCCCTTCGCCAGCAAGTGTTGCCTGGCGAAGGACAGTGTCCGTCCCGTGTCCAGGATGTCGTCGACGATGACGACATCCGCACCCTTCACGTTGACGCTGATGTCCTTGGATATCCGCACGGCGCCGGACGATTCCGTGCCCGAACCGTAGCTCTCCAGCGTCATGAAATCGATCCGCGGACGGATGCCGTGGTGGTACAGCGCGCGCACGAGGTCGGCCAGGAACATGAAGCTCCCGCGGAGGATGCCGATCATCACCAGGTTTTCGACCCGGCAATGGTCTGCCATCTCGGTGACCATCTGGTCCACACGCTGCTGGATCTGGTCGGCCGTGATCAGGACGTCGTTGGTGTGGTGGGGTTTCACGGCCGGATAGTAGTCATGAACGGTCGCGAAAAGACACGAAATTTGGACATGCGTGCTGGAGGGACAGGCTCCGCCTGTCCGATTCGGACACGCGGATCGGATGGCCACGAAAAGGCACAAGAAGCACGAAGATTTCTTCGTGCATCTTGTGCATCTTTGTGGCTATCCTCAAAAAGTTCTTTGGTAACAAACGCAAGGCAGCGTACGGAAGTCCGTGAAAATCGGACGCGGTCGCGCCGCTGTAATCCCGCCCCGATCCGATCGGGGAACCCTTTCAGCCGGAAGTTGGCCACTGGTCCTGTGACTGGTAAGGCCGCTGAAAGGGCGGGAGAGCCAGAAGACGAGCTGTCTTGCGCGTGTTCAACGCTCTTTCGCGAAAGAAGAGAGTGAGCAGACTTCTGGTTTAAGCCTGCATCTTCTTTCCGGAAAGCGATGCAGGCTTTTTTTGGCCGGAACACGCCGGGTCGGTGACCCGGCCTACATCACGTGTTGTAGGCCGCGTGACCTCACGCGGCGATCCGGCTGGAAGGGTCCGCATCCTTTCTGTCGCCCCGCTCGAAGCGGGGTAAACGCGAGGGCGTCATCGCAGGGCGCTGAGTCCGTTCGAGTTTTTGTCTCGTGGGTAGGGCGCGCTGGCCCAGCGCGCCATGGACCGCTGAGCCAGCGGTCCCTACCAAGAGGTGACGAAGATTCCAACGGACACAGCGCCCGCCCAGCAACGCTCCCGCGCAAGGGGCAGAAAGGCGGTTCGCATGTCAGCTCGCAAGAAGGCGATGGTCCTCATCGCCGGGGTAATGGTCTTCATGGCTCATCGGTCCGAGGCCGTCTGGGTCCCGGTACTCGCCGATGATTTCTCGACGAACGGCTGGTCGTATGCCGGCGTATCCAACGGGCTTGGGCAGGCGCTGCTCCGGTACGACGCCGGCCAGCAGCGGGTGCTGGCGGAGTGGAACCAAGGCAACCACTTCGACGGCTCGGGCGATCCGCAGGTCATCAACAACTCGCGGCTCACGATCCCGCTCGGGCGGACGTTGACCGACGAGGATTCGTTCCGCTTCGGTGCCACGCTGAAGATCACGGCTGGTTCCATTCCGAACACGTTGGAATTCTACCAGCTGGCCATCTTCGGCCTGTACAACCTCGCGCCAGACGTCATCGGCGCGGACCGGCTGCAGTCGGACAACTATTCCGGCAACACGACCCTCGTCCGCGATGCAAACAACCTCATCGAGTTCAACTACTTCATCAACAACGAGTCCTACGGCTTCAACCCGTTCGTGCAGGGCATCGCGATCACCCGCATGCCGACGGGCGAGGTCGATTCGACGGCTTACTTCGTGACCGGAACCGGATCGGACCCTTTTTTCCACGACACGGATATGGGCGCGTGGAATTACCTTCCGACGGATTCCAACCTGTACGTGGAAGTCATGTACTTCGGCCGCGCGACGAACAGCTATGCCCGTCGCGTCTTCATGGGGATCTACACCGACCCGACCCGCACCAACCTGCTGACCGTGAACGGGGTCCAGATGTTCTACTGGACCAAGGCGGTGCCGGCCGACAGGACGTTTGACGTTGATACGTTCGCCTTTTTCAACTACGCGGGCGTCAATTTCACCGTTCTGTACGGCGGGAACACCCCGAACGGCGCGGGCGCGGGGTCGTTCGACGACGTCTACGTTGAGCTTTACCGTGAACTGCGAGAACTCCACGCGGCGACACTCGATGCATCGTCCGGCATGGTCCTGACGTGGGCGACCGAACCGGGCACGAACTACTTCGTGCTGGCGACGACGAACCTGCTCACCGGTCCCTGGACCACGACCTGCGTGCTGCAGGCGACCGGGCCCTTGGCCACGTTTACAAATTCACTCACGGGATCGCAAGGTATCTATGGCATCGGGCAATAAGACAAACGCCCCGCCGAATGGATGTAGCGTCGGTTTACCCCGCCCCGCGGGGAAACCGATTTGCCCGGTCACCGATTCGTTTCCCCCGATCGCGAAGCGCATCGGGGGTAAACGAACGCTACATCATGCATGCGCCTTCACCCTGATCGAGTTGATCGCCGTCATGGCGGCCATCGCGATCCTGCTGTCGCTCCTGCTGCCCGCGCTGGCGAAAAGCGTCGAAGTGGGCCGCCGCGCGGTCTGCGTCAATAATCTGAAGAATCTTCAGGCCGCTTACCTGCTTTATCTCAGCGACCACGAAGGCAAACTCTTCGGTTGGAAAGACGGGTCGAAGGACGGCAAGACACTGCTTTACTACGGTCTTTCTTCGGACAACGGTGAAGAGGGGCGGCGCTCGATCGACATGAGCCATGCGAAGCTTGCTCCTTATCTCGGAAGCGGCGGTGGCGTGGAGGTCTGTCCCGCCATGCCGTACCGGGCCTCGTATTTCAAAAAGAAATATGAAATCGCCACCTACGGTTATGGCATCAATATCAACCTGCTCACCAACTTCACGGCCACGAAGCCCTCGCGCATTACGGTTTTCGGCGCGATCGAGCGTCCGTCAGAAACAATCGTCTGGGGCGATGCGGTCCAGATTAATCAGTTCCAACCACCCGCCTCTCCGTCGAATCCCATGTTGGAGGAGTGGAGTTATCTCGATAGGAGTATCGGTGACCAGCACTACTACCACTTCCGGCACAACCGTCGTGTTAACGTGATCTTCGCCGACGGAAGCGTGAAATCCATGCCACCGGACCGGCTCGATAAACGGTGCGACGGCCTGGTCGGTGCCCTCGAACCCGGGACCGAGGATTACTGGCTCCGAACCCGGAAATAAGCGTTTTTGAGAAAGTAGAAATAATCCGAAATCATGTAGTGGTTAGGACTTGCATAATTTTTTGTGCAGGTCTTAAGTACCACCAGATCTAGCGCTGCCAGACGGGTTGCCATGCAACCTGTTTGGTGGGACGGTAAAAAAGACAAGCATATGGTCAATGGCTGGAGGAGAGGGCGCCGTGGATAATCTACTGCTGAGCGACAAGATCCAGATCGAACGAAAGCAATTCTTCTTTGATCTCAAGGAGAATCCTCGAGGTCGATTCTTGAAGATCACGGAAGACGTAGGCGGACGCAGGGACACGATCATCATTCCCTCGACCGGGCTCGACCTGTTCCGCGAAACAATCGAGCGGGCGATCCAGGCCAACCAGACCAGCGAGGCGGTTGCCGAGAAGGTCTGACCCCGCGTACCATGGATGGCCAAGGGTCCAGCAGCCTTCAGGCTGCTGGACTTTGTTTTTTCAGTCGATTCCGTTCAACGCCTGCCGGGGGGACGAGGTCAAAAATGATCGAATATGGTCATCGTTCCCGCTTACGCTAACGTGCTGATGACAGACCCGGTAGACAGCATCATGCCCGTCGCCGAGGCGGTCGACGTTGCTGACCAGGAGGACGTGCGCCTTGTCGAGCGGGCGCGCATCCACGACGTCCAGGCCTACAGCGAGCTCGTACGGCGCTACCAGAGGAAGATTTACGGGCTGGTCTACAACATGACGTCCAACCGCGAGGACGCCGAGGACCTCGTCCAGGACGTCTTCGTGAAGGCCTATTCCTCCCTGAAGCATTTCCACGGGAACTCGTCGTTCTACACCTGGGTCTACCGGATCGCGGTCAACCGGACGATCAACTTCCTGAAGAAGCGGAAGCGGCGCATGGCGGAAAGCCTCGACGACGTCAACCGCGCGATCGAACGGGACCCGGCCTTTGTCGAGCTGTCGGCCAAGGAATCACCCTTCCGCGACATGACGATCACGGAGCTCAAGGAAAGATTGAACAGGGCCCTCCTGACCCTGTCAGAAAAACACAGAGCGGTGGTGGTGATGCACGACATCGAAGGGACGCCCCACGACGAGATCGCGAAGATACTGGGATGTTCTGAGGGCACCGTCCGATCAAGGTTGTTCTACGCCCGCCAGGCGCTCCAGGGCGAGTTGAATGAGTTCGCGCCATGAACTGTAAAGAAATCCAGGACTACTGCCTCGCATACGCCGGCGAGAAGCTGCGGCCCGACGTCGAAGCCCATCTCGCCACGTGCGAGGCTTGCCGCAAGGCCCACGCGCAGGCTCTGTTGGTCTGCAAACTGATGTCCCTGAAGAAGTACGAGCAGCCGGATCCGGGGTTCGAAGCCCGATCCCTGGCCAGGATCCGGAACTCGATCTACGAAATCGAGGAACAACGCCAGCGCCGGTGGCGGTTCTGGGAGATCTTCGAGGCCGGGCCGGTCCCGGCTTTGCGCTACGCGCTGGCTGCGGCCGTCCTCGTGCTGACCGGCCTGAACTTCGTCTCCATGCAGAATTTGCCGAGCCTCCAGCCTGTTGTCATGGATGAGCCCGCACCCGTGTTTGAGTCGCGCGCGACTCTGGCCGTCGACACCAATCCCCCGGTGGAGGTACAGGTCGCGCCCTTTGCGCCGTTCCTGCTGGCCTCCTCGAACCGTCAGCCCGGCCAGGTGCAATACGGCCCGGGTCCGTCGGTTCCGGTCAGCTTTGGCTTTTAGTTCCTGATCGATGGTCTCTTCTGTAGCCGTCGCACGAAGGGCGACGAAATCGCGCGCCTCCGGCGCGCGGCTACAGCCAACCGCCCAAAGTGTTTGACCCCACGCTACTTGCCATATACGAATACGAAATTCGTCCGGCCACATTTCGAGGTGATCATGGGCCCGGAATGGGCTATAGTATAGAGTTTCAAGCACAGGCATTATGTCGAAGAAGTACGTTCCACTTGCCGAGCAGCCGGGCAATTGCCATGTCGCGATTGTCGGCATGAGTTGCGTTTTCCCCAAGTCGGGCGACCTCAAGGCCTTCTGGGAAAACATCCTCAACAAGGTCGATGCCATTACCGAGGTCCCGCACGAGCGATGGGACCCCGCGACGTATTTCAACCCCGACAAGAAGGCCCGGGACAAGGTCTATTCGAAGTGGGGCGGATTCATCGACCCGGTCGTCTTCGACCCCATGAAATACGGCATCCCGCCGAACAGCCTGAAGTCGGTTGACCCGCTCCAGCTCCTTTCCCTCGAAGTCGTCGGCCGCGCGCTCAAAGACGCGGGTCTCATCGAGCGCGGATTCGACCGCGAGAAGACCTGCTGCATCTTCGGTACCGCCGGCGGCATGGGCGACCTCGGCCTGATGTATGCCCTGCGTTCCGCGCTGCCGATGTTCCTCAAAAACGTGCCCGAGGAACTCCTCAGCCAGTTGCCCGAATGGACCGAGGACTCGTTCCCTGGCATCCTTCCCAACGTCGTCACGGGCCGCATCGCGAATGCGTTCGACCTGGGCGGTGCCAATTTCACGGTCGACGCCGCCTGCGCGTCCGGGCTGACTGCCGTGTACAACGGCGTCCGGGAACTCGTCACGCACAACGCCAACGTCGCCATCGTCGGCGCGGCGGACGTGATGCAGAACCCGTTCGGTTTCCTCTGCTTCGCCAAGACCACGGCCCTGACCCCGAGCGGCAGGTCCAAGCCGTTCGACGAGTCGGCCGATGGCATCGTGATCTCCGAGGGCCTCGGCGCAGTCGTCATGAAGCGCCTTGAAGACGCCGAGCGCGACGGCGACAGGATCTACGCGGTGATCCGCGGCGTCGGCAGCTCGAGCGACGGCAAGGGCAAGAGCCTCACCGCGCCGCGCAAAGAGGGCCAGGCCCGCGCGATGGCCCGAGCCTACGACATGGCCGGTTTCACAATGGACACGGTCAGCCTGATCGAGGCTCACGGCACCGGTACCGTCGTCGGCGACAGCACGGAAGCGGACAGCGTCGCGACGGGCATGAAGGCGGCCAACGCGGCCCCGAAATCCTGCGCCGTCGGATCCATCAAGTCGCAGATGGGCCACTCCAAGGGCTGCGCGGGTATCGTTGGTCTCATCAAGACCGCGCTCGCGCTGCACCACAAGGTGCTCCCGCCCACGATCAACGTGAAGAAACCCGCAGCGAAGTCATTCATGGACGAGGAAAGCGCGGTCTACGTGAACACTGAGCCTCGCCCGTGGTTCTGCGGCGAGAAGCCGCGCCGCGCCGGCGTGAACTCGTTCGGTTTCGGCGGCACCAATTTCCACGCCATTCTCGAGGACTATTCATCGAAGAAAGCGGAGCACGCGACATACCCGCTTGAGACCTGGCCGGCCGAACTGTTCGTCCTCGCCGGCGCCGACGCCGGCGCGATTGGCGCGGCGGATGATAGGCTGGAACAGGCGCTTTCGCAGACCTCGCCGCGCCTGCGCGATCTTGCCGCCCATGTATGGAAGAACAGGGGGCAGGGCGCCCTCCGGCTGGCGATCGTGGCGGACTCGGTCGGTGACCTTCGTGAAAAACTCGGCCTTGCTGCCAAGGCGCTGAAGAACAATCCCCCCAGCATCCGCGATCCTCGCGGCATCTATTTTTCGGCGCAGCCGCTGCGCGGAAAAATAGCGTTCCTGTTTCCGGGCCAGGGCTCGCAGCGGCCCGACATGCTGCGCGACCTGACGATCCTGTTCCCTGAACTGCAGGAGTGCTTCGTCACGGCCGACCGCGTCCTGGCGGAAAAGCTGCCGAAGCGGCTCAGCGAATACATCTTCCCGCCGCCGCGTTTCTCGCCGGAAGAGGAGCAGAAGCGGATGACCGAGATCACGGTCACGAACATCGCGCAGCCGTCGCTCGGCGTGACCGAGATGGGCCTGTTCAAGATCATGCGCCTGCTCGGTGTCACCCCGGACATGGCCGCGGGCCACAGCTCGGGCGAGTACGCCGCGCTCTGCGCCGCGGGCGTCATGTCCGAGGATGTTCTGTACGACGTGCTGGAAGACCGCGGCTCGAGCATCCTCGACAACTGCAAATACGATCTCGGCACGATGCTCGCCGTGAAGGGCAACGCGAAGGATGTCAAAGAGCTCGTGAAAGAGATGAAGGGCGTCTACGTCGCCAACTTCAACTCGCCGACGCAGACCATCATTTCGGGACTCAAGGCCGATCTCGAGAATGCCTCGGCCGCGCTCGAGACGAAAGGGATCAAGAGCCGGTTCATCCCGGTCAGTTGCGCGTTTCACTCGCCGATCATCGAGCCCGCCCGCGAGCACCTCGCGAAGAAGCTCGCGACGGTGAAGTATCACGCGCCCGCCTTTCCGGTTTACTCCAATATCGAGGCCCAGCCGTATCCGTCTGACCTCAAGAAGCTGCTCCACGTCCTCAGCTCGCACCTCATCGAGTGCGTCCGGTTCGTGGAGGAGATCGAAAACATGTACGCCGCCGGCGCGCGGGTTTTCGTCGAAGTCGGCCCGGGCACGGTCCTGGCCGGCCTCGTCACGCAGATCCTCGAGGGCAAACCGCATGTGGTCGTGTCGACCGATTCAAAATCTCCGCGCCACGACATCATCCAGCTCGAAAGCGCGCTCGCGCAGTTGCTCGCCGAAGGCGTCGAGGTGAACCTCGATGCATTCTTCAAGGGACGCTCGATCGACGAACTCGATCCCGCGACGCTGGCCTTGAAGAATCCGCCTGCGAAGCCCAGCGCCGTCAGCTACATGGTTGCCCCCGACAAATCCTGGTCCATCAGCCAGCAGCGCCCTGTTCGGCGATTGGTTGATCTTTCCCCTCCGAGTGTAGCCGCGGCTGTGCCAGCCGCGCAGGTGCAGCGGCCTGTTCTCGCAGCTCCTCCTCCCATCGACATCCCAGTCGGTTCCTCCGCTGAAGTCATCATTCGCTACCAGCAGATGATGCAGAAATTCATGGAGCAGCAGCGCGAGATCATGATGGCGTTCCTGGGCGGCGGCGGCGCGCCCATGCCTCCACCTCCGCCTGTAGCCGCGGGACGAAGGCCCGCGCCGGACGTCGCCCTACGTGCGACGGCTACAACGCCCGGCAAGCCGGTCGCGCCGGACGCCGGCCACAGGCCGGCGGCTACAGAAGCCACGCTGCTCGCGCTCATCGCGGAGCGGACCGGTTACCCGCAGGAAATGCTCGGCCTCGACTTGAACATCGAGGCGGACCTCGGGATCGATTCGATCAAGCGACTCGAAATCCTGATCAGCTTCGCAAAGTCCATCGCCGGCGCGCCGGACGATCTTCCCGAGCAGTTGAACACGGCGAAGACCCTCCGCGAAGTCCTCGCCATGGCTTCCAAGTATGCGAAATCTTCTCCTTCTGCTCCTGCGCCGGACGCCGCCCTGCGTGCGGCGGCTACAGCGCCGGTGACCGTGTCCGGCAACCTCGAATCGACGCTTCTGGCACTTGTCGCCGAGCGGACCGGATATCCATCTGAAATGCTCGGTCTCGATCTCGACATCGAATCCGATCTTGGCATCGACTCGATCAAGCGACTAGAAATCCTGATCGCGTTCGCGAAGTGCATTCCCGGCGCCGCCGACGATTTGCCGGAGAAGTTGAACACGAGCCGAACGCTTCGGGCCGTCCTGTCCCAAGTTTCTTCGTCCGCCGCCCCTGTAGCCGCCGGACTAAGGCCGGCGCCGGTGTCTGCGGCGCCGAACGTCGCCCTCCGTGCGACGGCTACAATGCCCGCCCCGCCCGGAAACCTCGAGTCGACCCTCGTCGGTCTCGTCGCCGAGCGGACCGGGTATCCGGCCGAAATGCTCGGCCTCGACCTGGACATTGAATCCGACTTGGGCATCGACTCGATCAAACGACTCGAAATCCTGATCGCCTTTGCCAAGACGATTCCCGGCGCGCCTGATGACCTGCCCGAGAAGCTGAACACATCGCGCACGCTCGGTCAGATTCTGGAACAAGCCTCCGTCTTTCCCTCGGGTGTAGCCGCGGCTGTGCCAGCCGCGCAGTCGAAACCTACGGCCGCGACATCTGCCCCCAAACACAACGGCGTCTATCGTAACCTGATTTCGCTGGAGAAGACGCCGATCGCGGTGGGCGGCAAGCTCGTCTGCCCGAAGGGCGTCGTAATCATCACCGATGATGGCGAAGGTTGCGCGGCCGCGGTCCAGAAAAAGATCGAACAGTCCGGCGGAAAGGCCGTCATCGCGAAACGCGAGCACATGGCCAGCGCCGTCGCGGCGGAGTCGTGGGCCAAGGAACTCCGCGCGAGACACGGCGCGATCGGCGGCGTTATCCATCTTCTCCCGCTTCGCAACGCGCCCGACGTGAAGGGCATCTCATCCGACGGCTGGCAAACGCAGCTCAACGAAGAGGTGAAGAGCCTGTTCTACCTGCTGCGCGGCGCGGCGCCCGATCTCAAGAAGAGCGCCGACGGCTGGGTCCTGGCCTGCAGTTCGCTCGGTCGAAAAGCGAACAACGGCAGCCTGCCGCAGCCGTCTCATCCGTGGCGGGGCGGTCTGATGGGTTTCGTGAAGAGTGTGGCCGATGAATGGCCGAACCTGCTGTGCAAAATCGTCGACACGGACGATCCCGCGCCGGTGACGTTTGTGGACCGCATCTGCGCCGAACTCAGCTCGCGCGGACAGGGCAGCGAATTCTACTACCGTAAGAACCTGCGCTGGCGGCCCGTGATGACGAAGACGCCGCTCGATATGAATCACGCGCGCATCCAGATCACGAAGGACGACGTCATCGTGATCTTCGGCGGCGCGCGCGGGATCACGGCCGACATAGCGATCGAACTCGCGAAGCGGTACACGCCGACCCTCGTCCTCGCCGGCCGCTCCGCGTGGCCTGCGGCCGAAGGGGCCCGGACCGTCGGCGTGACCGCCGCGACCGAGCTGAAAAGGATTCTTCTCGAAGACCTGCAGAAGCAGGGCAACAAGCCGAAGCCGGTTGACATAGAGAACGCGTGCAAACGCATTCTGATGGACCGCGAGATGATGGCGAACCGCGCGGCGTTGGAGAAGGCCGGCGCGAAATTCTTCTACTACCAGGCCGACGTGCAGGACGAGCAGGCGATGGAAGCGCTGATCGGCAAGATCTACAAGAACCACGGCCGGATCGACGGCGTGATCAACGGCGCGGGCGTCATCGAGGATAAGTTGATCGAGGACAAGACCTCGGAGTCGTTCGACCGCGTGTTCGACATCAAGGCCAGATCGGTCTTCCTGCTCAGCCACCTGCTGAATCCCGAGTCGCTGAAGTTTCTCGTGCTCTTCTCCTCCATCGCGGGCTGGATCGGCAACCGCGGCCAGTCGGACTACGCCGCCGCGAACGAAGTGATGAACCGCATGGCTATGTACCTCGACGAACAGTGGAAGGCCCGTGTGGTAGCCATCGGATGGGGCCCGTGGGACACGGTCGGCATGGCCTCGGACGGCGTGAAGAAACAATTCAAGGAACGCGGCATCGGCTTGGTTTCCCCCGAGGCGGGTCGCCGGTTCATGATCGATGAAATCTGCTACGGCGAGAACTCGCAGGCGATCGTGGTCGCAGAGGGCTCGTTGACCTAGACCCTGTAGCCGCGAGCCTGTGGCTCGCGCGTCGGCCACAGGCCGACGGCTACAGAAATCTCAAAGAACGATATGAAGGTCTTTGACGACGATATCGCGATGGTTGGCATGTCCTGCATTTTCCCGCAGGCGCCGAATCTCCAGGCGTACTGGGAAAACATCCTCAACAAGCGCAACTGCATCACCGATCACCCGTCGCCCGAGGCGAAACGGGTCATCGATCCCACCTACGAAGGCTTCGAGCGCCTCTACAGTTCCAAGGGCGGCTACCTCGGTGATCTCGCGGCGTTTAACCCGCTCGACTATGGCGTGATGCCGGACTCGATCGATGGCGCGGACCCCGATCATTTCCTGGCGTTGCGCGTCGCCGCCGAGGCGCTGGCCGACGCGGGAATGGCGGGCGACAACTTCCCGCGCGAACGCACGGACGTGATCGTCGGGCACGGGACGTACGTGAATCCCGGCACGGTCAACTGGGTCCAGCACGGCGTGATCCTCGACCAGACGTTGGACATCATCAAGCAGCTCAACCCCGACTACACGGCGCAGGAGCTCAAGGAAATCTGGACGAAACTGCGCGACAGCCTGCCGCCGCTGGACGCGCAGACAATCCCCGGCGTGATCCCGAACATCATGTCGGGCCGCATCGCGAACCGCCTCGACCTCATGGGCGGGAACTACATCATCGACGCCGCGTGCGCGTCGTCGCTGATCGCCGTCGACCACGGCGTGAAGAACCTGCTCCTGGACCGCTGCGACGTCGCGCTGGTCGGCGGGGTGCAGGGCTGTATCCCGCCCGCGGTCGTCATGATTTTCTGTACGCTGAAGGCCATGTCGCGCCGGCAGGCGCCGCGCCCGTTCGACGCGGACGCGGACGGGACGATGCTCGGAGAGGGCGTCGGCTTCCTCGCGCTGAAGCGGAAGAAGGACGCCGTGCGGGACGGCGATAGGATTTACGCGCTGATCAAGGGCCTCGGCATCGCGAGCGACGGCAAGTCGCAGGGCCTGCTCGCGCCGCGGCTCGACGGCGAGACGCTCGCCGTGAAGCGCGCGTACGACGCGGCCGAGGTTGACCCGCACACGATCGAACTCGTCGAGGCGCACGGCACGGGTATTCCGCTGGGCGACGCGACGGAGATTAAAGCGCTCAACAACGTGATTGGCGGCAATGGGGCCCGGAACCGTTGCGGCATCGGCTCGGTGAAGTCGATGATCGGCCACTGCATTCCCGCCGCGGGCATGGCCAGCCTGATCAAGGTCGCGATGGGCCTGAACCAGAAGATCATTCCTCCGACCAACAACGTCGACAAGCCGCACCCGGACCTGCAGCTCGACAAGACGCCGTTCTACATCAGCACCGAAACCCGGCCGTGGGTGCACGGCAGCGTCTCCATCCCGCGCCGCGCGGGCGTGAGCTCGATGGGCTTCGGCGGCATCAATGCGCATTGTGTGTTGGAGGAGTTCAGGTAGGGCGGTGCGTCCCTGCACCGCCGCCCGTCGAGAAAGCCAAGGACAGGCGGCGCGGCAGGGACGCCGCGCCCTACCGGCGAAGATATGCAAGCGAGATCATATTTCAAGACCCTCGACACCGAGTTGATCCTCGTCGGCGGCGCGTCGCGCGCCGACGTGGTTTCCAACGTCCGGAAACTCGAGGACCAGATTCTTCCCATGCCTGGAATTTTGCTCGCCGATGTCGCGCACACGATGAGCCGGACGCGCGTGAAAGGCGGCCCGTGCCTCGCGATCGTCGCGGCGTCGATCGAGGAACTCCGGAAGAAGCTCGCCCACGCCCGCGAGAAACTGCAGAAGCCGGACACGGTCCGTATGCAGGACAAGAGCGGCATTTTCTACTACGAGGACCGGCTCGGCGCGCAGGGTTTGGCATACGTGATCCCGGGGGAGGGTGCGCAGTACACGAACATGCTGAGCGACCTTTGCATGTGTTTCCCCGAGGCGCGGGAAGCGTTCGACTCGGTCGACCGCGCGATCGCGCTGGCGAAGGACGGGTTTGTTCCGAGCAGCCTGATATTTCCGCCGCCCGGTACGGTGCAGGAAGGCGCGGATGACGAGGCGCTCTGGGGGATGGAGGGCGCGGTCGAGGCCGTCGTCAGCGCGGACACGGCGCTGATGCGTATCTTCCGCGGGCTGGAGATCAAGCCGGATGCGGTCGTTGGCCACAGCAGCGGCGAATTCTTCGCACTCGAGGTCGCGGGCATCGTCGCGTTCAAGGATGACGCCGCGCGCGAACGTGATTACATCCTCGCGGGCTACCATCTCATGAAGGAGATGAACGCCGCGAAGAACATGCCCGAAGCCACGCTGCTTACCGTTGGCGGGCCGGAGCGGCCGGTGATTGACGAGGTCATGGCGAAGTATCCCGGCAAACTGCTGCTCGCGATGGATAATTGCCCGCACCAGTACGTGCTGTGCGGTCCGAAGGCGGTCATCACCGAAGTTTCTGCGCTGCTTTCCGCTGAGGGCGCGATCTGTAGTCCGCTGCCGTTCAGTCGCCCGTACCACAGCGAAGGATTCCGTCCGGCGTTGGACGGGCTGCGGGCATTCTTCAAGAAGGTCGGATTGCACAAGCCGAGGGTCGATATCTATTCCTGCTGCTCGGCGGAGAAGTTCCCGTCGGATGCCAAAGAGATCGAGCGCCTCGCGGTCGACCAATGGGCTTCGCGGGTCCGGTTCACCGAGACGGTGAACAAGATGTATGCCGACGGGATTCGTATCTTTGTCGAGATCGGCCCGCGCGGGAATCTGACCTCGTTCGTCGATGACATCCTGAAAGGCCAGCCGCATCTCGCTGTTGCGGGCAATCGGATCCACAAGTCCGGCATCACGCAGCTCCACTTCGCGCTCGGCATGCTCGCCGCGCACGGTGTGGACATGAACCTCGACTACCTGCACGTCCGACGCGGGTCGAAGCTTATTGAGCCGGGAAGCGGTGGGGCCGCGGCGAAGCCGAAGCGGAAACTGGATACGCAGTCGCCCGTCATCTCCGCGCTCAAGATCGCGCCCCGGAAACGCGCGGCGGTTCCGATCGCCGCGTCGCGGCCGGGCATGCCCGTGCCGGCCGTGGTGGACTCTCGCATCGCCGACCAGGTCATGCTCTCGTACATCGAGACGATGGACCAGTTCCTGACAACGCAGAAAGAAATCATCGACGCGTTTGTCTCGGGCGGTAGGGCGGGGCGTCCCGCCCCGCCGCACGTTGACAACGCCCATGACGAGCGGCGCGGCAGGGATGCCACGCACTACCAAGACACGTTTTTGTCGGGTGGCGTTTCCGAAGGTAGGGCGGGGCGTCCCGCCCCGCCGCCCCACGACAACGCCCATGACGAGCGGCGCGGCAGGGACGCCGCGCCCTACCATGACGCGTTCTTGTCGGGTGACGTTTCCGAAGGTAGGGCGGTGCGTCCCGCACCGCCGCACGTTGACAAAGCCTATGACGAGCGGCGCGGCAGGGACGCCGCGCCCTACCACGAGTTCCCCATGCTCGGCCAGACGATCGAGCACGAGCCGGGACGGCTCCTCGTGAATATCCGCAAGTACGCTCTCGATGAAGACGTTTTCCTCCAGGACCACACGCTCGGCGTACAGGCGTCATTTGACCGTCCGCTTTACCGTGGCTTTTCGATCATGCCGCTCACGATGAGCCTCGAGATCATGTCCGAGGCCGCGGCGGCGCTGATGACCGGGAAGAAGGTCATCGGCATGAAGAACGTGCAGGCCCAGCGCTGGATCGCGTTTGAGGACGGTGAAAGCACCGTTCGGATCACGGCGACCCGTGATCCGAAGGTCGCGCACGAAGTGCGCGTTTCCATCAAGGAGGAACGCGCGGATGACCCCCGGAATGCGTTCAGGCCCCCTTTGTGCGAAGCGACCGTGGTGGTGGGCGATGCGTACCCCGCGCCGAAGCGGGGCGAGCCGTTGACGCTGGGCCCGCTTAAGCCGAGCGCGTGGAAGGGCAAGGCGATCTATCCCGAGCGCCTGTTCCACGGGCCCCGGTTCCAGGCCATCAAGTCGATCGACCGCTGGGCGGATGATGGCATGGAAGGCACGCTTGAGGTGTTGGACCGCTCGGACTTGTTCAAGTCCAACCCGGACCCGACGTTCACGATCGACGGCATCTTCCTCGATGCCCTCGGCGCGGCGCTCGGGCTGTGGGATGCGTACGACCTTTACAACGGCATCGTGTTCCTTCCATTCCGCGTGAAGCGAATCGATTTCTACGGGCCGCCGCAGCCGGTCGGGACGAAGCTTGGGCTGCGCGTGAAGATCCTGCGCGAGACCGAGATGACCTGCACCGCGCACATCTACGCGGTCGACGCGGCGGGCAACCTGTACATGGACCTGACGGAGTGGGAGGACAGGATTTTCAACCTGTCGCCGGGCCTGCACCGCATCTTCCTCGGATCGACGTGGATGTATTTCAGCGACGAGTGGAAGAGCCCCGTGATCCCGGCTGGATTCACAGGAGCGATCCTCAAGGACCTGCCGTCGGATCTCTTTGAGAGCAGCCATCGCGTCTGGCAGAAGATGCTGGCGTTCCTGATGCTGTCTCCGGCGGAACTTGAATATTGGAAGAAATTTGAAGGCGCGGAACGTCGTCGGATCCAGTGGCTGCTGGGGCGGACCGCGGCCAAGGAGGCGGTCCGTCGTCATCTCATGGCGAAGTACAAGTTGCAGGTGCCGTCGCCGGACTTCACGATCGAACCGGACGCCAACGGCAAACCCGTCGCGCGGGGGCCGTGGGAAGGCAAGGTGGAGGCGCCCATCGAGATATCGATCTCGCATACCGACGGCATCACCGTCGCAATCGCGGGTGAGGGCGCGAGCGTGGGTGTCGACGTGGAGCATTTGCGCGACCTGAGCGACGACTTCATCAATGGCGCATTTTCCGACAAAGACAAGGCGGTGCTGGCGGCGGCGGGCCCGGGTCCCTCGTGGTTTTTCCGCGCGTGGTGTGCGAAAGAGGCCGCGGTCAAGGCCGTTGGCTTGGGTATGTGCTACGACGCGCGGGATGCGGTGATTGCCGCTATTGACCGGGCGACCGGGCGGATCGACATCCGGTTTGACGGATCGTGGAGCAAGGCTCGCCCGGACTTGGCGGGGAAGGTTCTGACGCTTTCTTCAGCCGCAGAGGCGGACGATTTTGTTGTCGCGGCGACACGTATTACGTAGATGGGGCGATGCGGAACGCGTCCTCACCTTTCACTTATGGGTGTTCCCGTCCTGGACGGTAACCGAATACCTGACCTCACTGGATGCGTCTGACATTCATGTCTGAGACCGATCCGAACACGCCGTACGGCAAGCTCATGATGGATCGCGCCCGGAAATTGCAACCGCAAGGGTCCACCATGGGACCGACCGTCGCAGCCGCCCAATCCCCACATCACGTCAGCGGTGAGCAGCGCGAAACCCGCCGCGGGTCTCGCGTATCTCCTCACCGCCTTTGATGGACCTGCTTACGCTGCGAGTAGGCCGGCCACAGAGATGTCTTCGTCAACATCCTCCCAGTGGATGCCGACACCGCGTCCGATGAGGCGCCAGTGTTTTCTCTGAACGCTGAATTGGGGATACCTGTTAAAGATTAAGTTCTCTGCCATGTCGCGGTCGGTATAGCGTAATGGGCATCCCCAATTCAGCGGCGTCGGTGACGCGGACTACAACGGTTGCCTCCATTCGGGTCGGTCTGCACACATGTGCAAATGCCGATTGCCGGTAGAGTTAGAGTTCTGCACGAATGTGCGGAGTGACCCGTTCACCAGGACGATCAATCCAGATTGACGATCGTCAATCTGGATTGCACCTTGCAGACATGTCGTTCTACCGGGGAAATTGGGGATACCCGCCAGAAGTAAAATGGCTTGTCATGACGAAGGGCTTGGGCTGAATTGGCGAAACCCATTAAGAGTAAAATATCGGCCCTATGAGGGCGCTATAAGCTATGACTATGAGGGCGCTATAAGGGTCAGGTCTATAAGGGTGATTCCGCTGAAAAAGTATCGCGTCAGACGTCGGTGCGCGGCATGAGCGACTGACGGTCACTTCGTCTTCTTCGCTGCCTTCCTGCCTGTTGTCTTGCGGGCCCTGTGTACTTTCGCGTCTCGGATGCGCCGCATCAGGAGGGTGTCCCTGTCCGTCAGGGACCAGTGGACCTCCTCACCGGATTCCAGA
>JAZDKY010000090.1:0-32137 GCA_043802525.1 bacterium
TGGCGTGTCCTCCGCGGGAACCGCTCCGCTCTACTTCCAGTGGCGCCAGAACGGAAGCCTCATCGGCGGCGCGACCTCATCGGTCTACGCCATCAGCAGCGTGACGACGAATGACGCAGGCAACTACGACGTGATCGTGTCCAACACGGTCGGATCCATCACGAGCGCGGCCGCCACGCTCACCGTCCTCCTGCCCCCGTCGATTTCGGTCCAGCCGGTTGATGTGACGGTGCCCACGGGTGGCGTTGCCAACTTCTTCGTCACCGCCTCGGGCACGACGCCCCTTTTCTACCAATGGGTGAAAGGAACGCCCATCGTCGGCGCCACGGCGGCGAACTACACGATCGCTTCGGCCACGCTCGCCGACGCAGGCACCTTCTTCGTCATCGTCTCCAACGCCGTAGGCAGTGTCACGAGCGCGACGGCAAACCTCGCGGTCTTGATCCCACCGTCCATCACGACGCAACCCATCGGCGGCCCGGTCATGGCCGGCGGCACCACCAGCCTCAACGCCGCGGCCACCGGGTCCGCGCCGCTCGATTACCAGTGGCGGAGAAACGGCGTACCGATACCGGGCGCCATCAGCGTCACGTACATCATCACCTTCGCCCAGCTATCGGACACGGGCAACTACGACATGATCGTCACAAACGCCGTGGGCGCTGCCACCAGCTCGGTTGCGGTGATCACCGTGCTCGGCGCGCCACAGATCACATCGGACCCATCCTCACGCGGGGCCTGGGATGGGATGGACGTCGTGTTCACCGCGACCGCCATCGGTACGGCGCCGCTTTCGCGCCAGTGGCAATACAACAACACAGACATTCCAAACGAGACGAACGCTGCGCTGCGCCTCACCGGCGTCAGCACCTCGCAGGCTGGCCGGTACGGCCTTATCGTCAGCAACCCCTACGGAGCCGTGACCAGCGCGCCGGCCCTGCTCGTCGTCCGGTCCGGGGCCGCCACGGGCTTGCGCAACGATTTCGACGGCGACGGCAAGACCGACTTTGCGCTGACAGGCCCCGTTTCAAGCCGCTGGGTCCGCACCGTGTACGTGCGCGGTCAGTGGCGCACGTTTGTCTCGAAGCGCCACCCAATCTCCAGCGCGTGGTTCCTGATGCAAAGCACCGCCGGCTACCGCTCGCAGGAGTTTGGCTGGACGACCGACCTCCCCATCCCCGGCGACTACGATGGCGACAAGTCCACGGACCTGGCCATCTATCGCCCGGACACCGCCACGTGGTACATCATCGACAGCAGCAGCGGCGCGATGCGCAAATCGGTGTTCGGCAGACCCGGCGCGGTTCCCGTCTCCGGCGATTTCGACCGTGACGGCATCACCGACATCGCCTTCTACGACCGGAATACCGGCAACTGGAACGTCCAGCGCAGCAGCGATGGTTCGGTACACGTCCAGAACTGGGGCTGGGCAGACGCCCTGCCCGTGCCCGGCGACTACGATGGCGACGCTACTACGGACCTCGCCGTCTACGACACCTCCGCGGGCGACTGGTATATCCTGCTCAGCGGAAACGGCCAGGTCCACCGGCAGAACTGGGGCTGGTCCGGCGTAGATCCCACGCCCGGCGATTACGACGGTGACGGCATCACGGACCTCGCCGTGTACGATCCGGCCAACGGCGTGTGGTATATCCAACGTAGCGACGCGGGCACTGTCTGGCGGCAGGCCTGGGGCGGCCCCGGCGGCGTTCCGGTGCCCGGCGACTACGACGGCGATGCCATCATCGATATCGCGATCTACGACCCCGTGCTGAGCCGCTGGAGCATCCTCAAGAGTAGCGACGGCCAGCCGCTCGGCGGCGGCCCGCTCCAATTCGGTTCACCCGACACAAAGCCGGCGGTGACGCAGCCGTAGCTCAGACCCATTCGTTTCCCGGCTTCGCCGGGTAAACGAACGCTACATCCCCGACGACTCCGGAATGTAGCGTCGGTTTACCCCTCGCCCTGCGAGGGGAAACCGAAAAGAGGTCGCAGCCCCCATACCCGTCACCCGCTCGCACTGTCATCGGGCACCGGCGCATCCGGCCTCTCATCGGGAAAATCCTGAAAGCCCTGCGCGCCGCCGATCAACACGACCTCCAACCGCTGGCCGACGCCGCCCGGTCATGACCAAGGGACCCATGTTGGATGTTACGATGCGACCCGAATGGCGCCGAAGGGCGCTTGTGGATTGTACGCAAAGTGCGTATTTGCCAGACTGATTTTGATGAGGCCCAGCAACTCCTCGGATTGGAACGATATCGTTCAGCAACATGCTGACGGTTGGGCAGGGAAAGAGAACTGGAGATCATGAGTAAGACCGCGTTCGTTTCGACAGCCATACCCTACGTAAACGCAAAGCCCCACGTCGGCTTTGCCTTGGAGCTTGTTCAGACCGATGTCATTGCCCGCTACATGAGGCTCATGGGTTATGAAACGTATTTCCTGACCGGCACCGACGAGAACTCCCTCAAGAACGTTCGTGCCGCCCAGGAACTCAACATACCTGTCGCTGAGTTCTGTGAGAGAAATTCGGAATCATTCCGCGAGCTGATTCCCCTCTTGAACATTTCCTGCGACGATTTTATCCGAACAAGCCGGGATCCCAGGCACAAACCGGCCGCTCAGAAGTTGTGGTCATCCTCGGCCGTCGGGGACATCTACAAGCGGCATTATGAAGGGCACTATTGCGTCGGTTGCGAAGATTTCTACTCCATGGCTGATTATCCGGACTTGGTCTGTCCTGAACACGAAACGCCATTTGAGTTGATCAGCGAAGACAACTATTTCTTCGGGCTCTCCCATTACCAGGAGCGGATTCTTCACCTGCTTGAAAGCGGGGGCCTGCGGGTCATACCGGAATCGCGCGGCAACGAGATGCTCTCCTTTGTCAGAAACGGACTTCGGGATTTCAGCATATCCAGAACGACAAAGCGCGCTCACGGGTGGGGCATCCCGGTTCCAAACGACCCAGACCAGGTCATGTACGTGTGGTACGATGCGCTCACCAACTACATCTCCGCGCTCGGCTTCAGCGACACGGGCGAACGATTCCGTCGCTTCTGGTTGGAGGCTGACCAGCGGATTCATGTGATCGGAAAAGGAATCACACGGTTTCACGCCATCTACTGGCCTGCCATGCTCATGTCCGCGAAGGTCGCCCTCCCGCATACCCTTGTCGTTCACGGATACCTGACGATCAACGGCCAGAAAATATCGAAAAGCCTCGGGAACGTCATAGGCCCCTCGGCGCAAGTGGAGAAGTATGGGGTCGACACGTTTCGTTACTACCTTCTGCGAGGAATATCTTCTTTTGAAGATGGTGATTACAGCGAAGAACGACTCAAGGAGAGGCATAACGGCGACCTCGCGAACAACCTGGGCAATTTGATTTCGCGTATCGAAGCGATGGGGGAGAAAATTCAATACATCGTTTCGTCCGAACCGCAACAGACGGTGGCGGATGAATTTCATGTCGCCATGAAAGGCTTCCGGTTTAACGATGCTCTGGCGATTCTTTGGACTCAGTGCGATGAATTGAACGGGCTCTTCGAGACCAGGAAGCCATGGATTGCCCTTAAAGAAGGGCGGAATGAGGATATCAAGGACCTTCTGGATGTGGCCGTTCAGAAGCTTCAGAGCTTCGCATTCTGGCTGGAGCCGTTTCTTCCGACAACAGCCCGCACGATGAAGGAACTCTTTTCGCCGGGACGAAAACTCGTTCGAACGGCGCCCACGTTTCCAAGAATTAGATGAGTTCAGGGAACGTGCCGATGATCTCTGTTTTTGACACGACGCGTGGGTCGAGACGCGGCGCGTTCGGCGAACGCGCCCTACCTGAAGGAGACGCCACGTGAGGAGCCGTCCATGATTTCGGTCTACGCCCTTGATGGCCTGGAGACGTATTGCCGTCGCCACGGCGTGCCGGAGCCGGCTCTCAAACGGTTCCGGATCGCTTTCTTCAAGAAAGGGCGGCCGGCGGAGGAGTGTCTTGATGCGATTCCGGCGGCGGCGCGGGCCGAATTCCTGGAACGGGTGCAGATGGACCAACTCGGACTCGTCGAACGCCACGACTCGAAACGGGACGGGGCGTCGAAACTGATCTTCCGCACGGCGTCGGGCGAGCGGGTTGAGGCGGTCATTCTCCGGGTCGCATCCGGTCGGACAAGTCTCTGTATTTCGTCACAGGTCGGGTGCGGGGCGGACTGCGCGTTCTGCGCGACGGGACAGATGGGCCTGGTGCGCAGCCTTTCCATCGCCGAGATCCTCGACCAGGTCCTTCTCGCGATACGGTTGCTTCGCGCGGAGGGGCGCGTGCTGCGGAATGTGGTTTTCATGGGCATGGGTGAGCCTTTCCACAACGAAGCGGCGGTGTGCGACGCGCTCGAGGTGTTGCGCAACGCGCGCGGCTTCAACTTGTCGGAGCGACACCTGCTCGTCTCCACCGTCGGCATGCACAAGGCCATGGTCCGGTTCGTGGAGCGGTTCCCGAACATGCGCCTCGCGCTCAGCCTGCACAGCGCGCGCCAGGAGGTCCGCGAACGGATCGCGCCAACGGCGAGGCACCATTCGTTGGATCGGTTGCGCGAAATCCTGCCCGGCGTGGCGCGGCACGGAAACCTGATGATCGAGTACTTGATGCTGCACGGCGTGAACGACGGACCCGAGGACCTGGCCGCGTTGATCGACTACCTGCACGGTCTTCCCGTGCACATCAACCTTATCCAATTCAACGAATTCACCGGCAGCGGCTTCCGTCCCGTGACCCGCGCCGTCCGGGAAGCGTTCGGCGCGGCGTTGCGCAAGGCGGGATTCAAGGTAACGTTGCGGTATTCGCTCGGCGACGACATTGCGGCCGCCTGCGGACAATTGGCCGCCCCGTCGCCGGGTACTGGTTTATTTTGAAATTTGTTTTCTGAAAGGTAGGGCGGACCGTCCCGGTCCGCCGCGGCGCGCAAGGGACTGCGCGCCCTACCCATCGGAGACAAATTTCAAAATAAACCAGTACCCGACGACGTGCCCGCCATAGCTCAACGAGCGACGGCGGAAGGGCGACGCACCACGAGGCTATTCACGGCGCGCCCCTCTGTGGCGCGGCTACAGGGTTTCATAGTTGAAGCACCTCGCCCGCGAGGTAAAGCGAACCCGTGATGCAGACGATTCCGTCATGCTCCGAGGCCCAGTTCTTCGCGTCCTGAACGGCTTGCGCCACCGGGACGGCAACGGGATCGAGACCGAGGGACCGCGCGGCGGTCATGGCTTCGGCGATCGGCATTCCACGTTCGTTGTGAAGCTGGACGACCCAGCATTTTTTCGCGCGGCGTGCCAGCGGACGGAGAATACCGCGGGCATCCTTGTCGGACAAAAAACCCACGACGAGCGCCATATCCTTCTTCCCTGCCACCTCGCCCAGCGTTTGGGCCAGGGCCCGGGCCGCCTCCGGATTGTGCGCGCCATCGAGGATCACGGGCGGCTCTTTCGAAAGAATTTGAAACCGCGCCGGCCAGACCATTCTTTCCAAGGATTGGAAAATCTCCGGCCCAAATGTCCAATCATTGGAACTTCTTCCGAGCGCCCCGATCGTCGCCACGGCTACGGCGCAGTTCCCGAGCTGGTGCCCGCCGAAGAACGGCAGCGTGATCGGCTTGAACGCCGCATCCTGCGTTTCGATCTTCACGCGTTGCCCCGACCAATCCTGCTTCACGCGTCGCACAGATACAACGTCCGCTGCATAGATCAGTTCCACCCCACGCTCCAACGCTACACGCTCCACGCTCGCACGGGCCTCCTCCAGCAATGCGCCGCATACAACAGGACGCCCAGCCTTGATGATCCCCGCCTTCTCCGCCGCGATCTTTTCAATCGTATCGCCAAGGTACTGCTGGTGGTCGAGGCTGATCGACGTGATGACCGATACGGCGGGGATCACGACATTCGTCGCATCGAGCCGTCCACCCATGCCGGTCTCGAGCACGGCGAGGTCGACTTCGCGCCGGCGAAAATATTCGAACGCCAACGCAGTCGTGAATTCAAAAAATGTCACGTCGCGCTGGTCGAGCGACTTCGCCTTCTCATCGATCTCGCCGAGGAGCGACTCCAAATCCGCGTCACCGATCGGTTCCCCATCGACGACGACGCGTTCATTGAACCGGATCAGGTGCGGCGACGTATAGAGGCCGGTGCGAAACCCTGCCGCGCGGAGGATCGACGCCAGCATGGCGCTCACGGAGCCCTTGCCGTTCGTGCCCGCGACGTGGATGCAGACGTACTTCTCGTGGGGATTGCCCAGCGCCTTCAGCAGCGCGCGGACAGGACCGAGGTCGAGCTTGATCGTGTGCGGATTGCGTTTGTAGAGAAGGTCGAGGGATCGGGAGAGCGACGGTGAGGCGATGTTTGTCACGGAGATGGAATAATCAATAACCAAGCACCAATAACCAAACGTTCCCTGGTTATTGGTTATTGGTCATTGGTTATTTCCTTAACCGGCTTCATGTAGTCCAGCATCAGGACCAGCGTCCGCTTCAGTTCCTTGCGCGGGACGACCATGTCGAGCAGGCCGTGCTTCAGCAGGAACTCCGAGCGCTGGAAGCCCTCCGGCAGGTCCTGTTGCGTGGTTTCCTTGATGACGCGCGGGCCGGCGAAACCGATCAGCGCGCCGGGCTCCGCAACAATGACGTCGCCGAGCGTGGCGAAGCTCGCCATGACGCCGGCGGTCGTCGGATGCGTAAGCACGGGGATGTACGGCAGGCCCGCCGCGTGGTGGCGGGACACGGCGGCGCTGGTCTTGGCCATCTGCATCAGGCTGAACATGCCCTCGTACATGCGCGCGCCGCCGGAGGCGCAGACCACGATCGCGGGCAGGCGCAGTTCCGTCGAGCGTTCAAGGAGGCGCGTGACCTTCTCCCCCACGACGGACCCCATGCTCGCGCCAAGGAAACTGAAGTCCATCACGCCCAGCCCGACGTCATGGGGCCCGATCTTCGCGCGGCCGCAACTGATCGCGTCCTTGTACCCCGTCTTCTTCGTGTTCTCCTCGAGCTTGCTGACGTAGGAGGCGGTTCCGGTGAAGCCCAGCGTATCGACGCTGTACAGGTCCTCATCCCACTCCTGAAACGAACCCGGCTCCGTGAGCATCGCGATCCGGTCCTTGCGGGTCATCGTAAAGTGGTAGCCGCACTTCGGGCAGATATTGAGCGCGGCGTCGAGTTCCTGCTTGAAAATGATTTCCGTGCAGTCCGGGCACTTCAGCCAGAGCCCGTCCGGGATGTCGCGCTTGCGAACCTTGACCGTCGAGTAACTGCGTTTTCCGCCAAATACGGGCATAGGGATTCCTTGAGGGTCAGAGATCAACCACGGAACACACGGAATGCACGGAAGGAGGAAAGTCCTGTTTCCGTGTCATTCCGTGCCTTCCGTGGTTCCTAATTCCATTCGTGTGCATTCGTGGTTGAGTTCTTTTCAGGCGCCGCGCGAGAGCGCGGCCATGGTTACGCTCTTGGCGCCGGCTTTCTTCAGGGCTTTGGCACACTCGCTCAGGGTCGCACCGGTTGTCATGACATCGTCGATGATCAGAATTCGTTTCCCCTCGATCGCCCTGGGCGACGGGACTTCGAACGCACCTTTGACGTTAAGTGCCCGGTCGCGGGCTGTCAAATGCGTTTGGGTCGGGGTCGGACGCACGCGGACTAAACACCGCCTCAGCATCGGCTTGCGCAGCGAACGCGCAAGGGCCCCGGCCAGCAAACGGGCCTGGTTGTACCCGCGCGCGCGCTGCCGCGCGGGAAAAAGCGGCACGCAGCCGACCGCGTCGATCTCCTCCACATTATAGTGAACCTCGACGCAGCTTCGCAGGAGTTCGACCAGATCGTCTTCGAGCCAGAGCGCCTTGTTGTATTTGAAGTCCTGGATGAGCCGCCGGATCGTGCCGTCGTAGCGCGTGGCGGACCGGGCGCGGTCGTAGTGCGGCGGATTGTCGGAACAGTGGTAGCAGATGTATTCGTGGTCGATCCGGCCCTCGACCGGGTTCCCGCACCACGAGCAATACGGCGGCGCGATGACGCTGATGCCCGCGCGGCAGTTCCAGCAGAGGTAGCGGTCGTGCTTCTCCACCGGGCCGGAACATCCCGCGCAGGAGCGCGGGTAGAGGAGGTCGAGAAGCATGCGGCAAGTGTCGGGTGTCGAGTGTCGGGTGTCGAGGGGGGAATGTCACTCGACACTCGACACGCGCCACTCTAGACTCGCCCCCATGACTGGCCAGGAATTCGCAGGCTTCGCGATCACGCGCAGATTGGCCGCCGGCGGCATGACGTACCTGTACGTCGGCGTGGACCAGAACCAGAACCGGTACGTAATCCGCCGGCTGAAGCCGGAGTTCCTGCGCGACCGCAGGATCCGCGCGAGCTTCATGCATGCCGCAGAGATCCTCGCCAAATTGCACCACCCCAACGTCGTCCGCCTCGTTCAGGCCGGCAACCAGGGCGACGAGCCGTACATGGCGCTGGAGTACGTCGATTCGCGCAGCCTGCGGGATCTGATCGCACGCAAGGACCCGCTGCTGACCGATAATATCCTTTCCCTGGTGCGCCAGATGGCGGCAGCCCTGAGCTACGTCCACACGAGCGGCTTCCTGCACCTCGATTTCAAGCCGGAGAACCTGATCGTGCGGAACGACGGCTTGGTTGTGCTGGTGGACTTCGACCTCGCGATCGAGCGCAAGCTCAAGCCGGTCAAAGTCAGCCCCCTGCCCGGCACATTTGCCTACCTGCCGCCGGAAACGCTGACCAGGAACCTCGTTGACGACCAGACCGACATCTACAGTTTCGGCGTCACATGCTATGAAATGCTGTGCGGCCACAAGCCGTTCGAGGGCATATCGCCGGAAGAGGCCAAGCGGGAACAGCTCGACCCGAACGTCCATATCCGGCACCTGAAATACTACCAGGTTAACGTCGCGCCGGCCCTGGAGACCCTTATTTTCAAATGCCTTGCGCACCGTCAGCTCGATAGATACCCTTCCATGAGTTTGGTCATGAGAGACCTTGAAACCATGGTATGACGGACATCTTTGTTAACCGGAACCCCGCCCCGCCCAAGGGCCGGATCGTATTCATCGGCATCGCTGTCCTGGTCGTAGTCGGCCTCGGCATCTGGGCCTTCCTCAGCATGGTCCCAAAGGGCGGCCCCGTGGCGACCTCGGAAGCCGCAACCCCCGCGGAAGCCGCGGAACCCACTCCGGAAGCCCCGCACCCACCCCGGCCCCGGCCATGGCAACCGCACTGCCCGCCGCGAGCGCCGACCAGGCGGTCAACCTGCTGGACGAGGCGCGCAAGCTGAAGGCATCGGATGACTATCAAGGGGCCCGGGAAAGGGCTTCCGCAGCGCTGAACCAGGCGACGAGTGACGCGGTGCGCAACGCCGCGCGGGACCTGCTCGGCGAGGTGGACATCGGACTCGTCCTCAGCGAGCGGCCCATGCCGGAGAAGATCGATTACACCATCGCTTCAGGCGACACCCTCGCCAAGCTCGCCAGCCGGAACGGGACCACACTCGAACTCGTTTCGAAGGGCAACAACATCAAAGGCCCGATTATCCGCATTGGGGACCGGATGCGCATTTTCACCGGCAAATTTTCCATCAAGATCGATAAGTCCGACAACATCCTCGACCTCCAGATGAATGACACCTTCTTCAAACGCTACAAGGTCGGCACCGGCCAGTACAGCAAGACACCGACCGGTACGTTCACGATCACGGACCGGATCGCGCAACCGACGTGGTGGCGGGATGATGGAAAGGCGATCCCGTATGGCGACCCGGAGAACTTGCTGGGCACGCACTGGCTCTCCCTCGATATCCGCGGCTACGGCATCCATGGCACATGGGAGCCCGACACGATCGGAAAACAGTCCAGCGCCGGCTGTATCCGCCTGCTGAACGAAGACATACAGGAACTATTTACTCTGATACCGATCGGCACGCCGGTCACGATCGAGGACTGAATGAATAACCAAGCACCAATAATCAATAACCAAAGAGGAATAACGCCCTGTTTGGTCATTGGATATTGGTTATTGGTTATTTCCTGACGGACATCCCATGGCCTCTTACACACTCCCCTTCGAAAAGCCCATCGTTGAGCTCGAAACCAAGCTCAAGGATCTGACGGCCTTCAGCGAAACGCAGAAGATCGACGTCTCGCACGAGATCGAGCGGATGAAGAAGAAGATCTCCGATCTCCGGAAGAAGATCTACAGCGAGCTGACCCCGTGGCAGAAGGTGCAGGTTGCCCGCCACCCGCTCCGCCCCTACGCGATCGACTACATCAACGCCATGACGACGGATTTCATTGAGGTGCATGGCGACCGCCTGTACCGCGACGACCGTGCGATCATCGGCGGCTTCGCCCGGCTCGGCGACGAGAAGATCCTGATCATCGGCACGCAGAAGGGCCGCGACACGAAGAGCAACCTCGAGTGCAATTTCGGCTGCGCCTACCCCGAGGGTTACAGGAAGGCGCTCCGCCTGATGAAGCTCGCCGCGAAGTACCACTGCCCCATCGTCAACCTCATCGACACGCCTGGCGCCTACCCTGGCATCGAATCGGAAGAGCGCCACATCGCCGAGGCGATCGCCGTCAACCTGCGCGAGATGTTCACCTTCAAGGTCCCGATGATCATCACGGTCATCGGCGAAGGCGGCAGCGGTGGCGCGCTGGGCATCGGTGTCGGCGACCGCGTCCTGATCCTCGAGAACTCCTACTATTCCGTGATTTCCCCCGAGGGTTGCGCCGCGATCATCTGGAAGGATCGATCCTTCTCCGACCGCGCCGCATCGGCGCTGAAACTGACCCCAACCGACCTTCTGGAAAACGGTTTCGTCGACGAGATCATCCCCGAGCCGCTCGGCGGCGCGCACATGGACCCGAAAACCATCGCCGCCACGCTGAAAAGCGCGATCCTTCGCAACCTCGGTGAAGTCAGGAATACGCCCGTGGAACAGCTCCTGCAGAAACGCTACGACAAGTTCCGCGCCATGGGCCGCTTCAAGACCAGCGTCACGCCGAAAGCGGTGCCCAAGGCAAGCGGGGAAGCAAACGCCACGCCACGCACGCCTTCGCGAAGCTCCGGCGAGGCAGGCAGAGGCGTGGCTACACGCGGACAAACCTCTGAAATGTAGCCGCGGCTCTGCGAGCCGCGCCCGTCGGGTCGAAACCACACGCCTCGCAGGAATTCAGATACGGCACGCTTCATAGAAGCGTGGCTACACTCGGACGAGCCCCTCGGGTTGATACCGCACGCCTCGCAGAGGCGTGGCTACACCACCGGCTCTTTCGCCGGCAAGGCGAGCTCGATGAAGAGGTCCCGGAGCTGACGCGCGTCGACCTTCGCCGGCGCGTTCATCATCAGGTCCACCGCCTTCTGCGTCTTCGGGAACCCAATAACGTCGCGGATGCTGGCCTCGCCGACCATCAGCATGACCAGCCGGTCCACGCCAAGCGCGATGCCGCCGTGCGGCGGGGCGCCGTAGGACAACGCGCGGATCAGGTGCCCGAACCGGTCTTCGATTTCCGCTTCGGGAATGCCGAGGATCTTGAACATCTTCGCCTGCAGGTCCGGGTCATGGATACGGATGCTGCCGCCGCCGAGTTCCGTGCCGTTCAGCACAATGTCGTACGCGAGCGCACGAACCTTGCCCGGATCGTTGTCGAGTACCTGCAGGTCCTCGAGATGCGGCGACGTGAACGGGTGATGCATCGAGGCCAGGCTTCCGTCCGCGCCCTTTTCAAACAGCGGAAAATCCGTCACCCACGTAAACGCAAATACGTTTTCCGGAATGGCCTTGGCCGTCGCACCCGCGAGCAGGCGCAGGCGCCCGAGCGCGACGTTGCACACGTCGGCCTTGTCCGCCGCGAACAGGATCAGGTCACCCTTCTCGATCTTCAGCCGTTCCCTAAGGCCCTGGTTCTCCGCCTCGGAAAAGAACTTCACGATCGGCGACTTCCACGTCCCATCATCCTGCACGCGAATGAAAGCCAGTCCGCCAAGGCCCGCCTCTTTCGCGAGCACAGTCCATTCATCGATCGTTCCCGCAGAAACACCGGCGAGGCCCTTGGCATTGATCGCCTTGACCGCCCCACCCTTCGCAAGAACGGAGCCGAATATCTTGAACTGCGTGGATTTGTAGACGTCCGACAGGTCGGCCAGTTCCATCCCGAACCGCAGGTCAGGCTTGTCGCTGCCATACCGGTTCATCGCGTCGTCGTACGACAGGCGCGCGATGGGCAGCTTGATCTCGCCATGGCCGGCGACCTTCATGATTTCGAACAGCATGCCGTCGATGATCCTGTAGATGTCCTCGGGACCGATGAACGACATCTCGAGGTCGATCTGTGTAAACTCGGGCTGGCGGTCTGCGCGCAAGTCCTCGTCGCGGAAGCACCGCGCGATCTGCACGTAGCGGTCCATGCCCGACATCATCAGGAGCTGCTTGTACTGCTGCGGCGCCTGGGGCAGCGCGAAGAAGCAGCCAGGCATGACGCGGCTCGGTACGAGGTAGTCCCGCGCGCCTTCCGGCGTGCTCTTGGTCAGGATCGGCGTTTCGATCTCGGTGAAGTTTTCCTTGTCGAGATACGTCCGCACCGCGTGGAGAATCTCGTGCCGCTTGCGCAGGTTGTCCTGCATCTTCTTGCGGCGCAGGTCGAGGTAGCGGTAGGTCAGCCTCAGGTCCTCGGAGACCTTCGATGCCTTCTCGTCGTCCAGCGGAAACGGCGGGGTCTTCGACTTGTTCAGGACCTGGATTGCGTTCGAGCGGACCTCGATGGCGCCGGTCGGCAGGTTCGCATTGACCATGTCGGCCGGGCGGTTCTCGACGACGCCCTCGATGTGGATCACAAACTCGCTGCGCACGGCCTGCGCAATATCCCAAGCCTGCTTCGAATCGTGCGGATCGAAAATGACCTGGGTCATCCCGTACCGGTCGCGCAGATCGATAAAGATCACGCCGCCGTGGTCGCGGACCGTGTCCGCCCAGCCGCACAACGTCACCCGCGTCCCAACGTGGGTCGCCCGCAATTCACCGCATGTATGTGTACGCATCATAATGACCGCAGTTTCTTTAGCCACGAAGAGACACAAAGATCGCACCGCCCCTAAGGCCCTTTCAGAGAAACACCTTCGTGCTTCTTGTGCATCTTCGTGGCCATTCCTTCCTGGAAATGCCGTGGGATACTAAAGGGCGCCGCATGCACGGGCAATCACAATGAGGTAGGGCGCGACGTCCCTGTCGCGCCGATTCCGGCGGGACGGGCTCGTGCTTCGTAGCGAAGGAGCTTCGCTACTTCGCAGAGTAGCAACGCCCCCGCCCTACCTACGCCTACACCACGGCCATCGCCGGCTTCAACCGTTCCATCAACTCCGGCATCTCGACCTCGACCTGCGTGCCGGCGGCCATGTCCTTGAACTGGAAGGTTCCCTTCTCCATCTCCATGTCGCCGCGCAGGATGACGATGGTCGCGCCCGCCCGGTCCGCCGCGCGCATCTGCGCCTTGACGCTTTTTCCGGCCAGGTCCATCCCACTGCGGATGCTTCGCATCCGCAGGCTTTGCAGAAGAATCACATTCTCCGCGAAGGCCTTTTCACCCATCGAGACCAGCCAGACCAGAGGCATCCTCGAGACGGGGGCGTCGAGCCCCGGTGTCGAGAGCGCCGTGATCACGCGCTCCAACCCCATCGCGAATCCAACACCCTCAATGACCTTGCCCGCGACATCGATGCAGTATCGCCCGCCGCCGCATAGCGCATCCTGCGCGCCGAGCGCCGGGTGCGTAATTTCCCATACCGTGTGCACATAGTAATCGAGACCACGCACCAGAGCCGGGTTCACGGTTGCGCGAATCTCAAGCCGCTCCAGCCACGCCACGACATCGGCCAGGTACTTGCGCGCCTCTTCAGACATAAACTCCGTTACGGGCGGCAACGACTTCGCGATCGCACGGCACGACTCGTTCTTGCAGTCGAGCACACGCAGAATATTCGTCGCCATGCGGCGCCGGCAGTCCTCGCACAGTTCCCCGATGCGCGGCTCGAGCAGGCGGGCGAGCCCGTCCTGCACGGCCTTGCGGTCCTCGGGCAATCCACGCGTGTTGACCTGGACGTTGAAGCCCTTGAGACCCCACGACGACAGGAGATGGATTTGAAGCGCCAGCGTTTCCGCGTCCGCCGCAGGATTGGCCGGGCCGATGAATTCCGAGCCGACCTGGTGGAACTGCCGTTTCCGTCCGGCCTGCGGCCGTTCGGCGCGGAACATGGGTCCACAATAGTAGAGCCGCGCGTCGGCCGCGTCCTGCCCGCGCGACGCGACATAACGGATCACGCTGGCGGTGCCCTCGGGCCGGAGCGCGATGCGACGCCCGCCACGGTCTTCGAAGGCGTACATTTCCTTCTGCACCACGTCCGTGGTGTCGCCAAGCGACCGCTCAAAAAGCCCGGCACGTTCGAGGACAGGGGTGCGGACTTCCGTGTAGCCGTAGAGATGGAAGATGCGGCGGGCCTGCGCCTCGATGTCCTGCCAGAGTTCGACCTCGGGCGCGGAAATATCAGACATGCCCTGTAAAGGCTGGAATTCCTCAGCGGCCATGAGCGGACTTTCGGGTGGAGGGCTTAGTCGGGCGAAACGCCGCCCGGAGGAATGGCACCGCCGCCCGTGATGATCTGCTTCATGATCTTGCCGGGCTTGAACTTGACAACCTTGCGCTCGGGAATCGTCACCACCTGCGTGGGCTTGTTGGGATTCCGACCGATGCGCTGCTTGCGCTGGCGCACTTCGAAGACACCGAAATTGCGGAACTCGATCGTCTCGCCCTTGGCAAGTCCTTCAACAATATAGTCCAGAGTCTTCTGGATGACGGTGTACACATCCTGCTGAATGAGGCCCGTCTCTTCGGCAATACGAACGACCAGATCTCGCTTTGTCATTGGTGCTCCCCCCTGCCCGCTAAATTGCCTGCGATCGAGTTACAACAACCCCTTTTCTTGCCAAGTGCGATACGATAAGTACTTACAAATACTAGAGCATTACGTAAAGGGGTCAAGAGGGAAAGCAGTGCGAGGGAAATGCGCAACATTCAACACGCAAAGGGCTGCTAAAAATGGCCACAGAGGCGCCGCGTGGGGGCACGCGGCCTACAAAGGCTTCGCAAGATGCCGACGTTGTAGGCCCGGTCACCGACCGGGCGCTTCTCTCTAGAGCCTCTTGAATGTCGTCAGCTCGGTAAGAGTTCTTCCCTCAGCCCCTTCACCACATCGAGCACGGCCTGAAGTCCTTCCGGGACCGGAACGATCCGCAGCACGCCTTCGCGTCGAAGCTTCAGCTCGATACCGCCCTTGGCGAGCGACTTCTCACCCACGCTGACACGTATCGGGGACCCCACAAGGTCAGCGTCCTTGAACTTCACGCCCGGCCGCTCGTCGCGGTCATCGTAGAGCACGGACACGCCCGAGCCCTCGAGAGTGGCGATCAACTCTTCCACGATGCGGACGCTCTCCGCGTGCTGGGCGTTGATCGCCATGACTTCGACTTCGTACGGAGCTATGGAGATCGGCCAGATGATGCCGTTGGCGTCGAACGACTGCTCGATCACCGCCTGGAGCGTCCGCGTGACGCCGATCCCGTAGCAGCCCATCGTGGCCGGTTTCTCTTTGCCATCCGTATCCAGGAAATTTGCGCCGAACGATACACTGTATTTCGTGCCGAGTTTGAACACGTGCCCCACCTCGATGCCGCGTTTGAATCGCAGCGTTCCCGCGGAACAGCGCGGACAGCCGTCCCCGTCCTTCGCAGTGCTCAGGTCGGCGTAGAATACAATCTTCGCGTCACGCGCGAGATCGACGTTCACGACGTGCGCGTCCTGTTTGTTCGCGCCGGAGATGGCGCCCTGGTAGCCCTTGAGCTTTTCATCGGCGAAGATCGGAAGGGTCAGCCCCACCGGCCCCGCGAAACCGACCGGCGCGCCGGTCGACTGCTGGATCACGTTGTCGTCCGCGAGCGCCAGCTCCGTTGACTTGAGCGCGCGCTTCAACTTGATTTCGTTCACCTCGCGGTCGCCCGGGACGAGCACGGCGACGGGTTTCTTGTTCGTCACATAGATGAGCGTCTTGATGAACCGGATCGGCTCGGCTTTGAAGAACGCGGCGACGTCCGCGATCGTCTTGGCATTCGGCGTGGAAACTTCTTCGACAGCCTTCTCGGCACACTCGAACGTACGGGCCCCACGGGACACGCTTTCCGCGCGTTCCAGGTTCGCGGCATAGGAGCAGCTGTCGCACTCGACCAGCCCGTCCTCGCCGGCGTCGGCCAGGACCATGAATTCGTGCGACGAGGACCCGCCCATGGCGCCGGTGTCGGCCTCGACGATTTTGGTCCGCAGCCCGCACCGCTTGAAAATCCGGACGTACGCGTTGTACATCGCTTCGTAGCTCACGTCGGCCGCCTTCGAATCGACGTCGAAGCTGTATGCGTCCTTCATGATGAATTCCTTGGCGCGCATCAGCCCGAACCGGGGCCTGATCTCGTCGCGGAATTTTGTCTGGATCTGGTAAAAATTTTTCGGCAGCTGTCGGTAGGAATTGATCTCGTGCGCGACGAGGTCCGTAATGACCTCCTCGTGCGTGGGGCCCAGAACCATGTTCCGGTCCTGCCGGTCCTTCATCGCGAACATCACGTGCTTCAGGACCTCATACCGCCCCGACTTCTCCCAGATGTCCCGCGGCTGCAACGCCGGCATCAGCACTTCCAGCCCGCCCGCGCGATCCATCTCCTCGCGCACAATCTGCTCGACCTTGCGCAGCGCCTTCCAGCCCAGCGGCAGGAACGTGTACAGCCCCGCGCTCAGCTTGCGGATCATCCCCCCGCGGAGCAGGAGCTGATGGCTCGGGATCTCGGCCTCTTGGGGCACTTCTCTCAACGTGGGAATCAACTGCTTGGTCCAGCGCACGGGTTCTCCTTTGAAGAAATGAGCGTGCATTGATAACTGGAAACGCCATGTTCTGCAAGACTGCGGCTCAACGGGTACTGGTTCAGGCCGCCTGTCACTTCCGTAGGGGTTTGTCCGGCTGACTATGCAATCGAGGGAACCACGGTGGTTTCCTCTCTTGGATTGCGGCTCTGCCGCGCTAGGTCCTTCGTGGGTTTCCGCCTGAGGCGGATCCGCCTTCGGCGGAGACCTGAATCGTTACGGCTAAGGCACGGCTCACAGAGCCGTGGCTACACGATGGAGCAGGCCCGGACCCGTGGTCGTCCCGCCTCCTTTTTCATTGCCGACCCCACGCCGCCCCGGTATGGAACATCGCATGAAGAAGACCATCTACCTCAGCGGACCGATCATGGACGAGCACGAGGGCCACGCCCGCACATGGCGCGAGCAGGCGAAAAAACTCCTGGACCACGACTTCACCCTGCTCGACCCGATGCGTAGGAATTTCAAGGACCGCGAGGTCGACAGCGCCAACGAGATCGTCGAGTTCGACCTGCAGGACGTCCGCGAGGCGGACATCATCGTCGTGAATTACAACAAGCCGTCGATCGGCACCGCGATGGAAATCTTCTACGCGTCGCACGACCTCAACAAGTTCGTCGTGGCGTTTTCGCCGTTCTCCTTCAAGGACTGCAGCCCGTGGATGGTCCGCTACTGCACAAAGATCCTGCCGGATCTGGAGTCAGCCTGCGTGTATATCAAGGACCACTTTGTGCTGCTGAGTTCGTAGGAGGAGGTTGTCGGTTGCTCAGTTGTTGAGTTGCTGCCCCAACAACAAGCAACCAACAACCATCAACCGGGCAAAGGGGTCAGGAAGACTTCGTCTTCGGCAGGCCGAATGCCCGGTCCCCGGCCTTCCACTTGCCCTTGGCCTTGAGAAGCTCGACGCGCTCGAAGCGTTTCAGCACGTTGCGTTTCGCCGCGATCTTGGTCGCGGACTTCAAACTGGAATGCATCGACATAGACTGATCCCTGCCCTTCTCCGTAAAAGAGGGTGGATTCTGCAGCAGAATGGACGGGAAAGTCAACCGCGCGTCTTCACTGGTGGTGGGCTCTTTTGAATGGTCTCCTTGTAGCCACGGCGCCACGCTCCGAGCGCGGCAAGCTCTGTTTACCCCGCTTCGAGCGGGGTCGCCTTGAATTGCGCGCCGACCCGCCTTCGCGAGGCTTTCGGCGAGGCACGCAGAGCGGCGCGGCTACATCCAGAGCCCAAATATTCCAAAGAGAACCACTTCCTCTTCCCTAGCCAATATCCATATGCACCACAGACGGCACGGCTGTCCAGCCGCGCCGTTTCGCAGATGCCGCAAGGACTTGCGAACAAAAGGCTTCCATGTCGGCACAGAGCGCCCGGATCCGGTTGCGGCTCGACCCGGGTCCCACCACGCGGCGCGCCAGCGCCGCACTCTGGCGAAGGCCCAGCACCCCGCGCCCACCCGTCGCGTCCCATGCGAATTCGACGCCCTCGATGAGCGAACGCAAGGCACGGAAACAGACCAGCTCGGTCTCCGCGGTCCGGTCGAGCACCACGTGGCCACAGTCCAGGACCCACGCGCTCTCCCGGTCGGCAAACGACCAATGCTCGGGCCTGACGAGGCGCGAGGATACCGAGGCGAGTGAAGCCATCGTGCAGTCGCGACTCGTGACCAGCGGCAGGAGCGATTCGCCTCCCGCAAGATGGCTCGACTTCTGTTCCAGCCAGTGCCGCGCCGCATCGTCGTCGCCCGCGAAGGAAAGCGCGCGCGAGACAAGCAGCAAAATAAAATCGGAATCGAGCGCCGTGTCGGGACAGTGCGTGGTCCAGTACGCAGCGACGGCTTCCGCGGCGGCCGTGTGTGCGTCATCGCAGGCGCCCAGCGTCCCGGCCATTTCTGAAACAAGGAAGTCGGTGACAGCGGTCCGCTTCGTCGCGTGGGAGATGTCGTCGATCGGAATCATTCCCGCCCTATGAGTCCTTCGACTTCGCTGAGGAATTGGTTCACGTCGCGGAAGCGACGATAGACGGATGCGAAGCGGACGTACGCGACCTCGTCGAGCTTCTCGAGCTTGTCCATGACCTTCTGCCCGATCACGGTGCTCGGCACCTCGCGCTCGAACTCGCTCTCCAGTTCGCCGATGAGCGTGTCAACCAACGACTCGATCTGTTGCGAACTGATCGGGCGCTTTTCGCAGGCTCGCTGAACGCCACTCAGGAGTTTCTGACGGTTCAAATCCTCGTGGCGTCCATCGCGCTTGATCACACGGAGGGTATTTTTGACGACCTCTTCATAGGTCGTGAAGCGGTAGGCGCACTTGAGACAGAGCCGACGCCTGCGAATGACATCGCCGTTTCGGACCGATCTACTGTCAATAACTTTGTCGTCGAGATGGCCGCACTTGGGGCAGCGCATGTATCTGGTCTCCGGTCATGAACACAATAGGTAGATGCGTCGTCCTCCGTGTAGCCCACAGAATGTAGGAGTGTCAAGCGGTAAGAGGGTGGGGCGAGGGGCGGACGAAACACACAGGCCTTCTGCAATCCATCCTTCACTCGGCACTCGACACTCGACACTTCCCAAAAAAGAAACGACGACTCTCGGACATTGCTGCCTTGAGTCGTCATTTCTACCTGCTGGTGAAGTGCCGCGCCAAACATCGCGCGCCATCACCATGAAGAACTATTTCTTCTTGGCTGCCTTCTTGTTCTTGGCAGGGGCTTTCTTTTTGGCTGCTTTCTTGGCCACGATGATCTCCCCCCTTTCGCGTGTTTGGCTCTGCGCTCTTGTACAGTGACGATCTGAAATTCGCCCGATCTCCACCAGCGAAGAGCACGGCACTAATTTCTGCTTCCTGCAGAAACATTAAATTTCTTGTGCTTGCGCGTCAATCATCGACGTGAACTATTTTCGCGTCGCGCGCGACCATGAAGCAGGGACGCGAAGTGCGTCGCGCTTCACGGCGCAGCGCGATCAGGGAAATATTTTGTGACGTTCGGCGAGGACGACCGAACGCAACGTGTCGTACGACACGTCGAGTCGATCATTCACGATGAGGTATTGGTATTCGGCCCAGTGCGACAGCTCGAGTTCCGCCTGCTTCACGCGACGCTCGATAACCGCGTCCGAATCCTTGCCGCGCGACTGCAGCCGCTTGCGAAGCACATCGATCGACGGCGGAGCGATGAAGATATCCACGTACGCCTGCTTCAACGGATCGCCGTCGCGCGCCGCACGCACCTGCTCGCGGATCTGCGCCGCGCCCTGGACATCGATATCCATCAGCACGTCCTTACCCGCCGCAAACCCATCGGTGATGAAACGCCGGAGCGTGCCGTACATCGCGCCATGCACATCCGCGTGCTCGAGAAATTCGCCGGCCGCGACCTTGGCCCGGAACTCCGCCTCGCTGATGAAGAAATAATCGCGCCCGTCCACATCCCCCTCGCGCGGCGCCCGGGTCGTGCACGATACGGAGTAGTGGATGCCGTCAAACTCGGCGAGCAGCCGATCGCAAAGCGTCGTTTTACCCGCTCCAGACGGGGCTGAAACGACGAGCAGCAGTGGCCTTCGCGGCATTTCGATCATATGGATATCCACCCCTCGGCACGCGACACCCGACACTCATTCGATATTCTGCACCTGCTCGCGCAGACGTTCCAGTTCCGCCTTGAACGATACGACCATCGCGGCAATGTCCTTGTCGTTCGCCTTCGACCCGATCGTGTTGATCTCGCGGTTCATTTCCTGCGAGAGAAAATCCAGCGCGCGGCCCGCCGGGTCCTTCGACCGGAGCAGTTGACGCGCCTGGTCGAAATGACTGTCGAGCCGCGTCGTCTCCTCCGTCACATCCGAACGGTCTGCGAACAGGATGACTTCCTTCACGATGCGCTCGTCCTCGATCGGGATGTTGAGCCCCGCCTGCGACAGCCGCGCCTTGAGCGAGTCGCGATATTTCCTGACGGTCTGCGGCGAGATCGCGCGGATCTTTCGCACGACGCCGCGAAGCAGATGCAACCGCTTCTCGAGATCCTTCTGCAGCGAGCGTCCCTCGCGGATTCGCATCTTCAGAATTTCCTCGAGCGCTTTCGACAATGCCTTCGAGAGCGTGGGCCAGACTTTTTCGATATCGTCATCAAGCGGTTCGTAGTGGAGCACGCCCGGGAGATTCATCATGCGGCTGATGCTCAGGTCGTCCGCGATCTGGAGCCGCTTAGCCGTCCGGCGAAGTTCGTTCACATACGCACGCGCCAGGTCTTCGTTGACCCGGATCGCCTCGCGTTTCAGCTTCTCCGATCCGCGCACGGCAACCTCGACGATCACGCGCCCGCGCGAAAGGGCCTTGGCGATTTCGTCCTGGATGCGCGACTCAAGCATCCGCAACGGGCCGGGGAGGTTCAGGTTGACGTCGAGCTGCTTGCGGTTGACCGAGCTGACTTCGACTTCGACGTGGAGCCCCTGCCCCGACGCGACGCCCCGGCCATAACCCGTCATGCTGCGCAGGCTCATGAATCGACCTTCTTTCGCTGGGGCCGGTTTTCCGCGTCCCACTGCTCCATCTGCTGGACGTCCTTATCACCACGGCCCGAGATGTTTATGATCAAAATATCCTTCCGGGTCCAGTCCCTGGCCCGCTTCATCACGTGCGCCACGGCATGGGCGCTCTCGAGCGCAGGCAGGATGCCCTCGCAGCGGCAAAGCATGTCGACACCTTCCATGGCCTCGCGGTCCGTTGCGTAGTGGTATTCCGCGCGGCCCAGGTCCCGGAGCAGACTGTGCTCCGGACCGACCGCGGCGTAGTCGAGGCCCGCGCTGACGGAGTGGGTCAGCATGATCTGGCCGTTCCGGTCCTGGAGCACAAAGGTCTTCGTCCCCTGCAGGATACCGACCTTTCCGCCCGCGAACCGCGCGGCGTGCAAACCGTCACGAATCCCCTCGCCTCCCGCTTCGACGCCGATCATGCGGACGTTTCGATCCTTCAAGAACGGATGGAAAAGACCGATCGCGTTGCTTCCTCCGCCGACACACGCGACCAGCGCGTCCGGCATCCGGCCTTCCTTCTTCAGGATCTGCCGACGGGCTTCGCGGCCAATCACGCTCTGGAAATCGCGAACGATCATCGGGTACGGGTGCGAGCCCAGCGCCGAGCCGAGCACGTAGTGCGTCGTCCGCACGTTCGTGACCCAGTCACGCATCGCCTCGCTGATCGCTTCCTTGAGCGTCTGCTGGCCCGCCGTCACCGGGACCACCTGCGCACCGAGGCGCCGCATGCGGAAGACGTTCAGCGACTGGCGCTCCATGTCGACCTTGCCCATGTAGACGACGCACTCCATCCCGAACATCGCGGCCGTCGTGGCCGTCGCGACGCCATGCTGGCCCGCGCCGGTTTCCGCGATGACACGCTTCTTCCCCATGCGCTTCGCGAGCAGCGTCTGCCCGAGGGAGTTGTTGATCTTGTGCGCCCCCGTGTGGCACAGGTCCTCGCGCTTGAGGTAGATCTTCGCCGTGCCGAGCTCGCGTGTCAGCCGCTCCGCAAAGTACAGCGGCGTCGGGCGACCCACGTAGTCGCCCAGGTAGTAGTCGAGTTCACGCCGGAACGCGGGATCACGCCGGGCCTTCGCATATTCGCGCGCCAAGTCCTGGAGCGGGGCCATCAACGTCTCAGGCACGAACATCCCGCCGTACGGGCCGAAGTGGCCGAGTTCGTCGGGCTCTGTCACAAGGATCGACATGTTTCAATGAAGGCGCGCACGCGCGCCACGTCCTTCTTGCCGGGCTGTTCCTCGACACCGGAGCTGACATCGACACCCCACGGTCCGACCTCGCGAACCGCATGCGCCACGTTTTCCGGAGTCAGACCGCCTGCCAGGATCACCCGATGGGGACAGGTCAAAACGAACGTCCGGGCGGCTTGCCCATCGCCGACCCGGCCCGTCCCGCCCGGAGCGTCCTTACAATAGGTATCGAGCAGGATCGCGTCAACGTGCCACGCCGCGAGCGATGCGGTCGAGTCCTTTTCCGCGTACGCCGCCTTCCACAGCCGTATGGCCAGGTCGTTGAATCGGCTCGCATCTTCCACGCCATGGATCTGGGCAACGTCGAGGCCGATTTCCGCGACGGCACGCGCGACTTCGCCCGGCGTCGGCTTGACGAAAACCCCGACCTTGAGAATTTCCTTCGGAATCTCCCGCATCCACGCAGCCGCGTCGCGCGGCTGCACATATCGCGGCGACCCGGGCCACAGAACGAACCCCATGGCATCCGGACCCAACGAGGCAACGGCTTCAACGTCACCCGTCGCCGCGATCCCGCAGATTTTTACAAAGATGCCCATGCCGCGCTCATCAAATCGCGAACCGCAAGGCCAAGGTCCTGCTGCCGCAGCAGGTGCTCGCCCACCAGGACGCCGTGAACACCGACCGCCTTGAGGCGCGCCACGTCGTTGGCCGAGGAAATGCCGCTCTCGCTGATCACGGTGGCGGTTGGGGGTGCCAGTTCGCACAGCCGGAATGTCGCGTCGAGCGACACCTTGAACGTGCGCAGGTCGCGGTTGTTGATCCCGATGCAGTTCACGCCGAGGTCGGCGACACGACGCATATATTCCTCGCCATGCACTTCCACCAGCGGCTCAATCCGCGCGTCACGACAGGTATCAAGGAAACCGCGCAGCTGTTCGGGCTCCAGCACGTCGGCGATCAGCAATACAGCCGATGCGCCCAGCGCCGCCGCGTGCCAGATCTGCCATTCGTCGACGACAAACTCCTTGTAAAGGAGGGGGACCGGCACGGACTTCCGCACCGCCATAAACTCCGCCTCCCCTCCACCGAAATACTTCGCATCCATCAGCACGGAGATCCCCTGCGCCCCCGCTTCGGCATAGGCCCGCGCGATCGCCGGGGGATCGAACGGGTCCCGGATCAGGCCCGACGACGGGGATTTCCGCTTCACCTCCGCGATAAGGCCCATCGGTGACGCGCGCAGCGCCTTGCAGAGCGACGGCTGCACGCGCGCGTTGAGCGCGCGGGCCCGCATCGCGGCCAGCGTCACGGATTTGTGGCGCTTCGCGATCTCGCGGCGCTTATCCGCCAGGATCTGTTCGAGCTGGTTCATTCAAAGTCCGTCAACCATGGCCACAAAGAGGCACAAGAAACACAAAGATAATTGTCCGCCATTTCTTGTGCTTCTTCGTGCCTTTTCGTGGCCATCCTACTCCGTGGCATTCGTGGTTTCGGTCTGCACCGATGTGGCCGACTGCTTGAGATAGGCTTCGATGAACAGGTCGAGGTCCCCGTCGAGCACCTTGTCGACCTGGCCCGTTTCCGCATCGGTCCGGTGATCCTTCACCATCGTGTACGGCTGCAACACATAGGAACGGATCTGGTGGCCCCACGCGATCTCGCCCTTGTCGCCGTAGTACTTCTCCATCTCCTTGCGCTTCTTGTCCATTTCCAGCTCGTACAGTTTCGCGCGCAGCATCTTCATGCACGTCGCGCGGTTGCTGTGCTGCGAACGCTCGGCCTGGCAGGCGACCACGACCCCGGTCGGGTTGTGGACGATGCGCACCGCGGAGTCGGTCTTGTTGACTTTCTGCCCGCCCGCGCCGCTGGACCGGTAGGTATCGATCCGCAGGTCCTTCTCGTCGATCTCGATCACGATCTTGTCGTCGACCTCGGCCACCACGTCCAGCGCCGCAAACGAGGTGTGCCGCCGCTTGTTGGAATCGTACGGGCTGATCCGGACAAGCCGGTGTACGCCGCGTTCGGCCTTTATGTAGCCATAGGCATACGGACCGCTGACCAGCATCGTCACGCTCTTGATGCCCGCTTCCTCGCCCGGCTGGTAGTCGAGCACGTTCATCGTAAACCCGTGCGACTCGACATAGCGTGTGTACATCCGGAAGAGCATGGCGGCCCAGTCGCAGGACTCCGTGCCGCCCGCGCCGGCGTGCAGGATCAGGTAGGCGTTGTTCATGTCCAGCTTGCCGTTGAGCAGCGTCTGAATCTCGAAACCGCGATACACGGTTTCGAGGTGCAGGATTTTCTCGTTCGCCTCGGCGAGAACGGTCTTCTGCTGCGGCGTGTCGCCCTCGCCTTCGGCCAGTTCGAGAAGGATTGAGGCCTCCTCCACTTCCTTGACGAGATGATCGTAGGGATCGAGCGTGGCCTTCAGGGCGTTGGTCCGGTCGATCTTCTCCTTGGCCTTCAGGTTGTCGTTCCAGAAATCCGGAGCGGCGGCCTGAGCCTGGAGCTCGTCAAATTCCCGGCGGCGTGCAGCGAGGTCAAAGATACCCCCTCAGCTCATCGAGCTTGTTATGGATCTCTTTCACGCGCGTTTTCAGTTCATCAAGCATGTGATTCGTCTCCCGGGATCGAGCGGCAAGAACCTATACGAGGAAGACCGGTAAATGCAAGCCATGCGAGGGCAAGTCCGCAAGTCATCGTGAGTTCTACGGCGACCCCGGCGACCTTGCGTCGCCGGTGAGCATAGTTGGCGGCGGCGATGAGGAAGCCCTGTTCAACCGGAGCAACGCAACGTTCAACGTCAAACGCCAAACGCTAAACGTTTAGAGTTTAACGTTTGACGTTTCCTGACCAGCGCCAGCATCACGCCCGCCACCCCAGCACACCCCCACGCGAACATGTCCCCGTGCCGCGTGTACCACGTCAGCGGCATGTCCGCGCCGGGCACGGCGACTTCCACGGTCGAGAAACCGTGCGTGGGCGTGTGCCCCGCACCGTCGTCGAGGATATCGACGATCCGTCCGCGGCGGTCGATGTGGCAGGTCACACCGGAGTTTGCGGACCGTACCGCGGGCACCCCGTTCTCCACGCAACGGAAGACGCCATGCGCCATGTGCTGGCGGGAGGCGGCCGATGGATCGAACCATGCGTCGTTGGTCTGGTTCACCAGCATGCGGGCCCCGTTGCGGACCATCTGTCTCGCGAGATGCGCGACCGTGTCTTCGAAGCAGATGAGCACGGAGAACGCGGCCTCGGGTGACGCAAGGCGGAACACGGTGCCGGTGCGGCCCTCGTTGAAGCTTTCCTGGATCGGCGTCATCGCCTTCATGAAGGGAAAGATGTGGCGCATGGGCACGTATTCGCCGAACGGGACCAGGTGCTGCTTGTCGTAGGCAAACATGATTGCGCCTTCGCGGTCGAACAGGAACGAACTGTTGTAGTAGACCGGGTGCCCGGTGTCTTGCCACGCCGTATCCATCGATCCGACAAGCAGCGGCGTGCCGTTGGTCACGATTTCGTAGACGAGATCGTAACTTGACGCGCTGGTTCGCACGTCATCCGGCACCGCGGTCTCGGGCCAGACGAGAAGATCGGGTTTGCCCGTCCGCAGCGCCGCCGTGGTCAGTTCGCGGAGACGAGCGTAGATGAGATCGATCTTCGCCTGATCCCATTTCTCGTCCTGCGGGATGCCCGGTTGGATCAGCGAGATGCGGACCGGCGTACCGGCTTCAACCGTGCTCCTGATGGTCTTCACGCCCCACGCGAACGCAAACGCCAGCACCAGGAAACCCATGATCATTTCGAGATGCAGCCGGCGCCCCCACCGGCCCCACGTGTCGACGTAGCGGAGTATCGTGATACCCACGGCGGCGCTGATCCAGACGATCAGGAACGACACGGCGTACGATCCGCCGAGCGAAGCGATCTGGATGATGGCCATGTTCCTGTACTGGCTGATGCCGAGACCGTTCCAGGGGAACCCCGTGCCGACATGCGAACGTACGTACTCCAACGCCGTCCACAGCGTGGACGCGAACACGATGAACCCGGCATTTGCCAAGAAACCAGCCGCACCGAAGCGGTTCAGCCAATGACCGCAGCCCCACGCAAAGACGCCGATGTACAGCCCGCAATACAGGGCGAGCAGAATCCAGCCCGGAATCGAGACATGATGAAGCCACGAAATGGACGTCAGCCAGAACACCCCGCCGGCCAGAAGTCCGAGCCGGAACCCGTCACGCGGCGAGACGAAACGCAGCGCAATGATCAGCGGAATAAGCGCCAGCCAGGCTGTGTCAGCCCATTCGAGGGGCGCAAAGGATGAGGCGAGGAGAAGGCCGGAGATGATGGCCGCCGCCGCTCGCAAAACCTGAAACCTGATGCCTGAAAGTTGAGTCACACGAAGTCCGATACGCAATTAGGAACGAACCGCGGATTACGCGGATAGCGCGGATAGGATTAAAGATGACCGGTCTGGATATTCTGCCGCATTCCCATCCGAAAAATCCGCGTAATCCGCGGTTAGAAATTCCGTCAGGCCTCAACCCCGTGACACTTCTTGTACTTCTTCCCGCTCCCGCACGGGCACGGCTCGTTGCGGCCGACCTTCGGCATGTCGCGACGGACGGGCTCCGGACGCCTCTGCAACGCGGCCTCCATCGCGGCTTCCGCGCCTGAACGGGCAGCCGATCCTGCAGGCGCCAACGGCGCCGGCGCGCCAGGTCCACCCCGCCCCAGCGCCTGGACCTGGTCGTGAACATACATCTGCGGCAACGAGGCGAGGAACGACTTGAATGCGCCGAACGACGTCGCGGACCGGAACATCTTCGTGGCGATGTCCAGTTTGATCTTGTCCATGAGGTCGGAGAACATGACGAACGCCTCGCGCTTGTATTCCACGAGCGGATCGCGCTGGCCGTACGCGCGCAGGCCCACGCCCTGCCGCAGCGCGTCCATGCTGCGCAGGTATTCCTGCCAGTGCGTGTCGATCGACTGCAGGATGATGTGGCGCTCCAAGTTCCTGAGCGCGTCCGAGTTCTCGCTCTTGATCTTGATCTCGTAAGCCTGCTTCACGCGGGCCATCACCTTGTCCGTGACGGCGTCCGCCTCGATGGGCCCATCCTCGAGTTCCTGCAGCTTGATCCCCAACGGGAACGTGGCGTTCACCCAGTCGACAAAGTTCTGCAGGGCGTCTTCGTGATTCTTGGTGAGCAGCTCGTTCGCGCGCGTCTGGGTCACGTCCTCGACAACGTCGTAGAGGTGGTCATGGGGATCCTGCGATGCGACAACGTCGCTGCGGAACGCGTAGATGATCGAGCGCTGCTTGTTCATCACGTCGTCGTAATCGAGCGTGCGCTTGCGGATCGAGAAGTTCTGCTGCTCGACGCGGCGCTGGGCGCGCTCGATCGACTTGTTGAGCCACGGATGTTCGAGTACCTCGCCCTCTTCGATACCGAGCTTCTCCATGATCCCGGAAATCTTGTCCGATCCGAAAAGCCGCATCAGGTCGTCTTCCAGGGAAACATAGAAGCGCGATGAACCCGGGTCGCCCTGGCGCGCACAACGGCCCCGCAACTGGCGATCGATACGGCGCGACTCGTGGCGCTCGGTGGCTACCACGTGGAGCCCGCACGGATTCTCCAGCAGGATCTGGCGCAACGTCCGGCCGTCGACCTTGTCGTCAAGCGTGCGGTTGGACTTGATGATCTCGCGGTCAATCGCGACCACGCCCTCGCCCAGCTTGATGTCGGTGCCGCGGCCGGCCATGTTGGTTGCGATCGTGATGGAGCCCTTCTGGCCCGCGAGGGACACGATCTCGGCTTCGCGCTGATGGTTCTTCGCGTTCAGGACGTTGTGCGGGATGTTCTGCCGGCGCAGCATCCGGCTGATGAGTTCCGAGTGCTCGACCGAGATCGTCCCGACGAGCACGGGCTGGCCCCGTTTGAAGCACTCGATGATCTCGTCGATGGCGGCGTTGTATTTCTCGCGCTGCGTCTTGTAGATCATGTCGTTGCCGTCCACGCGGCGGACCGGGCGGTTGGTCGGCATGACCATGACGTCGAGCTTGTAGATCTGATGAAACTCGTCCGCTTCGGTCTCGGCGGTGCCGGTCATGCCGGCGAGCTTCTCGTACATGCGGAAATAGTTCTGGATCGTGATCGTCGCGAGCGTCTGCGTCTCGCGCTCGATTTTGACGCCTTCCTTGGCCTCGACAGCCTGGTGCAGGCCGTCGCTCCAGCGCCGGCCTGCCATGAGGCGCCCGGTGAACTCGTCAACGATGATGACCTGGTTATCCTGCACAACATACTGCACGTCGCGCTCGTAAACGCAGTGGGCCCGAATCAGCTGGTCGACCGCGTGGATGCGCTCGTTCTTCTCGGCAAAGCGGTTCTGGATCTCCTGGCGCTTGGCGAACTTCTCCTCATCGCTCATCGTCGCGTTGCCGTCCAACTCGGACAGCGACGACGCGAGGTCGGGCAACACATACGCCTCGGGATCGTTCGGGCTGAGGGCTTCGCAACCTTTTTCGGTCAGGTTCGCGTCGTTGCCTTTTTCGTCGATCGTGAAGAACAGTTCCTCGCGGAGCGCGCGGGCCTCTTCCTTGCGCATGTCGCTGTGCATGGCGAGGTCGACCTTCTCCACGACGCGGCGTATCTTCGGTTCCTCGAGCAGGTGCAGGAACTGCTTGTTCTTCGGCATGCCCTGGTGGACTTGGTAGAGTTTGACGGACGCCTCGTCCTCCTCGCCCTTCTCCAGGAGCTTCTTCGCCTCCTCGGCCAGCTTGTTGCACAGGTCGCGCTGGCGTTTCACGAGGCGCGCCACCGAGGGCTGCAGGTCGGAGTATTGCTGCGTGGAATACGGGACCGGGCCGGAAATGATGAGCGGCGTGCGCGCCTCGTCGATCAGGATGCTGTCGATCTCATCGACGATCGCGTAGAAGTACCCGCGCTGGACCTGGTCCTCGGGCCGGTACGCCATGCCCTTGTCGCGCAGGTAGTCAAAGCCGAACTCGCTGTTGGTTCCGTACGTGATATCGCACGCGTACTGCTGGCGCCGTTCCGCGGGTTCCATGTCGTTCTGGATGCAACCGACCGTGAGACCGAGATACGTGTAGACCGCGCCCATCCACTGCGCGTCGCGCCGGGCGAGGTAGTCGTTGACCGTGACGATGTTGACGTTCTTCCCGGTGAGCGCGTTGAGGTACGCGGGCATCGTCGCCACGAGGGTCTTGCCTTCGCCCGTCGCCATTTCCGAGATCTTGCCCAAGTGCAGCGCCATGCCGCCCATGATCTGGACGTCGAACGGGATCATGTCCCACGGAGTCGGGTGCCCCGCGACGTCGATGGTCCGCCCGCACAGGCGCCGGCACGCGTTCTTCACCACGGCAAACGCCTCGCACAGAATGTCGTCGGTCGTCTGCCCCTTCTTCAGGCGCTCCTTGAATTCCTGCGTCTTCGCCTTGAGCTGGTCCTCGGAGAGCTTTTGGCACTCCTTTTCCAGTTCGTTGACGCGGGCCACGAGCGGACGCATATTCTTCACGTCGCGGTCGTTTTTGGAGCCGAGAAATTTCTTAAGTAGCCACTGCATAGAGTCCCCTGAAAATGAACGCGAAAGGCTACTTCCCCGTCATGGCTTAATCAAGCACCGTCGCGGCGCGGGGTTTCCTCTTGGAAATGCCGGTCTGGAGGGACCGCCTCCCGTCTTCGCTTCAATCGCGCCATGCGCGATCTCAACTACGGCGTGGCTCGCCGTAGCTTGAAAAAGCGGAGGCGGCCGGCGGTCCGCTCCTGTAGCCGCGTGACGCAGGCACGCGTCGGCCTTCGTCCGACGGCTACAACGATCCGTTCGACGGATATCAGGCGGGCGTTCTCGCAGCCACGTGCCCCCGGATCACCGCCAACGTCTCTTCGCCGAACTGCTTGACCTTCGCAGGGCCAATGCCGTGGACCATCAGCAGTTCCTCTTCGGTGGAAGGTATCCGGCTCGCCAAAACCCTCAGCGTCTTGTCCCCATAGATGATGTAGGCGGGCACGTTGCCCATCGCGGCGGCCTTCTCGCGCCGCCACTGCTTCAAGGCCTCGAACAGGTGCACATCGCAGGCCTCGTCCACGTCGGATACGAGGGATACAGACTTCGCCTTCGCCTTCGCGGCCCGGGCCCGCGGTGGTTCGGGGAGCGCGAGCGGAAGCAACCTTTTCAGACGCATCACCTCGTCGCCCAGCGGCGTCAGGGAGAGCGTCGGATACCTCCCGTCACTGGCCTCGATGCACCCGGCCCCGATCAGGACGTCCAGCAGATTCCAGATGTAATCGGACCCCAGATCGGCAAGCAGCCCGTAGGTGGAAAGCCGGTCCAATCCCGCGTCGAGCAGTTCCTTGCTACGCGAACCGGCGAGCGTCTGGGTCACGCGCCCACGGCCGAAACGCCCGCTCATGCGGGCCACGCAGCTCAACGCCTTCTGGATATTCACGGTCTCCGCCGGCGTGGGCAGCCGCGCGACGGTGTGGGCCCGGGATAGGCACACATCGCAGGCCGCGCAGGACTCGGTCGACTCCGCGTCCCCGAAATAGCCGAGGATGAAACGGTGCCGGCACCCGACCGGGTCCGCGTAGCGGATCATCCGCTGCAGCTTGGCCTGCGCGCGTTCGGCCTTGATCCGGAGCCGGTCGAAGTCGATTCCCAACTCGTCGAAACGCCGCACCGGCTCGACCAGCCGTGTCGTGTACGTCCGACTGCCCTGTTCGTATGCGCGCGCGATGAAACCAGCGCGTTCGAGGAGGTGCAGCGCGCTACCCACGGTCATGTCGTTCTCGATGCCCGGGATGCGGGCCGCGATATCGGCGACCGACTTTTCGACCGGGCCGTCCGCGCACATCCGGCGCAGTTCCGCGTAGACGGCAGAGATGACTACCGGCGTGGGGTTCGCGCCATCGATGAAGAAACGCTGCGTCCGCACATCGGCATAGTTGAAGAGCAATTCGCAGCGCGACGGCTCGCCATCCCGCCCTGCACGCCCCGCTTCCTGGTAGTACGCCTCGATGCTGCCCGGGATTTCGTAGTGGACGACGAACCGCACGTCGGGCCGGTCGATGCCCATGCCGAACGCGTTGGTCGCGACGACGACGGCGCATTCCGCGCCCATGAACTTTTCCTGCGCCGCGTGACGTTCGTCGTCGCTCATGCCCGCATGGTAGGCGACGCAGTCGACCCCCTGCCCCGCCAGCGTCGCCGCCACGGTCTCCACGTTCTTACGCGTCGCGCAGTAGACGATCCCCGTCTTCCACTCGCGCACGATGCGGTCGACGCGATCCATCTTCTCCGCCTTGGACGCGACGGCCGTGACCACCAGCGTCAGGTTGCGACGCGCGAATCCGGACACGAGTATCTTCGGT
>JAZDKY010000091.1:0-10426 GCA_043802525.1 bacterium
GCGACTCTGAGCATCAATCTCTCACTCATCACAACCGCCAAACGACAACAGCGCGATCCTCTCGCTTTCCTTCAGACCCTCCTCCTGCACGGCCCATCCGCTGCTCAACCGCTCCTCTATCGCAACCCCCTCCCAGACACCCCTCGTAATCAGCCGCCGGAATCGGCTAAACTGTTACCTTGCAGCCGCAAACTTAATTCGAGCATAAACCGGGCACTCAAAGTGCGGAATGTAAGTGCAAGGCCCTCTTTCGAGGCGCATTCTGGCGTAAGTGATTACGGCAGAGATCGTTGTCGTGGTTCGATCCCGAACGCCGGACGATGGGGGTGAAGCCGTATGTGCAAAAGCATCACAACGAAGGTTGGCGACAAGGGGACGACGTTCCTGTTCTCCGGCGAGGAAGTGCCGAAGAACTCGGAGCGCACGGAGGCCTATGGCGACCTCGATGAACTGGTCAGCCAGCTCGGGGTCGCGCGCGCCGCGGCGTCGCGCGCGGATACGCGGGAGCGTGTGCTCGCGCTGCAGAAGCGGCTTTTTGTCGTGGGATCGGAGCTGGCGACCATGCCTGACAAACTGCCGATGCTTCGCGAGCGGGTGGACGCGAAGATGCTGGCGGAACTCGAGGCGTTTCGAGTTGATCTCGAATCCCGCATCAAGAGGCCACCTGGTTTTGTTGTTCCTGGCGGTACGTTGACCGCCGCGCACCTTGATCTTGCGCGGACGATCGCGCGGCGGCTTGAACGCAAAATCGTTGGACTCACCCGGACGGGCGAGCTTGCAAACGACGTGCTCCTCGTCTGGATCAACCGTGTTTCGGATTACCTCTGGCTCCTCGCGCGACTGGAGGAGGGCGAGGCGACCACCCCGAAGTGAAGCCCAAATCCCAAATCCAAAATTCGAAATCCGAGAAGGACGGTGTTGCACTTTGCGATTACACGACGTTCCGGCTGGGTGGCCCTTGCAAATCATTCGTTACCTGTGAAACGCCCGATCACTTGCTCGAGACCGTGAAACAGTCGCCATGCGATTTCATCCTGATCGGCGGCGGATCGAATCTGCTGGTCTCCGATCGAGGCGTAAATGTCCTCGTGATCCGCTACGCGAGCGCTCGTCCTCGCATCCAGCGGAACGGCGTCGAGGTTATCGTGTCTGGCAGCACGATGCTCGACGACCTGGCCGCGTTCGCCGTGGAGCAGGGGCTCGATGGATTGGTTTACTGTACGGGCATTCCGGGCACGGTCGGTGGAGCCATTGCGGGCAATGCCGGTGCGTTCGGGGAGCAGATCGGTGACCGGCTGGTTTCCGTTGATCTGCTGGATCGGACCGGCGCGCAGCGCACCGTGAAACCGGATGAGCTGGGCTTTGCCTATCGGCGCTCCCGGCTGCAGGAAACGGGCGAGGTCGTGGTCGCGGCCCGGTTCCGGTTCGAACCCGTGGACCGTGATGCACTATCCGGGCGACGGCGTGAGATCCTGAACATTCGCGCGGCGAAGCACCCGGACTGGCGCACGACACGGACAGCAGGAAGTTTTTTCAAGAACATCGAACGGACATCAAAGGCCGAACACCGGCAGGCCGCAGGCTGGTTTCTCGAACAGGCAGGCGCGAAGGACCTGCGGGTCGGTGGGGCCCGGGTCTATGAGAAACATGCCAATATCATCGTCGCGGACCTTGGATGCACAGCGTCGGATGTCCTGGCCTTGTCCGAAATGATGGCGCAGGCCGTGCGCACGAAGTTCGGTTTTGACCTGCAACGCGAAGTGCGGCTGCTCGGTTATGCTGCTTCTTCGTAGAAGCACGTCTGTCGCGCGCGGGCCGTGTCACCGAAGTGATCGTTGGCAAGAACCGGCTGGAGGGGCAGCCTCCCGGGCTGCCCGGGGGTACGTGGGGTTTCGCCACGCCGGGGCGGCTAGCCACGCTTCTGTGAAGCGTGCGGTATTCACGCCCGTAATGCGGCGACACCTATTCACGTAATCGTCATTCCGAAGAATGCGACGATTCCTGCCGGGACGAAGTTGTAGGCGTAGGAGCGTGGGGAGCGTTTGGCTCTACGCTCCCACGCTCTGACGAACTCGACGGTCAAACGAGCTCCTTAGCGTAGAACGGATACTCCCCTCGCCGCTGCCCGGGTGCCACGTACTTCCAGCGTTTGTACGTCCAGAGCCAGTGCTCCGGGTGGGCCCGGACAAGTTCCTCCAAGCCGGCGGCGATGCGCTGCGTGATGGTCGTTTCATCGCCGTTGACGGCAATCCTCACCGGCGCGGGCGCAAAATACGTTCCATCCGGCTGGGCGAGGCATGCGCCGACGAAAATCGCCGCATCCGTCCGTTTCGCCAGCATCGCCGCCGCCGAGGATACGGGCGCCTGTTTGCCGAAGAAGTCCACAAAGACTCCGCCATCCGCGGGTTTCGTGTTCTGGTCCAGCAGGAGCGCAATCTTGCCGTTGTCCTTCAGCGCACGCAGGAGCGGTCGCAGGGCGCCGTGTTTTGACACGACCTGCTGCCCGGTCGTCTTGCGCAATTCATTGAAGAGATCGTCGACCAAGGGGTTTTCCAGCGGGGCTGCGACACTCACGAGCGGGAAACCCCGCATCGCAAAGGCCAGGCCAAGGACCTCCCAGTTGCCAAGATGTCCCGTTACGCAGATCTGGGCTGCGGGCCGGAAGAGCTGGTCGAATTCGGGGGCAAACCGGACCAGGGCCTTGATGCGTTCGCCGTGGTCGCGGGCAAACCAGAATGTGTCGAGCAGCATCAGTGCAAAGCTCTGGAATGAGCTCCGGAGAATGCGGTGCTTCTCGTCGGCCGACAGGGTATCGCCGTAGGCAATATCGAGGTTCACGAGGCCCACGTGGCGAAGATGGCGGGAAAACAGGCAGGCCGCTGCGCCACAGAACCGGGAGAGCCTGAGAACGGCTCTGCGCGAGAGCCGGGGGACCACCCGGAAGGCAGTGCGGGCGAGGGCTGCCTCCACACGATGATACCATGATCCGTTCGGCATGGGCGGAATGATGTTGGCGCGCGGAAAGGGTGGCAAGAGGAATCAAGACGTTCGCGCCGGCGCACCAAAAAAACGGATAGACGATAGTAGATAGGTAGGTTAGGTTCGCCGGCGGCGTTTTTTGTCGGCGTGAGCCTTGGCGCATTCGGTAGGGCCGACCGTCCCGGTCGGCCGTCTGTTCCGAGCTCTGTCGAGGGGCGGCGCGCGGGGACCGCACGCCCTACCAGTTCATGACGACATTCAACACCATCCGGCACCGTGCATTCCTCCGGTTTGACATCGCCCGCTGCTTTCCCTAGTTTACGGCCTGCTTTCAGCGAGCGCAGAAGACTCTCACGGGCCGGTAGCTCAGCTGGTAGAGCACGGGCCTTTTAAGCCTGTGGTCGCGGGTTCGAGTCCCGCCCGGCTCATTTTTCCAGTGGCATATCTTGATCCATCCGGCGGTTACAGGTTGCGATGGGGCATGACGCCGTGCGTGCTCACATTGCTCGCGCTCAACGTCGGCCTGTTTCTCGCCTATGGCTTGATCGACGCGTTCCTGCCCGGTCTGCTTCCCGCGTACTTCGGACTCAGCGTGTCGGGTATCATGCTTGGGCGCCTGTGGCAGCCGCTGACCTACATGTTCCTGCACGCGAGCCCCTTGCATCTTCTCTTCAACATGTTCAGTCTCTTCATGTTCGGCCCTGAGGTGGAGCGGGTTGCGGGCGCGCGGCGTTTCCTCATCATCTATTTCCTGAGCGGCATCCTCGGTGGCATTGCATGGCTTGCCATCACCTATCCGCATGCGGGCCTGTGCATTGGGGCGTCGGGTGGCATCTTCGGCTTGCTCGCTGCGTTCGCGGTCCTCTTCCCCGAGTCATCGATGATGATCTTCCCGTTCCCGGTCGCCATCAAGACGTGGATTCTTGTTGCAGGCCTGGCCTTCATCCAGTTCCTGTACCTGGTGAGTCCCGGTGGCGGAAATGTTGCCTACGCAGCGCATTTGGCCGGCGCGATCGTCGGTTTCGGCTACACCATGCGGGTCTTCAGGCCCGGCAGGCTGTCGACGTGGTTCGGTGCCAGATGGGGGCGGAGAAGGCCGATGCATTCGCGAGGGGAAGATTCAGCCACGCAGCAGGAAGTTGACCGCATCCTCGACAAGATCGCCACACAGGGCGTCCACGCCTTAAGCGAACGCGAGCGCAAGGTCCTGGAGAAGGCAAGCAGCCACAAGCGATCGGGTCGTTAGGGCTATGGAGTGCGGCGGCTTGCCTGCCCGCCATCTGGCGGGCAAGCCCCTGCCCGCTTCCGGCCATACGCGTCAACCTAAGGAAGAAGCAGCCCAGCCATGAATTTCATGATCCGGCGAGAGCCGGATTATGGTTCGGTTGTGGAGTGCGCAGGCAAGTCGTGGCGAAGGCAGATCAGGGCTCACGCCTGGCCTGCGCACTCCTAAAGCGGACACGCCGCCGGATCGGTCCAGATCTCGACCGATTTATTTCCCGCGACAGCCTTCCCGGCGGGGATGGACCGTGAATCCTTCAGCAGGCGCTGCGCCATTTCACGCTTATCCTTGCCCGCGATCAGGAACACGATGCGCTCGACCCTTTCGATGAACTGCGGCGTTGCGCTGACGCCATCGAGCCCGTCGGGCCGTTTCACAGCGATGGCCCAGGCGCCTTCGCCCTGTCGTAGGTGGTCCGCGCTGAAAAGTGAAGCAGTATGCCCGTCTGTTCCGAGGCCGAGCAGTCCGAGCGTGACACGCCCCCTGGCATCGAGAAATTTGCCGAGCTCGTGCCCATAGCGTGTTGCCGCCTCGGGCGCGGGATGCTCGGCATGAACGCGAATCACGTGCCCATCCGGTATTCCCAGGGCCTTCAGCATCGGCAACGTGTTTCCGTAATTGCTCTTTGGGCTGTCTGGCAGGGCCATGCGATCGTCGCTGAACAACACCCGAAGGTCGGGTGAAACGGGGAAGGGCGAGGCAGCAATGGCCTGGTAGGCGGCCATCGGCGTGGAGCCGCCGGAGAGCATCACAGCATGAGGCGTGTCGTCGCCCGCGTGGGTCATGTGTTCCCTCAGCAGCGAAACGACGGCATTCGTGAGGGATTTCGTGTCGGGAAAGGATGTTGCCTCGATCATGCGGCCATGGAGCCCAGATGATTTGAAGGACTTTGTCATGACGTCACCGCGTGGCGTACCTCTCCGCGGCCCAAGGCGGCCCGCCTTCGGCCATGTGCATCAACCTAAGGAAGAGACCCGCCCCACCCGCATGTGTCGACATTTGGAGTGCGGTGGTTTGCCACCGCTTTGTTCGGCGAAGCAAGCTTCGCCGCCACAAGGCGCAGGCAAGTCATGGCGAAGCCAGATCGGAGCTCACGCCTGACCTGCGAACTCCACAACCGCACCAGAATCCGGTTCTTGCCGGATCAAGAGATTCATGGCGGGGCTGCTTCTTCCTTAAGTTGACGTGTATGGCCTTTGGCGGGTCGCCGCACTCCAAAACATTCGTGAAGATTCGTGCCTGCCTCGCCGCAGCCTTGAACGAAGGCGGGTCCATTCGTGTTCGCCTCATCCACCGCTCTTGAATTCAGCGACCAAGGCCGTGACGCTGGCTTTGGCATCGCCAAACAACATGCGCGTGTTCTCCTTGAAGAAGAGCGGGTTGTCGATGCCCGCGAAGCCGGACGCCATGCTGCGCTTGAGCACGAAGACGGTCCTGGCCTGGTCGACGTTGATGATCGGCATGCCGTAGATCGGGCTGTCCTTGTCCTCGCGCGCCGCGGGGTTCACGACGTCGTTCGCGCCGATGACCATCGCGACATCGACGGTCGCCATAATGGGGTTCACGTCCTGCGGCTCGCACAGTTGTTCGTACGACACGTCCGCTTCGGCCAGTAGGACGTTCATGTGGCCGGGCATGCGGCCGGCTACGGGATGAATGGCATACTTCACGTCGGCGCCCTTGGCGGCGAGGAGTTCGCCGAGTTCCCGCACGGCATGCTGCGCCTGAGCCACGGCCATTCCGTAGCCGGGCGCGATGACCACGGAATTGGCGGATTCGAGGATCAGGTAGGCATCCCCCACCGTGATCGGTTTTGCCTCGCCCTTGTACGACGCGGATGTGCCGCCGACAGATGTGGAACCGAACCCGCTGAAGAGAACGTTCGAGAGCGAGCGATTCATCGCCTTGCACATGATCTGCGTAAGGATGATGCCGCTCGCGCCGACCAGGCATCCCGCGACGATGAGCACGCTGTTCAGAATGACAAAACCGGCTGCACAGGCCGCCAGGCCGGAATAGCTGTTCAGCAGGGCTATGACCACCGGCATGTCGGCTCCGCCGATTGGGATGACCGCGAGGACGCCGAGCACGAGCGAGATCGCGATGAGGACGAGGAGGGCGGGGTAGGCCATGCCCGGGCACATACAGACCGTCACGGTCGCGGCCAGCGCTGCGAGCACCAGCAGCCCGTTTACGATCTGCTGGCCGCCGAACATGATCGGCTTGCCCGTGATTTTTTCCGCCAGTTTCAGGTAGGCCACCATGCTGCCCGAGAACGTCACGCCGCCGATGAGGACGGCGAGGGCCATGGCAACCAGCGCGCGCAGAGGGCTGTCGGGATGGCGGTGGAATTCGGACCAGCCGACGAGCAGGCTTGCAAGGCCGCCGAATCCGTTGAACAAACCAACCATCTCCGGCATCGCGGTCATGGGCACCCGGTAGGCCGCAACAGCGCCGAACAGCGCGCCGATGACCGCGCCGACGACGATCCATTCAAAGGTGACGATGTCCTTGACCAGCAGCGTGGCGGCGATAGCCAGGAGCATGCCGATCGACGAGATGAGGTTGCCTCGTCGCGCAGTCGTCGCCTTGCCCAGCATCTTCAGGCCGAGGATGAACAATACGGAGGCGACGATGTAAAGAATCTGGATCAGGTTCTCGCGGCTCATGTCTTTGGCGCTACCTTCTTCTTGAACATGCCCAGCATCCGGTCCGTTACGAGGTACCCGCCCACTACGTTGATCGTCGCCAGGGCCATCGCCGCCGTGCCGAGAATCGTCGTGGTCAGGTGCCCGTCATCGACGCCTGAAGCAAGGAGGGCCCCGACGACTGTGATGCCGGAGATTGCGTTGGATCCCGACATGAGCGGTGTGTGCAACTGCGACGGCACCTTGGCGATAAGCTCAAAGCCGATGAAGATGGCGAGCACGAAGACGAAGAAAAGCATCAGCATGGGATCGTTCATGCGCCCACCACCTTCCTGATGGTCTCGTTGACAACCTGCCCGCCGTGCGTGATCAGGCAGCCTTTGATAATCTCGTCGTCCGTCTTCAACGGGAAGGTCCTGGCGGTCTTGTCCCAGAAATGTTCGACGAGGTTGAACAGGTTGTTGGAGAACATCTGGCTCGCGTTGACGCAGACGCGGCCGGGCAGGTTGGCGAGGCCGACGAGGCGTACACCGTTCATGACGATCTCTTCGCCCGGTTTGATGCCCTCGACGTTGCCGCCCGATTCCGCCGCGAGGTCCACCACCACGGTGCCGGGTTTCATGCCCTTGACCATGTCGGCCGTGATGATGACCGGCGCCCTGCGGCCGAAAACCTGTGCCGTTGTGATGACGATGTCTGCATTCGCGCAGACCCTGCCCATGCCTGCGCGTTGCCGGGCGATCTGTTCTTCGGTCAGGGCCTTGGCGTAACCGTCTTTGGTCTGTTCCGTGACGCCGAGGTCGATCTTTACGAACTTTGCCCCGAGTGATTTCACCTGTTCTTCCACGACCGGGCGGGTATCGAAGGCCTCGACGATGGCGCCGAGCCGCTTGGCGGTGGCGATGGCCTGCAGGCCCGCCACGCCGACGCCGACGATGAACACGCGAGCGGGGGAGATGGTGCCGGATGGCGTCATCATCATGGGGAGAATACTGGGCAGGCGCTCTGCGGCGAGAATGACCGCGGCGTAGCCGGCGAGATTAGCCTGCGAACTAAGCACGTCCATTTTCTGGGCCAGCGTGGTGCGCGGGATCATTTCGAGGCTGATGGCGCTGACGCCGGCCTTGGCGAAGTCGCGGATCAGGTCGTGTTCGTTGAAGGGGTCGAGGTAGCTGACGTGAATGCAGCCTTTCTTGAGTGCGGTGATTTCCTCGCGCGGCGGCTTGCGCAGGCGCAGGACCATGTCCGCGGATCCGAGCGAGGCCTGGCGGTCCTTTGCGATAATCGCGCCGGCTTTCGTGTAGTCGGCATCCGTCGCCCCGATGGTCGCGCCCAGGCCTGACTCGACTTCCACGGCCGCGCCCAGTTTGACGAGCCGGTCCACCGTGGCCGGGATGACGGGTGTGCGCCGCTCTTGGGGATCCACTTCCTTGGGTACGAAAATCTGCATCGTGCGAGTCCGTTTGTAAGGGCCGCAGCATAAACAGGCTTTGCGTCGCGCCGCAAGGCGATAGATGGTCCGGCGGCGCATTCGACCGTACCGCGACGGTGGGGCCGGATTCAGCGCGAAGTCTTTGTTCCGCCGATGGGTACTGGGGCTTGGTTGCAATGGACGAGGTGGTATGCATCGTGTAGATTGAAAAATCTTATGACAGGCAGCAGTCAGTCAGGTGCTCCATCCAGCGCGGTGGACAGTTTTCCATTTCCCAGCATGCGGGTCCGGACACCTTTCACCATCACCATTTTTGGCGCGTCCGGCGACCTGACGCACCGCAAGCTCATGCCTGCGCTCTACGCGATGTACGTGCAGGGCTTTCTGCCGGATGCGTTCGCCATCGTCGGGTTCGCGCGCCGTGATTACACCGACGACGTATTCCGCGCGCTCATGAGCGAGTCGATCCGCACATTCGGCCGCGTCGCGATCGAACCCGGGCCGCTGAAGAGATTCCTCGACAGGCTGTACTACCATAACGGCGACATCGAGGACGACGCGGCCTACACGGCCCTGGAGGTCCGGCTCGCGGAGGAAAAGACGTATCCGGGCAACCACCTGTTCTACCTGTCCATCAAGCCGGACCTGTTCAAGATCGTCGTGGCCAGGTTGAAAGCCCACCACCTGATCAGGCGGGTCTTCGACTCGCATTGGACTCGCGTCGTCATCGAAAAGCCGTTTGGGCATGACCTCGAGAGCGCGATCGACCTGAACCATTCCGTCCGGCATCACCTGAACGAAAGCCAGCTCTACCGCATTGATCATTTCCTTGGAAAGGAGACGGTCCAGAACATACTCTCGTTTCGTTTCGCGAACGCGATCTTCGAGCCGCTGTTCAACAACCACCTCGTCGACCACATTCAGATCACGGCATCGGAAACCGTCGGTATGGAGAGCGGGCGCGGCGCATACTACGACGCCAGCGGCGCGATCCGCGACATGGTTCAGAACCATATGCTCCAGTTGCTGTGCCTGGTGACGATGGATCCGCCCGCCAACCTGACCGCGGAGGCGATCCGCAACGAGAAGCTCAAGGTGCTCCAGTCCATCGTGCCGTTGACCCAGGACGAGGTCCCGCTGTGCTCGATCCGAGCGCAGTACGGGCGGGGGCGGGTCGCGGGCAAGGAAATCAAGGGTTACTGCGCCGAGGATCGCATCAACCCGAACTCCATGACCGAGACGTATCTCGCGATGCGGCTCTTCATCGAAAACTGGCGCTGGGCGGGCGTGCCGGTCTACCTGAGGACCGGGAAGCGGCTGGCACGACGAGCGACCGAAATCGTGGTCCAGTTCAAGGTGCCGCCGCTCCAGTTGTTCCAGACCGTGGAGTGCGTGGGCGACGTGTGTGACCTGACGCACTCGATGCCGAACCAGATCATTTTCCGCATCCAGCCCGACGAGGGGATCGCCCTGCATTGTTCTGCGAAGCGCCCGGTCATGCAGGTCCAGGTTGAAAGCGTCGCGATGAATTTTTCGTATTCCCAGACCTGGCAGCGCGACCTGCCCGAGGCCTACGAGCGCCTTCTTCTCGACGTGATGCGCGGCGACTCCACGCTGTTCACGCGATCGGACGAGGTCGAAGCGGCATGGAAGGTGATCGACCCATTCCTGTGCGCGTGGAAGAACCGGCCGGAGATTCCGATGTACACCTACGATCCCGGGTCATGGGGTCCGGCCGAGGGCGAAGCGCTGATGCATGGGATCAATAACGAGTGGCGGAACCCGGTTGCGGTGGATGAGGACTGGAAGAGCCCGTAGGGGTGACCTGTGACGTGATGCCCAAACAGGAGGGGCAGCCTCCGGCTGCCCGCGGACAAGCGGGAGCCCTGGTCGCCTTCGGTGCCGCCAGAGGCGGGTAAACTTGGCCCTCCTGTCGCAGGGTTCACGGGTTACACCATTTCGAAGGCTTTTTTGAGCGCCTGGCACAGCGGGCAGACCCACGTGTCGGGAAGGTTGTCGACGGGCGTCTCTGGGGGGGGGGGGGGGGGGGGGGATGAAATGGGCGGGGTCCCCAAGACCGTATTG